>DASQOM010000082.1:0-22310 GCA_035644495.1 Planctomycetota bacterium | reverse complement strand
GACTGCTTCGCGTCCTTCCGGATCTCGACCAGCGGCTTCAACCCGTCCAGGAGGGCCTTCTTGTCCGCATCCGGCAGCGGCCCCTCGAAGTCCTTCTTCCGCCCCGCGAACCGGCACCCCGGACAGACCCAGACCCAGGATTCCAGCGGCGTCGTGTTGTACGCGTGAGGGCAGCCGTCGGCGTCGCGCCCGCCCCAGTGGTTCGTCCCCGCGATCTCCGTCGCCTCGAACTTCGTGCCGTCGACCGGGCACGTGACCTTGACCTGCTTCTGCACGTCCGAGGCCGCCAGGAGCGCGGCGAAGAGCAGGGGCAGGGCGCTCATGCGGTGGCCTCCAGGACGCGGTCGAAGCCGTCCAGATCCTTCGACATCTGGACGTTCTTCCAGCCCGCCTGTAAAGCCAGTTCGCGGACCGCCGCCGCCTGGGAGGCGCCGAATTCGAGCAGCAGCCGCGACGCCTTCGACCGCGCCCCCGCGATGACGCGGCGGATGACGTCGAGCCCGTCCGAGCCCCCGTACAGCGCCTGGGCCGGCTCGTGCCTGACCTCGGGGGGAAGCTCGACCATCTCCGCCGTGGACACATAAGGCGGGTTCGAAATGACGAGATCATAGGCCCCGTCCGCGAAGAGATCCGCTTCCACAAAGGTGATACGGTCCTCGACGTGATGCCGGCGCGCATTTTCCCGGGCGACGTCGAGCGCGAGCGGCGAAACGTCGGTCGCCGTGCCGCGGGCGCCGCGGACGGCCAGCGCGACGGCGATGGCGCCCGAGCCGGTGCCGACATCGATGAAGGTCGACGGCCGGCCGGCCTTCTCGACGAGCGCCTCGGTGCTCGGCCGCGGGATCAGGGTCGCGCGCGTGACCTTGAGCTCGAGGCCCAGGAACTCTTCGCTGCCCACGAGGTACTGGACGGGCTCGCGGTTCTCGCCCCGGCGCGCGATGAAGCGGCGGAAGCGGGCCTCCTGTCCCGGAGTGAATTCGGGGGGCGGCGCGCCGAGCGCGTTCCGGAGCGGAAGGTCCGCGCAATAGGCGGCGATCAGCTTGATGTCGTCGTCGGGATGGGCGATGCCGCAGGAGACGAGGAACTTGCGCGCTTCGTCGAGCTGGTTCACGCCTTCTTCGCGAGCGCCTTGAGTTTTTCCTCGCGCTCCCACTTGAGCAGGCGGTCCATCAGCTCGTCCATGTCGCCCTGGAGGAACGTTTGCAGATTGTGGACGGAGCCCGACGCCCCGAGCCGGGCGTCCGTGATGCGGCTGTCGGGGAAATTGTAGGTCCGGATCTTGTCGCTGCGGTCGCCGGTCCCGACCTGCGTTCGGCGCATGTCGCGGCGCTCCTTCGCCTTCAGCTCCTCGAAGTGCTCGTACAGCTTCGACTTGAGGGCCTTCCAGGCCAGGTCGCGGTTGCGCGTCTGCGAGCGCTGGTCCTGGCACTGCACGACGATGTTGGTCGGGATATGCGTCAGGCGCACCGCGCTCTGGGTCTTGTTGACGTGCTGGCCGCCCGGGCCGCCGGCCGAGTAGGTGTCGGTGCGGACGTCCTGCGGATTGATTTCGATCTCGACGTCCTCCGCCTGGGGAAGGACGGCGACCGTCGCGATCGACGTATGGATGCGGCCCGCGGCTTCGGTGCGGGGCACCCGCTGGACGCGATGGGCGCCGGTCTCGAACCGGAGGTACTTGTAGACGTCTTC
The DNA here is from genome assembly GCA_035644495.1 of Planctomycetota bacterium. Lineage (GTDB taxonomy): Bacteria > Planctomycetota > MHYJ01 > MHYJ01 > JACPRB01 > JACQFK01. The sequence goes on along the minus strand of DASQOM010000082.1, from coordinate 20,621 downwards.
GCCCTCGATGGCGATCGTGCCGTACTTCAGGCCGCCCAGGTCGCTGTGGGCGACGTCCATCAACTGGACGTCCCAGCCCTTCTTGCCGGCGAAGCGGGTGTACATCTCGAGGAGCTCGCCGGCGAACAGCGCCGCTTCCTCGCCGCCGACGCCGGGGCGGATCTCCATGATGACGCTGCGGGCGCTGGTCTCGTCGCTCGAGAGGGCCATTTCCTCGAGGGCGGCGAGGAGTTGGGCCTCGCGCTTCGCGAGGGTGGCGATTTCGGCTTCGGCCTCGGCTTTGAGGTCGGGGTCGGTCAGCAGGGCCTCGGCCTCTTTCTTCTGTTTCTGGACGGACTCGAAGTCCTTGTAGGGCTGGACGGCTTTGAGCAGCTGGCTGCGCTCCTTCATCAGGGCGCCGTACTGGGTGGGGTTGGAGATGACGGCGGGATCCTGGATGAGGCGTTCGATGTCGTCGAAGCGCGCGGACTTTTGTTTGATCTGATCGAGCATAGACTATCTCTGTCGGCGAAAACCGCGGGGTTAGGCCTTCTTGGCGGGGCCGGCGGCGGGCTTGGCCTCCGGAGCCTTGGCGGCGGGGGCTGCCGCGGGCTTCTGCTCGGGCGCCTGGGCAGGAGCGGCCGGGGCCGGAGCGGGGGCGGGGGTCGCCTGCTTGGATACGCCGAGGGTGGCGGCGATGGTCTGCTGCGCCCGGGCCATCTGGAGGAGCTTGGACTTCTTGGGCGGCGGGTTGGCGATGGCGTGGGCCTTCTGGGCGGCCTCGCCCTTCCACTTGCGCTGGAACTTCTCGACCATGCCGGCGGTGTCGACGAACTTCTGCTTGCCGGTGTAGAACGGGTGGCAGTTCGAGCAGACTTCGACGGCGATCTTCTCGCGCGTGGAGCGGGTCGTGAACGAGTTCCCGCAGCCGCAGGTGACGAGCGCCTCTTTATAGTCGGGGTGGATGTCTTTCTTCATGGGGCGGCTATCTTAGCAAAAGGTTTGCGGGAATCAAGGGGTAACTAAACTGATTTGAGCGGAGCCGGGACGTCTACTGGGGCTGGTTTTTCTCCCACCATTCCTTCCACTTGAGCAGATCGTCGCCAAGGTTCTGACCCGCCAGCGCCGACAGCGCGGACTTCGCGGCAAGCTTCGTCTCGATCGTTCCCTGTTCCATCCAGCTGATCAACGTGCCACCGGCCTTGAGTATGCCCAGTTTCTGTACCGTCCCAGCCAGGGCCGTCCGCACCGATTCGGTCTTCTCCGTCAGCACGGCGCTCAGAACGGCGTCGGCGGATTCGGGCACGGCCAGCGTTCCCAGAGCCAGGGCGCTCACCCTCCGGATCTCGGCGGAATCCTCCCGGAGCAGGGGGGTCAGGGCGCCCCAGAGCGTCCGATGATTGCCCCGCGCGGCCGCGTCGATCAGATCCATGCGCGCCTCGTCGCTGCCGCCCCGCAGCGCGTTGGAGATGGCGTCCGCCAGTTCCCTCTGGCGCGAGTACTTCGTGGCCTGTTCGTGAAGCGTCGCGATCACCCGCCTCCGCGTGTCCTTGTCGGCGTCCCCGACCAGGGGCAGAAGGGCGTCGAAAGCGCTTGGCGCCGGGGTCAGCGCGATCGCCGTCACCGCGGCGGACCGCACCGCAGGATCCGCATCCTTGAGGGCGACGCTGAGATAGGGGATCGCGGATTCGTTGCCGATCGCTCCCATCGCCATGATGACGTTCTGCCGCAGGCTGGTGTCGGAGCTCTCCAGATGCGCCGCCAGGACGGGGATCAGTCCGGCGTCCTTGGTCTGCGATACGGTCTGAAGGATCGTGCCGACCTGGTCCCGTTCGAAGCGCGAAATGATGCTGACCAGATAAGCGGGGACGTTGCCCCCCATGCCGATCAGCTTGTTCAGGATCGACTGTCTGAGCTCGATGTCGGCTTTGAAATAATCCGCGAGCGCCGCCTGTACCGCCTCCTCGGTCTGCGGATCCAGCTTGATCGACGTGCTGGTGATCGCCGGCGTCGTGCGCGGGCGAATGGGAGGAGGCGGGGTGTTCTTGGTGGCGCCGGAGGAAGCGGGCACCTTCGCCAGGATGTTGGGCGCCTCGTTGTAGCTCTTCATCTTGACGAATTCGACCCGATCCACCAGATCCATCCGGACGGTCATCTCCCCGGAAGGGACGCGGAGGAGGACAAGCTTGTCCGTTTGTTTCAGAAGCTCGCCGTCGAGGAAGTTTCCATTGCGGAGGTGGACCCGGTGGAACTGCAATTCGGTGAAGCGCCGGTCGTCCTGGGCGGCCGCTTGGGAGAGCAGGGAGCATGCGGCGACGAGGCCCAGCAGCAGAGATGATTTCATCGATCCTCCGAGGTCACGGAGCAATCATAACACGGGCGGGGATGGAAGCGACTTCAATCAATTAATCGAGTCGTCCGAATTCCGGAGGGCCGGCCCGAGAGACAGATGCAGACTCTTGGAGCCCAAGCGGTTACCATCGTGCATTTTTGATGGGATTCCTGCTGAAATCCCGCGCTGCCGTGTATAGTGGGTTAGGAAAACTCATGAAGGATGGCGACATGAAGGCGAAAATCCGCCGGGCCGGTTTCACCCTGGTCGAGATCATGATCTCCATGGCCGTCCTGTCGTTCGTTTTGCTGGCCTTCATGAGCATCATGACCAGCTCCACCGGCCTGTCGGCCACCACCCGGGAGCAGCTCCTGGCGACCTATGATATGCAATCGGCCGTCGAAGATACGCTTGGGCAGGCGTACTCGAATTTCCTCCTTAATTATCCCAATGGTCCCACGTCCAACGGCGTTTCCGGCTATGCCAATAATCCTCCCAACCTGACCCCCGGCGGGCAGGTCCATCCCCTGGAGAAATACTGGTCGACCACCGCCCCGAACCATCAAAAGCCATTGCGGGAGGAGCAGGTCTGGATCGAGATCGTAACCTCGACCGCCGACAGCACAAGCTACAAGATTCACATCAAGTACAAGACGAAGGGGTACTACCAGCAGGATGAGATCTACATGATAAGGGCTGCCAGATGAACACGCATTCCGGTCAGCGGGGCTTCTCCCTTGTCGAGATGATGATCGCCAGCTGCATCAGCGTGGTGCTCATGGTCGCCACCTGGATGGTGGTGTCGAACATGCTCAAGACCGATGACGACAACCGGGTCCGGCTGGAGCTCCAGCTTGAAGCGGCCCAGGCCCTCCGCAAGATCTCGGACCTGCTGAAAATGACCGGCCCCACCGGAATTTCCACGGTAGCGTGGGCGCCGGGAAACTATCCCGTTTTTGCCCTCGACACGACCCCGGGCTCTTTCCCCGCCGGCTATACGTTCGTGAACCTGGCGACCTATCAGACGCCTCCCGGAGGCGGGGTCACTACCTTGTGGAACGACGCCGTGGTACATCTTGCGCCGTCGAACGATACGGACGGCTACTACGGGCAATCGAATGAAATCGCCTTCCAGCTCCCGAGGCCGACTCCCTGGTACTATCCGGCCGCGGCCCCCGCCGGAACGGTGGAGAATCCGATCGACGAAACCGGCTGCCCTGTCGATCCCAACGGGGTAGTAACCTGGGGCATTTCGCCGACACTCTACAGCTACTACTCAACCTCGCCCTCCGTGCCGGGGGCGAGTCCCGCGCTGGCGGACCGGCAGACGGACGTCTACGCCATTGTTCTGGTCCCGACGGCCAGTTTTGAAATGAGTGGAGGCGCGACCGTTGCGGGGCCGAATCAGCTGGAACTGCGCGAGTTCAGCGCGCTTCCCAACCGGTATATCATCCGGAGGACGGTCCTGGCGTACAACGTCGAACGCATCGTCTTCGCGTCGTATGTGAGCTCCAACTACTACCTGACCGGCGGAGCCGGCGGCTCGGACTTCCGCGACAGCTCTCTGGGATTGAACCAGCTCCGGGTGACCCTCTGGATGTGGAAGAACAATATCAACAACAAGAACAAGCAGTTGATCAACGCGTACAAGGCGATGCAGTCCATTACGGTGAATCTTCGTTCCGTCGGACAGAGCCAGAACTGACGGAATGGATATGAAGGGAGTCGATGCTATGAACCTCAAACTGGGCCGCCGCTCCGAACTGGGCATGTCGCTCATCTCGATGCTCGTCGTCGTCATTCTCGTCGGAGGCATCGCCTCGGCGTTTTTCCTGCTCAGCGTCACCGAGCGACAGTCTTCGGACGTCGTCCGCTTCCGGACCAAGTCCTACTATCTTGGCGAGGCCGCCATTGAGCAGGTGGCCGCCATGCTGAAGAACGCCACGACCGGTTATATCATGCCGAGCAATCCGGTTACGGTGGCCGGCGCGCCGAGGTCCTCAACGACGGGCGGCACTCCGGTCACGATGGGAGGTCTGGTGTCGGATTGGGAATGGTATTACCTGAACGGGTCCACCTGGCAGCAGGCCAGCGCCGCTAATGTAACCTCGGCCGTGGCCGCCAATCAGCCCGAATCCCTTCAGCTCCACCTCCATGGCACGATCACCATCAATGACGGGTACAACGCGATCCCGTTCACCTACACCGTGGTGAACTTCCGGAACCTGGCCGGCGTCGGAGTGGGCAACACGCAGGACAAGAACTTCTACTCGATCGTCATCGACGGCCGGGTCAGGACCCTGGACACCCCGGGCAACAAGTCGCTGCTGGCCAAGGGGACCCAGGTGAAGATCACCCGTGAAATCGAGCTGCTCAACCAGTCCCTGCTGCCCTTCTTCGCCTTCTACAACGGCGACCTCGAGTTCCTCCCCGGTCCGGCCTTCGTCGGCAACGGGAAGGTCCATACCAACACCGACCTGTATCTGGGCGGCGGCACGAGCATCGACCTCAACACCGACTATGTCGGAGCGGTGGGGCAGATTTATCGTCACCGCAAAAACAACGGCTCCTATACCGACAACGCCGGCCCGGTGACGCTGCATCCGCCGATTCCCGGCACTCCGGCTCCGGGCGCCATCGGGGTCGGAAGCACCCCCTGGAGCAACACGTTGGAGAGCGCCTCCACGAGCGGCGGTACCACCGTGGCCGACCCCAATTGGGCGGCGAATTCCCAGACGGCCGGAATCTATCCGACCGTGAAGAACGGCGCCACGGGGGCGCAGCAGATGGCGACGCCTCCGATCGGCAGCATCCAGCCCCCGGCGACGGCGGGAGGCACGGGAGGCAATTACTACGAGTGGGCGAAGAACCCCAGCAGCAGCGGCGGCAGCGTCAGCAGCGGCCTGGTCATCTCGGTCTCCACCACGGGAACCGTCTCGGCCATGTACAACAACGGGACGGGCCAGGTCGACGTGACCAACGCCCTGACCTCCGCGGGGGCCATCACGCAGAGCACGATCGCCGACAACCGCCAGTCCCAGAGCGTGGCCTCGAATACCACCGTCGTGGACATGAAAAAACTGAAGACCTCGGGGTATCTTCCCAGCGGCGGCATTCTCTACACCACCGATGCCCGGAACGGAACCCCCTCGATGGTCAACGGCCAGCTGGTTCCTCCGGCGGCGCCGGCGCAATCCTCGGGCTTCGTCTTCCAGAACGGGCAGAACCTGAGCACCAACACCAATCCGAACATCGACGCCCTGAACATCGTGTCGAACGGTCCGGTGTACGTCCAGGGCGACTTTAATGCGCCCAACGGCACGACCACCGATCCGGTCTCGGGTCAGCTGTATCAGAAGGTGAACGCGGCGGTCATCGCCGACGCGGTCAATCTCCTCTCGAACAGCTGGAACGGATCGAAGACGGCCGGCGGGGCCCCTCCGACCGCCAGCGACACGAACTACAACTTCGCGATGATCACCGGCAACGTCCCGACGATCAATTCGACCGGCCAATACAGCGGCGGCCTGGAGAACCTGCCCCGCTTCCATGAAAACTGGGGCGGGATCAAGTGCAACTACCGCGGCTCGCTTATCAACCTCTGGACCAGCGCCATCGCCACGGGCGCCTGGGGCCAGGGCAACGTCTACAGCCCTCCGAACCGGAACTGGGACTGGGACAGTTCCTTCGGCGCGTCGAGCGTGAAGATCCCGGGCTTCCCGAAGGCGGTGTCGATCAGCCGCACGATCTTCATGATGGATTACTGGGGCGCGGGCGGGTCCGGTTCCTATCGGTCCGCGCAATAACCCCGCCGCGGCGGGCGGGATGGGGACTCCGCGGAGCGGACGATGACGCTTCCGGAGTCCCACCCATCGACGGGACGCTATACTTGCTCTGAGGTCCCCGATCGACATGGGTAACCAGGACACCGCCCTGCACCAGGGTCAGAGCCGTTTTCCGGCCACCTCCTGGAGCCTGCTCTCCCACCTGCGGGACCCGCACGACTCGAGGATGCAGGAATACCTCAGCCGGATGATCGAGACCTACTGGCGGCCGGTTTACAAGTTCGTCCGCGTCACCTGGAAACGCTCTAATGAGGACGCGAAGGACCTGACCCAGGCGTTCTTCGTCCACGTGATGGAAGGGGAGCTCCTGGCGCGCGCGACCGCCGAGCGGGGCAATTTCCGGAAGCTCCTGCTGGCCGCCCTCCGCAACTTCCTGTCCAACGAGCACCGCTCCGACCACGCCCAGAAGCGGGGAGGGGGAAAGGTCGTCGTCTCCCTGGACGCCCCGACGGAGGGAGGATCCGCCCAGGAAGTCGCGGATCCGGAGGCGGCCTTCGAGTCCCAGTGGGCTCGCGAGGTCCTGGAACGCGCGCTCGACGGGCTCGCCCGGGATCTGCGTCCCGAGGTGTTCGCGGCGTTCCGCAAGTTCCACCTCGACCAGCTTCCGGTTCGACGCATCGCCACGGAGCTGCGCGTGACCGAAGCCCAGGTCGGCCACTTTCTCCAGGATGCGCGCTCCGCCCTTCGCGTCCTCGTGACCCGCGAGATCCGCGACTACGTCCAGGACGAATCGCAGGTGGGCCGGGAGCTCGACGCGCTCTTCAAGGGCTGGCAATGAAGGTCGACGACCGGGCGTTCAAAGGCCTTTCCCGCTTCCTGGCTCCCTCCGCGGGAGGGCCGCTGGCGGATCGCGCGCTGGCCGAAAAGCGGATCACGATCGACCAGCTCCAGGAATGCGCGGCCATCCAGGACCGGACCGGCCGGCCCCTGGACGAGATCCTCCTCGAGCGGGGGTACCTGACGGCCCAAGACCTGGCCCGCTTCCGCGATCCGGCGCTTCCCGCGGAAGCCCAGAAGGCCATGCAGGATCCGCGGAACGTGCTCGGACACTACATCCTCGTCGCTCGAGCCGGCATGGGCGGGATGGCCGAGGTGTGGAAGTCGTGGGATCGCTCGCTGGGCCGCTGGGTGGCGGTCAAGTTCCTGAAGGAGGAGATCGGCCACCCGACCCAGCGCATCGAGCGCGAAGGCAAGATGGCCGGACAGATGTCCCACCCCGGGATCCTGACGATCTACGAGCGCGGCCTGCACGAGAACCGGCCCTACCTGGTCATGCCGCTGGTGGACGGGACGCCGCCCAAAACGCCCCTGCCGCCCAAGGACGCCGCGCGCCTCGCCCTCCAGATCGCCCAGGCGCTGGTCCACGTCCATAAGATGAAAATCATCCACCGGGACGTGAAGCCCGCGAACATCCTGGTGGAGACGGGGGGCCGCGTCTTCCTGGTCGATTTCGGCCTGGCCATCCCGGACTCCAGCGGAGCCTCCCGCTGGGCGGTGTCGGGGACGCCGGAATATGCGAGCCCCGAGCAGATCCAGGGGGGCCTGCTCGATGCCCGCACCGACGTGTACTCGCTCGGCGCGACGCTTTACCACCTGCTGTCCGGACGTCCGCCCTTCAGCGGCCAGAGCGTCGAGGAGATCACCAACCAGGTCCTCAAGGGCCCGCTGCCCGCGCTGAAGGGCGTTCCGGGAGGGCTCCGCCGGATCGTCGCGAAGGCGATGGAGCGCGACCGGGCAAAGCGCTATCCGTCGATGTCGGACATGGCGAGGGAACTGGAGAGCCACCTGGATCCGATCTGGGGCGGAATGCCCTCGACCCCCAAGGCCCTCGTCGCGATCCTCATCGCCGGCGCGCTGCCCTGGCTGATCACCGGCATCATCGCCTGGCAGCGGGGCCGCAAGGAGGAGCGGCTCCGGATTCTGGAAGCCGTTCACGTCGTGGACCAGGAGCTGAACCGCACCGAACAATTGTTCGCGGATCCGGAGGTCCCGCTCGACCGCTGCAACGCGATGGCGTCCGAAATCCTGGGGTTGTACGGGATGGTCCGGAACGAGCAGGGGCAGGAGAGTCCGGAAATGCGCCTTGGAATCGCGCGATGCCTGGAGCTCATGAACCGGGACGCCGAGGCGCAGACGATGTATACGGCTGCCGGGTCCCTTCCGGCGGCGAAGCTGGGACTGGCCCGGGTCCTGCTCCGTCGGGATTTCGACGGACGGAAGGACAAGGACTGGCGCAAGGAGGCGGCGAAGGTGCTGGGCTCCCTGAGCACCCCCAAGGTTGCGGACGTGTCCACGCTCCTGGTCGCTTTCGCATCCGGACGCTTCCCGGAAGTGCTGTCGGCTGCCCCCAGACTGCTGGACCAGGGCCGCCACGACGACGTCTTCCAGCTCGCGGTGGGCGTCGCCGCCGTCTCGCTGAGCCGCTGGGAGGAGGCGCTGCTTCCCCTGGAGCAGGCGGCCAGGCTGCGCCGGATGGATGCGACGTCGCTCTACTGGAAGGGAGTCGCGCTGACGGGGAAGGGCGATCGCATCGAGGCGGTCACCGCCTTCGACCAGGCGATCCGCTCCGCTTCGGCGGAGTGGCCCCTGATGGCGGATGCCCAGCGGAGAATCGACGAGCTCCGCCGCTGACCGCGGCGCTTACTTATAGCCCAGCGTCGCCGGCTTCTTCTTCAGAGACTGGATGATGATGGCGCGCTTGTTCGGCCACTTGTCGTCCAGCTCGGCCTTGAAGACCTTGAGGTCCTTGAAGAGGCCCCACTGGCCGCCGCCGGTGTTCAGCTCGAGGTGCTCGCGGCTTGAGGACAGATCGTCCGCCTTCGCGAGAACCATGTCCTTGTCGTCGATCGTCGCCACCATCTCGTTCCCGTAAACCTCCCAGACCACCGTGTGCCAGGCGCCGTCGTTCAGCTTCGCCTTGCTGCTGTCCAGCTCGGTGCTCTTCGAGGTCGGCCCGATCCCGGACATCTTCTTGATGTTGAAGCCGTCCGCGCTCAGCTGCAGCGCGGAGACGTGCTCCTTCCCGTCGAAGAAGCCGCCCATCCACTTGGCGCCGTCGAGCTTGAACGAGAACTGGATGACGACGTTGATCTCGGCGACTTTGCGCGACGTGTACGCGTGATGCGCATCGGCAGGCAGCTCGGCGCCCTTGAGCTGGCCCGAGTCGGGCTGCCAGTTGCCCTTGCCCTTATACCAGTCCTTCGGCCACTCCGTGCCTTCCCACTTCTCCTCCCACAGGAGCTCGCCCTTCTTGGTCATCCAGGTCTTGGGCTCGGGCGGAGCCTTCTTCTTGGGATCGGGTTTCTTTTCCTGGGCTTGGGCGAAGAGGGAGGAGGCGAGAAGGATGCCGAGAACCAGAGTGCGTCGCATGATCCGCTCCTGTATAAGGGGTTCGACTACTCTTACGCTCGCGCCGCCGCGTTCGGTGCAAGGGACGCCCGCTCGTGGTCCAGCAGGTCCGCCAGCGTGCGCTCCAGGGGGATGAGCGGCGCCCATCCCGTGTCGGTACGGAAGCGGCGGCTGTCGCCCGAGACCAGGTCCACCGCGCCGGCCTCGCCGACGATGCGGAGGGGGACCAGGGCCGAATCGGCGAGGATCTTCGCGATCGACCCGATCGCGACCGGGTCGCCCGATGCCACGTTGTAGACCACGCCGCGCCGGCCCCGCTCCGCCGCCAGCCGATACGCGCGGGCCATGTCCCGGACGTCGAAGAAATCACGGCGCGGGGCGAGGGCCCGGACCTCGATCGTCGCGGGTCCCAGGCCGGCCTCCGCACGGGCGACCTGGCGCGCGATGCCCGGACAGACGAAGTCCGGGGTCTGGCCGGGTCCGGTGTGGTTGTACGGCCTCAGGATCACGACGTCCCGGCCCGAAGCCAGCGCCAGCGATTCGCCGCACAGTTTGCTTGCGGCATAAGGGGTGCGGGGCCGGAGCGGGCTCTCCTCGGTGCTGCGGTCCGGACGCGGACCATAGACCTGGCAGGAACTCGCGAGAATGAAGCGGCCGGCGCGCAGCCCCCGGGCGAGCCGCGACGTGACGGCCGCGTTGCCTTCGAAGGCGTCCCCGGCGTGCTCCAGCGAGGCCTGCGGGCTGGAGAAGCCGGCGAGGTGGAAGACGACGTCGAAAGCCCGGCGGGGCAGGGGCACGCGGAGGAGGTCGCCGGTCAGGTCCGCGGGGCCGGTCCGGCTCGCGGTGCGGACGCGCCAGCCGGCGTCGCGAAGTTCGCGCACGAGATGGCGGCCGACGAAGCCGAACGCGCCGGTGACGAGGGCCGAGGTCATGGTCGAGCCGTGAGTGTACCGCGGAAGCCCGGCTCAGTGGCTCAATTTCTTCAGGTCCGCGTCGACCATCATCCGGACGAGCTCGGGGAAGCTGACCTGGGGTTTCCAGCCGAGCTTGCGGCGCGCCTTGCCCGGGTTGCCGAGCAGGGTGTTCACCTCGGCGGGGCGGATGAGGGCGGGGTCGATCACGACATACTTCCTCCAGCTCAGCCCGACGTGGCTGAAGGCGATCTCGAGATACTCGCGGACGGTATGGTTCTCGCCGGTGGCGATCACGTAGTCGTCGGGCGACTTCTCCTGGAGCATGGCCCACATGGCGCGGACGTAGTCGCCGGCGAAGCCCCAGTCGCGTTTGGCGTCGAGGTTGCCGAGGCGGAGCTCCTTCTGGAGGCCGAGCTTGATGGAGGCGACGGCGTGGGAGATCTTGCGGGTGACGAACTCCTTGCCGCGGCGGGGGCTTTCGTGGTTGAAGAGGATGCCCGAGCAGGCGAAGAGGTCGTAGGACTCGCGGTAGTTGACGGTGATCCAGTGGCCGTAGACCTTGGCGACGCCATAAGGGCTTCGGGGCCAGAACGGCGTCTTCTCCGTCTGCGGCGTCTCCTGAACCTTGCCGAACATCTCGCTGGACGAGGCCTGGTAGAAGCGGATCTTCCGGTCGACGAGACGGATGGCCTCGAGCATGCGGGTCACGCCGAGGGCGGTGAACTCGCCCGTGAGGACGGGCTGGTTCCACGAGGTGGGGACGAACGACTGGGCGGCCAGGTTGTAGACCTCGCGGGGCTTGATGGTCTTGATCAGCTCGATGACGGACAGTTGGTCGAGGAGGTCGGCCTGGTGGAGGGTGACCTGGTGTCGGAGGTGGTTGATGCGCTCGAAGTTCTCGGTGGAGGAGCGCCGGACCATGCCGTGGACCTGGTAGCCCTTCTCGAGGAGGAAGTCGGCGAGGTAAGAGCCGTCCTGGCCGGTGATGCCGGTGATGAGGACCCGTTTCATGGTTGCTGGTTGAAGTAGGCCTTGCCGGACTTGTAGACGACGCCGGGGAGGAAGAGTTCGGCGTCCTCCATCTCCTCGATCTCGGTGATCGTGATGGTGGGCTTCATCTTGGCGACGGGGAAGTTCTCCAGGAGGTACTGCTTGGCGGCCTCGGGGCTCATTTCGATGACATGGAAGTTCTGGTAGAACTTCTTGCCGTCGTTGCCGGTGACGAGGAGGTTGTACTTCTTCATGCGGACGGTCCCATGCCTAATATGATCGGCCAGCGGCCTTCATCCGCTTGAGCAGGTTCCTCCCCCCCGTTGAGTGATTTATGCCTGATGGGTAGGGCGAGGCAAGCTTTATGGAGCCTCCCACCAACGGGACCGTCACTTTGGTGGAGGCGGGGCGAGCTTCTTTCGGAGGAGGTGGTCGATGCTGAGGAAGCCGGGGCCCGAAAAGACCATCCACACCAGCAGGAGCAGGGTCAGGACTTCCGGGATGAAGAATAGGTCGCTGATGTTGCCGTACTTGTTGTCCTTCTTCAGGTCCGGCAGGATGGACGTCAGCGTGGCGATCAGCATCGTGAACGACAGCATCAGGGCGAAGATCCGGGTGCCGAGGCCCACGATCAGGCAGAGGCCGCCGAAGAACTCCACGCCGGAGACGAACCAGGCGTTCAGGGCCGGGAAGGGGATGCCGAGCGTCGTGAAAAAGGTGACCACGCCCTCGTGGTTCTTGAACAGCTTGCCGTAACCGGACTGCGCGAACATCACGCCCAGCACGATGCGGACGATCAGGATGGGGATGCCTTCGAAGCGGTTGAGCAGGTCATAGACCTTCGTGACGATGGGCGTGATCCTGGAGATCATGGCGGCGTCCTCCCCCTTCCTACGAACGACGGGGTTCCACGGATCCTTCCGGAATTGCCCGCCTGCCTGCTGGCCGCTTCGCTCCAGCGAGCGAAGGATGGTGGGCGCGAGAGGAATCGAACCTCCACTCACTTACGTGAACAGGCTTCTGAGACCTGTGCGTCTGCCAGTTCCGCCACGCGCCCCCGTGACAATCATCGCCGACGGACCCTCGCGGGCCGGCCGAGCGAGCCGTGAATATACCGTCCGAGGTCCCGGGGCGCAACAGATGTCTGGGAACGCGTCAGCGTTTCGCGAAGAGGACCAGGAAGACGCCGGCCAGCGCCCAGGCCCAGCCCTGGACCTGCCCGCTCTCGTGCAGTCCGTCCCAGATCTCGTTCACCGCGTGCTCGCAGTTGTTGCGGCACAGGTTGAAGCGAGGATGCGCCGCGCGCAGCTGCTCGACGCGCTCGTGCAGGCCGGGCCCCTCGGACGGCGGCTTGTAATCGAGCACCGTGATGGGGTTCCCGTGAGCGTAGCCGGCCTCGTCGGAGGTTTCGTAGCGGCCGGGCGTCAGTTCGAAGAAGCTGCGGACGCCCTGCGCGTCGATGCGGCCGATCCCGTAGTGGCGGATGACGACGGCCTTGGGCCGGCGGACCTTGTAGTAGCCGGGCACGCGCGCGGTCCACCGCTCGAGGGGAGTGGGGGTCGCCATACGCCGGTCTCCGTCCGTCTATTCCTCGCCGGTCCCGTACAGGAAGTGCTTCCGCTGCTTCGGGTCCAGCGCCGGCCGCCCCTGGCCGCCCGCGATCATGCGGACCACGTCGGCGATGCCTTCGGGATCCAGGTGCAGGAACTTCAGCAGCTCCTTGCGATCCGCGTGCTGGAGGAAGCGGTCGGGAATGGCATGGATTTTCACCTTGGAGGCGTCCTCGTTCCGGAGCGACAGCGCCTCGAGCACCGCCCCGCCGAAGCCGCCCAGCGCGGCGTGATCCTCGAGCGTCAGCACCCAGGGGTATTCCTTCACGAGGAAGGTCGCCAGCTCGCCGTCCACGGGCTTCGCGAACCGGGCATTGGCTACCGCGACGTCGATGCCCTCCTTGAGGAGCATCTCGCGGGCGGCGAGGGCCTTGTCGACCATGACGCCGTAAGCCAGGATCGCGCCCTGCCGGCCCTTGGAGAGCAGCTCGCCCTTGCCGAGCGCCACCGGGTTCTGCGGCAGCTTGAAGCGCGACTGGTCGGGGACGTTCTCGCGCGGAAGGCGGATCGCCGACGGCTGGTTCAGCGTCAGCGCCAGCGCCAGCATCTCCTTCACCTCGCGCCCGTCCTTCGGCGCCATGCACACCATGTTGGGGAAGGTGCGCAGGTACGCGATGTCGAAGTTGCCGTGATGCGTCGGGCCGTCCTCGCCGGCGATGCCCGCGCGGTCGAGCACCAGCACCACCGGGAGATTGTTCAGGCACATCTCCTGGAAGATGATGTCGTAGGCGCGCTGCATGAACGACGAGTAGATCGCCACCACCGGACGCAGGCCGCCCTGCGCCATGCCGGCCGCCATCGCCACGCCCACCTGCTCGCTGATGCCGACATCGAACATCCGGTCCGGGAACTTCTTGCCGAAGTCCATGATCCCGGTCCCGTCGGGCATCGCCGCGGTGATGCCGACGATGCGCTTGTCCTTCGCCGCCAGCTCGCACATGCCGTCGATGAACGCCGTCGTGTACGACTTGACCTTCGGCGCCGCGGGGGCGGACGCCGTCGCGGGCTCCAGCTTGTAGTCGGCGGCGGCCGTGCCCGCCTTGTGCATCGCGAACGGATCGCACTTGGCGTCGGGATGGCCGAGGCCCTTCTGCGTCACGACGTGCAGCACGACCGGCTTGTCGTTGCCGCGCACGTTTTGCAGGATCGTCAGCAGGCCCTTGATGTCGTGGCCGTCGATCGGCCCGTAGTACTGCATCCCCAGCCCCGTGAAGAGGTTGGGGAAGATGGTCTGCGTCAGGCCGCGGCGCATGGCGTCGAGCACGTGCTCGGCCGTCTGGCCCGCGCCGAAGGGCAGCTTCTCGAGCAGCCGGTGCACCTCGTTCTTGAACTCGCGGAAGAGGGGGGCGGAACGCAGCTCGTTGAAGTAGAGCGACAGCGAGCCGACCGTCTTCGCGATCGACATGCCGTTGTCGTTCAGGATCATGAGGAGCGGCTTGCCCGAGGTGCCGATGTTGTTGATCGCCTCGAGCGCGACGCCGGCCGTCATGGAGCCGTCGCCGATCACCGAGATGACCTTGCGCTTTCGGCCCAGCTTCTCGTCGGCCATCACGACGCCCAGCGCGGCGCCGGGGCCGGTGCCGACGTGGCCGAAGTTGAACGGGTCCGTGTCGCTCTCGGGCTTCCAGCCGAATCCGCACATGCCGCCGAACTGGCGGAGGGTGGGGAATTTCTCCTTCCGGCCGGTCAGGATCTTGTGGGTGTAGGTCTGGTAGCTGCCGTCCCAGACGATCACGTCCTTGGTGACGTCGAAGGCATAATGCAGCGCCAGGGTCAGCTCGATGACCCCCAGGTTGGATCCCAGGTGGCCGCCGGTCTTGGAGACGGTGTCGAGGATGAGCTTGCGGATGTCGGCGGCGAGGGCGGGAAGCTCCTCGGGAGCCAGCTTCTTGATGTCATTGGTGGCGTTGATCCGGTGGAGAACGCTCATTTCAATGCTTTCGGGAGAGGACGAAATCCGCGATTTGGCGGAGCCGCTCACCTTTTACCCCCATAAAACGGACAGCCGCCTTGGCGGCGGCAACTTCTTGGGCCGCAAGAGCCTGGGCCTTCTTGAGCCCGTAGATGCGGGCGACGTTCCTGCGTCCTTCTTCGGAGGCATCTAGAATATCATCCACCGCCTGAAAGGCAAGGCCGAGTTTTAGACCATAGCGCGCCAGGTTCCCGGCCTTGGACGAGCGCGCCGCCAGGGCCCCCAGGTGGCAGGAGGCCTGGAAGAGCGCCGCCGTCTTCTTGGCATGGATCTCGTGGACGTCCGCCCGGGGCGCCAGGTCGATCTGCTGGCCGCCGACCATGCCCGCCGCGCCCGCCCCTTCGGCCAGCGCCAGGGTCATCGGCCCGATCAGCGTCTGGTCCGGCGTCCGGGCGATGGCCTCGAAGGCCGCCGTCAGGAGCGCGTCGCCCGCCAGGATCGCGGTCGCCTCGTCGAACTTCTTGTGGCTGGACGGCTTCCCGCGGCGAAAGTCGTCGTCGTCCATCGCGGGAAGATCGTCGTGGATCAGCGAGTAGGTGTGGATGTATTCCACCGCGCAGGCGGAGGGAAGGGCCTGGCGCAGGTCGCCGCCGAGGTCCTGGCACACCAGGAGGGTCAGGGCGGGGCGAATGCGCTTGCCGGCGTTGAAGAGCGTATAGCGCATCGCCGACTGCAGCCGGGCGGGCACGCCGCGGCTCGGGAGATGGCGGTCCAGGGCTTTCTCGAGCGCGCGGGCGGTCGTGGCATCGATCATGAATATCCCGGGTGAGAAAATTCGGAACGGATATTCAATGAATCGACGCTCCGGCGGTCAAGAGGGATTTGGCCGTTATTCCTTCTTCTTCGCCGCCTTGTCCTCGGGGGCCGTCTCGAAGTCCTTGGACGACAGCGTGCCGTCCTTTTCCTTCACGAGCAACTGGATCTTCTTCTCCGCCTGCTCGAGGATCGAGTAGCACTGGCGCAGCGCCTTGATGCCGCTTTCGTACTTTTCGATCGACTCCTCAAGCTGCAGCTTGCCGCCCTCGAGCGCGCGCACCGCGTCCTCGACCGTCTTCAGATGGTCCTCGAACTTCTCTTTCTTCACCGGCTTGTCGGTCATGGCTCCGTGTTCTCCACCTTGGATAGGATCTTGCCCCCGCCGAGGCGCGTCGAGATCCGGTCCCCCGGCTTCGCGCGCGCGGCGTCTCTGAGGATTTCCTGGGTGCGCTCGAGTCTCGTGATCGAATAGCCCCGCCCGAG
Source organism: Planctomycetota bacterium (assembly GCA_035644495.1). GTDB lineage: Bacteria > Planctomycetota > MHYJ01 > MHYJ01 > JACPRB01 > JACQFK01. The sequence continues at coordinate 4,392 of DASQOM010000082.1, read as the reverse complement.
GATGGCGACCGGCGAGAGCGCCTCGAGCGACGCCGCCGCCTGGCCCATCCGCGCTTTCGCCCCCTCCAGCGTCCGTCGGGCGTCCGCCCGGAGGAGGTCCGTCAGGTGCTCGACGCGGTGCCGCCGCGACTCGACCAGGCGCGGGAGGCCGCCCTCGAGGGAGGACTCCAGGAGGTCGAGCCGGTCGCGCAGGTGCGTCGACGCCTGGCCCAGGGCGACGTCGAGGCGCTGGGCGAAGTCGTCGAGCTTCTGCCCGAGCTGCGCGGGGAGCTCCTCGACCCGGCCCAGCTGGCGGCCGTCGCGGAGTCCGTCCAGCTGGGAGCGCGCCAGGTCGGCGCGGGTTCGGAGCGCGCGGCGCAATTTCGCGTCGAGGTCGGCCAGCGCGATCTCGAGATCCTCGAGGCGCGGGACGACCTTCACGGCCCCGTCGGTGGGGGTGAGCGCGCGCAGGTCGGCGACGAAATCGGCGATGGTGGTGTCGGTCTCGTGGCCGACGGCGCTGATGACGGGGATGCGGGAGGCGTGGATGGCCCTGGCGACGACCTCCTCGTTGAATGCCCAGAGGTCCTCGATGGAGCCGCCGCCGCGGCCGACGATCATGACGTCGATGTGCGGCATGGAAAGATTGAGGTGGCCGATCGCGGCGGCGATCTCGTCGGCGGCGCCTTCGCCCTGCACCTTGACGGGGTAGATGATGACGTGGAGGGAGGCGTGCCGGGAGCGGAGGGTCCGGATCATGTCGGCGACGGCGGCGCCGGTCGGCGAGGTCACGAGGGCGATGACGCGGGGGAGGAAGGGGAGGGGCCGCTTGCGGGCGGCGTCGAAGAGCCCTTCCTGGAGGAGCTTCTCCTTGAGCTGCTCGAACTTGAGCTGGAGGGAGCCGACGCCGCGGGGCTCCATATCCTCGACGATGAGCTGGTATTTGCCGTAGGGGACGTAGACGTCGACCTTCCCGAAGGCGATCACTTCCATGCCGTTCTCGGGGGCGAAGCGGAGGCGGTTGGCCATGCCTTTCCACATCGCGCAGGGGATCTGGGACTCGGCGTCCTTCAGGGTGAAGTACAGGTGACCGCTGGGGCCGGGGCCGCGGTAGTTGGAGATCTCGCCGGCGACCCAGACGGTCCGGATGCTGTCCTCGATGGATTTCTTGATGCGCCGGGTGAGCTCGGCGACGGAGAGGACCTTGCGTTCGGAGGGCTGAAGCGACTCGGCGGCCAGCGCCATGCGGGGTAGTGTAGGGGCCGCGACGGAGTTTGTGTACTCAATTCGATGTCCCCGCGGGAACGCCTTCCGCCTCCCACGGCCCGGGGCGGGCTCCGTATCAGTCAGGATGAAGGGCAGGCCGGCGCGAAAAAGCGGCGGGACCGCATTTCTCCAGCAAAGAATCGCCCACAGTTGGCTAGAATGCCTCGCTACTATGCCCCGGCCCCTCTTGGCGTTTTTCCTTCTCCTCGGCCTTGCGGAAACCGCCCGGGCCGCCCAGCAGCAGCCCCCGCCCTCCCAGCCCCAGCCCATCCCCGACACCAAGGCCGCCCGCGACCGTCACCGCATCCAGGAGAAGGAGCCGCCGCCGCCCGAAGGCCCCTGGGGCCCCGAGGAGTTCGGCTTCACCTGGCAGAACCCCGTCTGGCGCGGCCTCGTCATCACCGGCGGCCCCTACGGCGGCAACAGCCTCAACCTCAACGTCCCCGACGGTCTGGCGGCCTTCAGCGACGGCGTCAATCCCCCCGTTTTCGAATCCCTCGAATGGGAGCAGGAGAGCTTTCGGAGCGACTCCATCACCATCGCCGCCGACCTGGACATGTTCCGCCTCTCCGTCTCGTACTTCGACGGCACCTTCAGCGCCCAGGGGATCTTGGTCCACACCAACGGCGTGACGGAGACCCGGACGCCCGTCGACTTCAACGGCGACGCGTACGGCTTCCGCTTCGGCGCTTACTGGCCCACGCTGCGCTATCGCGACTGGAACTTCGAGGCGTCCCTCGGCGCGGCGGTGAGCGTCGGCTGGCTGCACGAGGAGACCTTCGTTCCCGGCGGCGTGCTGCTTGCGCGCGACGAGGTCGACGTCCTCACGGGCTCCTTCGGGCCGAAGGCGTCGTTCCGGGCCCTGTTTCTGGGGAACATCGAGGTCGAGGTGGACGCGGAGTATTCCTTCATGACCGGGGCCGTCCGCGGCTGGACGAAGGAGTTCAGCGCGGGCATCGGTATCCACTTCTGACGCGGACCCGCGCGGCTAGAGCTTGCTGAGGAGTTGCGTCTTCCCGCTGCTCTGGTCGATCAGGCTGAAGTGCTGCAGGGTGAACGACTTCGATCCCGCGTCGTAGAGCAGGAAGATCAGCATCCGCGCCCCGCACGAAGGACACTTCGACCGCTTCTCGTACAGCGCCTTGGGGATCGCAAGCAGGGCCTTGCACGGGCAGCGGAAGTGAGCCTCATCCGGCAGCTCCGGCTCCATCAGGAGGCCGTGCGTCGCCCCCGACGGATCGGGGCCGGGCAGCTTGAACGACGTCGTCCCGCCGCCGACGGTGCTCGTCTCGCCGGAGCGGCGGTCGTCGGTCAGGTAATGCAGGGAGACGCCCTTGCGGCCGCTGCCGATGTCCTCGGTGTAGTGCACGTCGAAGCGCCGACTGCAGACTTCGCAGGTGCGGCGGCGGCCGTCGTCGGCGCCCAGGATCTCGAGGATGGCGCCGCACATGCAGCGCATGCGCCAGGCGGGCGGCGCGGTGACGATGGCGGGCTTGGGGCCGGTCACCGTGGGCGGATTGGAGCGCTTCAGGGTCGCGCGTCCCGGCAGCCGTCGACGCATTCGCATGTGCACTATTATAGCGCGGAATGCGCGGTTTGCGGGGGATCAGCGGATCGTGCCGTCCTCCAGGAGGACCACCCGCTTGACCTCCAGCGCCCGGCCGCTGCCCGTGTCGATCGTCGCCAGCGCGCCGCAGAGGCGGACGTCGCCCGTGGCGACCTCGAAGTGCGCCGGCATGCCGGTGGTGAAGCGGTGGAGGACGCGGTCGACGCGGCGCCCGATCACGCTCTCGTAGGGGCCCGTCATCCCGCAGTCCGTGATGTACGCGGTGCCCTGCGGGAGGATCCGCTCGTCGGCGGTCTGGATGTGCGTGTGCGTGCCGAAGACGAAGCTCACGTGTCCGTCCAGCCACCAGCCCATCGCGACCTTCTCGCTCGTCGCTTCGCAGTGCATGTCGACCGCGATGACGTTCGTCTTCTGCCGCAGCTCCTGCACGATCTTCTTCGCCGTGACGAAAGGGCAGTCGCAGTGCGTGTTCATGAACACGCGGCCCTGCAGATGGATCACGCCCACCTTCGCCCCGCCTGGCGTCTCGACGATCGTGTAGCCCTTTCCGGGCTGGTCGGCCGGGTAATTCGCCGGACGAATCAGACCCGGCGTCCGATCGATATACGGAATGATCTCCTTCTTGCCCCAGACGTGGTCCCCTCCCGTGATGACGTGGACGCCCGCCTTGAACAGCTCGTCCGCCTCGGCGGGCATGAGCCCGCTGCCGCCGGCGAGGTTCTCGCCGTTCGCGATGACGCAGTCGACGAGCTCCTTCCGGCAGTACTCGCCGATGCGGTTGACGATGATCGACCGCCCGGGCTTTCCGACCACGTCGCCGATCGCCAGGATCCGGACTTTCATGGAGGACTACCTCGCGTATTCGACGAAGCGGCTCTCTCGCATCACGGTGACCCGGATCTCGCCGGGGTACGTCAGCTGCTGCTCGATCTGCTTGGCGATGTCGCGCGCGAGCGTGACCGCCTGCGGATCGCTGACCTTGTCGCAGTCGACGAGCACGCGGATCTCGCGGCCGGCCTGGATCGCGTAGACGCCGGTGACGCCGGGCTGGGACTTGGCCAGGGTTTCGAGCTCCTGGATGCGCTTGATGTAGCGGTCGAGCGACTCCGACCGCGCCCCGGGGCGCGAGGCCGAGATGGCGTCGGCCGCGGCGGCCAGCACCGTATAGACGAAGTTCGCGTCGGGGTCGTTGTGGTGGTTCGCGGCGGCGTCGACCACCTCCTTGGGCTCTTCGAAGCGCTTGAGCAGCTCGCCGCCGATGACCGGGTGGGAGCCCTCGAACTCCTGGTCGACCGCCTTGCCGATGTCGTGGAAGACGCCGCAGCGGCGGGCGATGCGCTGGTCGAGCTTGAGCTCGGCCGCCATCACGGCCGACAGGTGCGCGACCTCGCGCACGTGCTGCAGCACGTTCTGGCCGTAGCTGGTGCGGTACTTCAGGCGGCCCAGGAGCGTGACCAGCTTCGGGTGGACGTTCATGATGTCCGCCTCGCGCAGGAACTCCTTGCCCACGTTGTTGATGTGCTCCTCCATCTCCCGCTTCGTCTGCTCGGTGATCTCCTCGATGCGGGTCGGATGGATGC
>DASQOM010000081.1:0-9941 GCA_035644495.1 Planctomycetota bacterium | reverse complement strand
GAGGGGTGACCATGACGTCTGCCGCCGGCCGTGATTCGTAATTCGTGATTCGATCATGGGTTTGCTGCTCGATCTCGGATATCTCGCGGCCGGCTGCCTCGCCTCTCCCTTCCTGCTCTACAAGATTGCGACCGACCGACGGTATCGGGATCACCTCGGCGAAAGATTCGGCGGGGTCCCGCCCTCAGCCGGGGCGCCGACCGTCTGGATTCATGCGGCTTCCGTCGGCGAGGTCAACCTCGCCAAACCCATCGTCGCCCGGCTCAAGAAAACCCGGCCGGAACTGAAGGTCCACGTCAGCGTCAACACGATGGCGGGGCGCGAGAATGCGGGGAAGGCGTTTCCCGAAGCGACGGTGAGCTATTTCCCGCTCGACCTCGGCGGCTCCGTCAAGCGGGCGCTGCGGCGCATCAAGCCGGTCGGGGTCATCCTGATCGAGCTCGAGGTGTGGCCCAACTTCGTGCGGCGCTGCGCAAAGGACGGGGTGCCGGTGGTCGTCGTCAACGGGCGGATGAGCGAGCGTTCGTACGGGCGGTACCGGAGCTGGGGCTGGTTCTTCAGGCCGATCTTCCGGAAGCTCGCGGCGGTCGGTGTCCAGAACGACACGTACGCGGAACGGCTGAAGGAGATGGGGGCGGCGCCGGTGGTGACGGGAAATCTGAAGTACGACGCGGCCCTCGGCTTCGATCCGGAGGCGGAGGAGAAGGCGTGGCGGGCCCAACTGGGGTTGGGATCGGCGCCGGTGGTGGTGGGCGGCTCGACGCACGATCCCGAGGAACGCATCCTCTGCGAGACCTACAAAAAGCTCCGCAAGGCGGTGCCGGACGTGCGTATGGTGCTGGCGCCCAGGCACCTGGAGCGGGTTGACGAAGTCCAGAAAGCGGTTGAAGCTGCGGAATTGAAGTGCTATAAGAGGACCCAAATATCCCCCGGCGGCGCGACGGACGGAGTCATTCTTCTCGACACGGTCGGGGAACTGTCCCGGGTCTACAGCGCCGCCACCGCGGTTTTCATCGGAGGCACGTTCTGCGCCCGGGGGGGACAGAACATGCTGGAGCCGGCGGCGCTCGGGAAGCCCGTGATCAGCGGGCCGAGCCTGTCGAACTTCGAGGACATCGCGCGCACCCTCGTCGATGCCGGCGGGATGAGGGTGATCGACAACCCGGTCGACCTGGCGGGATCGCTGGCCGAGCTGCTGAAGGACCCGGCGAGGGCCCGGCAGATCGGCGCGCGGTCGATGGACGCCGTGAAGTCCGGGCGGGGGGCGATCGAACGGACGATGGAATTGGTCGAAAAGATCCTTTTGAAAGGGACGTAGTCGATGAGCAGAGAAGGAAAGTGGTACTTCACCTCCGAGGCGGTGACGATGGGTCACCCCGACAAGATGGCCGACCAGGTGTCGGACGCGGTCCTGGACGCCATCCTCAAGGATGATCCGAACGCGCGCGTGGCCTGCGAGACGCTGGTCAAAACCGGCATGGTCCTCGTGGCCGGCGAGATCACGACGAACACCTATATCGAGGTGCCCGAAGTGGTGCGCCAGACCGTCAAGGAGATCGGCTACGACTCCAGCGAGATCGGCTTCGACTACCACACCTGCGCCGTGCTGACGGCGGTGTCCCAGCAGTCGGCGGACATCGACGAGGCCGTCACGGCCGACACCGGCAAGGGCAAGGAGCTGGGCGCCGGCGACCAGGGCATCATGTTCGGTTACGCGTCGAACGAGACCGAGCTCTATATGCCGCTGCCGATCGACCTGGCGCGGAAGATCGTGTGGCGCGCCGCCGAGGTGCGCCTGAACGGCGACGTGAACTGGCTGCGCCCCGACGGCAAGGCCCAGGTCACGATCGAGTACGAGGGCAGCAAGCCCGTGCGCATCCACACGGTCGTCGCGTCGATGCAGCACTCGCCCAACGTGAACCACAAGCAGATCGAGAAGGACCTGATCGAGAAAGTGATCAAGCCGGTGCTGCCGCCCGGGCTGATCGACAAGAACATCATCTACCACATCAATCCGTCCGGACGCTTCGTGATCGGCGGCCCCCAGGGCGACTGCGGCGTGACGGGCCGGAAGATCATCTGCGACACCTACGGCGGCATGGGCCACCACGGCGGCGGCGCGTTCAGCGGCAAGGATCCGACCAAGGTCGACCGCAGCGCCTGCTACGCGGCCCGGCATGCGGCAAAGAACATCGTGGCGGCCGGGCTGGCCGATCGCTGCGAGATCCAGCTCTCCTATGCGATCGGCGTCGCGAAACCGCTCTCGGTCTTCGTCGAGACCTTCGGCACCGGCAAGGTGTCGCCCGAGCAGCTCACGAAGATCGTCGAGGAGAACTTCGACTTCACGCCCAAGGGCCTGATCGAGTACTACAACCTGCGCCGCCCGATCTACAAGAACACGGCGCGCTACGGGCACGTCGGCGTCGACCGTCCCGAGTGCACGTGGGAGAAGATCGAGAAGGTGGAGCAGCTGCGGAAGGCCGCGGGGCTCAAGGTTGAGGCGAAGAGGGCGGTCAAGGTCGCGAAGAAGTAGGCATCAGGCAAAAGGCATACAAGGTAAAGGGCCCGGCCAAGATGCCGGGCCCTTTACTATTTAAAGAGGGGCCCGCCTTGCAACGAGGACGGGGGGATCCGCTAGAGGTCGCGGTCGTGGACGACCTGGGTGCGGCCGAGGAGGTCGCCCAGGCGCTGGCGCTTCGGGGTGAAGAGGATCGCGGCCGTCCCGAACAGCCCGCCGGGGTGGAATTCCGCGTCGAAGATCCGCATCAGGTTCCGGACCAGGGCGCCCCGCAGCGTCACCTTCGTGCCGTCGAGCTCCGCCACCCGGAGGCCCAGGATGCGTTTGCCCACCGTCCAGCCCAGGAGCCCCTCCATCAGGAAGTAGTAGAGGAACTGCCCGAGCAGCATGACGCCGACCGCCTTGAAGATGTGCGGGTCCTCGGGGTCGAAGAAGAATCCCTCCGGCGCCACGTGCAGCAGCTCGACCGCCAGCCAGAGCACGGGGCTGAGCAGGAAGATGTCGAGGGAGAACGCCATCAGGCGCTGGAGAAACTCGGCGGGCTGCGGGCCGGGGACGGGGATGCCGGAGGCGACGCGGCCGCGTTCGCGGAAGAGCGTGAAGCCGAGGAAGATCATCGCCAGCGAGCAGAAGACCATCGCAGACGGGACGACCAGCGCGACGCCGTAGCGCCAGGCGGGCTCGGCGCCGATCGACAGGAGCCGCGGGACTTCGGACGGCGCCGACGCCAGCGTCGTCGCGGCCGTCATGAGGGTGGACATGCGCGTGATGAAGACGCGGACGCGGTCCCCGTCGGGAACGGCGGAGAGTCCGGTCACCTTGCGGCCGAGCAGCAGGACCGGGTCGGCGAAGCGGAGCTTGCGCGGTTCCAGGCGCGAGGCGCAGCCGGGGCAGCACTCGAGGCGCAGCGTGACGTAGGCCTGCGTCCGGTCGTCGCGGTTGTACGTCAGCAGCACCTGCCGGCCGCCCTGGGCGAAGAGATCCCAGTGCTCGACGCCGCCGATCTCGTATTCCTTCGAGGGGACGAACGCGGCGCCCTCGAGGACGGCCGTCTTCACCTTCGGGCTGCCGCGCTCGCGCCAGGCGACCAGGGGGCCGCCGGCCGCGTCGCGCGAGACGCTGATCCGCTCGGCGAGGATGGACTTCGAGACGGTGATCTCGTCGCCCCATTTGTCCTTCTCGCGGCGTCGGGCGACGACGCGGTCCTCGGCCCATCCGAAGATCCAAGGGCCGCCGGGATCGGCAAGGGCGGCCATCACCTCCCACTTCTGGCCGAGGTCGATGTTCTTCGTGATCTGCCCGCCGACGAGCAGGGCGGCGCGGTTGCCGAAGAAGAGGAGGAGATCCGGCCCGTCGGGGAGCACCGCTGCGGCGGTGTCGGGGAAGGTGATGGGCGGGGCCTGGGGCTTGGCGTCGGCGTCGAGGAAGAGGAGGCGCGAGCCCTCGAAGTCGTCCTGGTTGAAGAGCCGGTGGACGACGCGGAAGCCGCCCTCGGGGGCGGCGACGGCGCGCGGATGGCTGTTGAGCTGGAGGAGGAAGCCGAGGCAGAGCTGAAGGGCGAGAAAACCCATGCTGGCCCAGGCGAAATGGTAGGCGAGGCGGCGCTTGCGCTCGAAGAAGGCGGCGGCGCGCGGCGGGGCTGTCATGGCGACGTCATTCAACAAGAAAGATTAGAAAAGCGCCATACCATCCGTTAATATCCGCCGCATGAGTTTCCAGGCGCCGGAGGGGACGCGGGACATCACGCCGGATCAGGTGGTGCTGTGGAACCGGCTGGAGACCGCAGCCCGGGACTGCTTCGCGCGCTTCGGCTACGAGGAGGTCCGCACCCCGATCTTCGAATATACGGCCCTCTTCCACAAGTCCAGCGGTGAGACCACGGACATCGTCGAGAAGGAGATGTTCACCTTCGGCGATCCGGAGGACAAGAAGGGGACCTACTCGCTGCGTCCGGAACTGACGCCCGGCACCATCCGGGCCCTCATCGAGAACGGGCAGTTCGCGAAGAAGAATTTCTGGAAGGTCTGGTACCTCGGACCCGCGTTCCGCAAGGAGCGGCCGCAGAAAGGTCGCTATCGCCAGTTCACCCAGATCGGCGTCGAGGCCGTCGGATCGCCCGATCCGCTGGTCGATGCGGAGACCATCGTCCTCCTCGCCGAGATCCTGAAGGCGGTCGGCGTCAAGGCGTGGGACCTGCGCATCAACTCGATCGGCTGCGCGGAGTGCCGGCCCCGGTACCGCGAGGCGCTCAAGGACTACCTCCGCCCGCTGCTGTCCACCCTCGACGAGAACTGCCAGCGGCGCTTCGAGCGCAACGTGTTCCGCATCCTCGACTGCAAGGTGGACGCCGACAAGCTCAAGGACGCGCCGAAGGCGATCGACCACCTCGACCAGAACTGCAAGGACCATATGGCGGTCGTCGAGGAGGCGCTGCAGGGCTGCGACGTGCCGTACACCGTCGACTCGCGGATCGTCCGCGGGCTCGACTACTACACGCGCACGGTCTACGAGTTCAGCTCGTCGGCGCTCGGGGCGCAGAACGCGCTGGCCGGCGGCGGGCGCTACGACACGCTGGTCGGGAGCATGGGCGGACCCGACGTGGGCTCGGTCGGCTTCGCGGCCGGGGTCGAGCGCATCCTGCTGGCCATGGGCGGCGACGCGGTCCCGCCGGCGCCCGACTTCTTCGCCGTCGCGGTGGCCGACGTCCCGCGCGAGGACGTCTTCAAGACGGTGGTCCGGCTGCGCCGCGAAGGGCTGTCGGGGGACATGGACTTCGAGGCGCGGAGCGTGAAGGCGCAGATGCGGAGCGCGAACAAGTCGGGCGCGCGATATGCTCTGTTCATCGGGCCCGAGGAGATCCAGAAGGGCGTCCTCAAGCTGAAGGACATGAAGGACGGGACGGAGAAGACGGTCTTCCACCACGAGGCCGCCGCCGCCCTGCAGGGAGGGAAAAAGTGAGACACGCCGCCGCGCTGCTGCTGCTGGTCCTGGCCGCCCCCTCCTGCTCCACCGAGACGGTGGATGCGAAAGTCCAGGCGCAGAAGGCGTTCGAGGACTGGGTCCACACCTGCATCGACGGCGAATCGATGAAGGTGTTCCACTCGCTGTCGGACGGGTACAAGTCCGGCTGGCTCTTCGACCGGTTCCGGGAAGGGGACACGACGTTCAAGCGCTGGCGCGCGGAGCTCTCGGGCACGGCGCGCACGGACCTGGATCTCTGGCTGGGCGTGGCGAAGATGCACGACGACGGCCGGACGGAGGGCCTTCCGTCCGACGTGCTGCTGCATCCGTCGTTCACGCAGCTGTTCAGCGAGTATTTCATCCGGACGCACGACGGCATCAAGGTGCAGATGTCCCGCTATCAGATCGCGAAGGTCTACGGCGACAACAGCGGCGTGACGATCGTGGTCAAAAACGGCCTGTCGTCCACGGAGATGTACGGGCTGATCTACGAGCGCGACGGCTGGAAAATCGACGCCTACCGTCAGCCCCTGACCGGCGGGCGCTAGCCTAGCGGCCGACTTCGAGGCGCTCGCCGAAGCGGCGGGGGATCTGCTTCAACGCGAAGATCTTGTCCATCGTCTTCCGGAAGTCGTACTCCACCCGGCGGAACTCGACCACCTGAGACTCCGAATCCCAGATCACATAGCAGGAGCGCGTGTCGCGGTCGCGGGGTTGGCCGACGGAGCCGATGTTGACGTAGTACTTGCGGCCGTCAGAGAGCTTGACCTTGTTGGCGAAGGCGCGGGGCGGATAGAACTTGAAGTCCTCGGTGAACACGCCGGGCTCGTGCGTGTGACCGCAGAAGCAGGCGTGCTTGATCATGGAGAAGATCTCCTCCATCTTCTCCTTGTCCTGGACGTCGTGGGGCCGCACGTACTCCTTGGTGCGGTTGCGCGGGGAGGCGTGGAGGTACGTCACGCCGTCGTCTTCCTTGATGTCCGGCAGATCGCCCAGGTAGTTCCACATCCGGTGGTTTTCTTCCTTGGCCGCGGACACGTCGTTGAGCTGGTTTCGGGTCCAGTCGATGGCCTGCGCGGCCTCGGGGTTGAAGTCGAGCGCGAGGAAGAGCAGGGCGTCCTCGTGGTTCCCGCGCAGCGAGAACGACCAGTTGAACGCGTGCCGGATCATCTCGCGCGGGTTGGGCCCGTAGCCGATCAGGTCGCCGAGGCAGAAGACCTGTTCGACGCCCTGGGAGCTGATGTCCTTGAGGACGGCTTCAAGGGCTTCGATGTTCGAGTGCAGGTCGGAGATCAGCGCGACCTTCTTATTGCTCATCAGGTTTTCCCTAGTCTAGCACGAAGGGGATGCAAATCAAGAACATCGGTCTATCGGATATGGGTTCTTGAAGATTTGTCGTCGCGGGGCGGATTCGAATTTGCAGGACCGGCGGCGTATACTCGACTCAACGGGGGCGAGACCATGAGCTGTCACGATCGGTCCTGGTCCCACGGGTGCTTCAAGCACGGCCTTCCCAAACCGTTTCCTTCGCGCGCCCGAAAACGGGTCGTGGCCGCGGCGATATTGATGGGGTCGTTCATCCTGCTGCCGACGGGAACCCTGATCCTGCAGGAGGGGGTCTAGGAGTTTTCGGGACTCATCCGGCGCAGGCCGAGGATCAGCTCGACCTCGCCCTTCTCGAGGCCCGTCGCCGCGCAGATGTCGAGGATCTCCTTGCCGGAGTCCTGCAGCGTGTAGACCTGCGTGTGCAGCGGGTTGGCCTGCCTCGTCGGCGTCGGCGTCGACGTGGCCGCCGCGGGCGCCGTCCCGCCCGTTTTCGTGAGCAGCTCTTCCAGTTCCCGCTTCTTCCGGTCGCACTCCAAGAGCAGTTGGTTCAGCATCCGGATCTTGGTGTCGAGGCGCGCGATGTGCTCGCGTGACAGGTCTTGGATCTCGGTGAGCAGCCGCTCGAGCTCTTCGCGCGTGCCGCCCGACGAACCGCCGAAGGAGCCCAGGAGTTCCTGCGGGCCGTTCCCTCGACGGCGCAGGCGGGGGAGGATGACGGCGACGAAGAGGGCGAGGATGATGAGGACGATCCAGACCGTGGCGGTGGTGGACTTGGGCATGCCCGCGTGGGGATCGGCTTGAAGCAGCGCCAGGACGGCCGGCCAGGACACTGTCACCCCCTCCTTGAACGACAACCGTGATTATAGGCGGGTGGCACGGCCTTTGCAACGTGATCCCCGGACATGAACGGACTGTCGAAGATCATCGTCGTGGTCGTCGCCGTCATCACGTTCGCGTCGGCCTGCGCCGTGCTGCTCGTGCCGCCCTCGGCGCAGGAGCGCGTGCCGCGCCGGCAATCGGAGGCGCAGCGGCTCGTCGACGCGCTGGCCGAGGAGTCGTGGAACTACTTCCAGGACCACGGCGAGTTTCCGCCGGGCGACGGGATCGGGACGTCGTCGCTGGTGCGCGCGCTGCGCCAGCCGACGCCGGGCGGCGAGCCCTATAGGGTCTTCGCGGAAGACCTGCTGACGGCGGGCGGCGATCTCCGCAATCCCGTCTCTCCGGATCGAGAGATTCTATTTTACCGGAACAACCGGACCGGACGCGGCGCCGGTCAGCAGGTTCACAACGAGCGGAGCTTCGACCTCTGGGGAAAGTCGGCAAACGGGTTTCGCGACGGGGTGAACAACTGGGAGTCGACCGTGTCAACTCCGTAACGCTGTTACTTGGGGGTAACATCGGGGGCCTTGAGGGGGAAGAGGACCCGGGGGCCGTCCTTGGTATGGGGTTTGCTCTGCTTTCCGGGGGGAGTAGCGTGTTTTCCCCGCCGGGATAGCCTATAATGGCGGGGGTTTACAAATGGGGGGTCCGATGGAACCGAGGGAGCGTCGGGTGAGCGGGTTCACCCTGATCGAGCTGCTGATCGTCATCGTCATCATCTCTCTGCTGGCGGCGCTGCTGCTGCCGGCGCTCATGAAGGCGTTGTGCACCGCGCGGGCGGGCACGGCGGCGTCGCTGATCAGCCAGCTGGGCCAGGCCGCGAAGTCCTATGAGCTGGACTACGCCGTCTACCCGCCGGGCAAGGGCGTGGACAGCAAGGACCTCGCCTTCTACCTGCAGAAGAAGGGCGCCAAGCAGATGCAGTACTTCGAGTTCAATCCGGACATGCTGGACAACGGCAACATCCTCAATCCGGTCTGGGGCCGGGACGGCGAGCCGCCGATGACCTGGATCTACTACCGGAACAACCAGCTGGCGAACGTCAAGGGCGCGGCCGGCGCGAAGCCGGGCGCGGCCGCGGCGCTCGGCGCGCCGATCGTGCATCCCAGCAGCTTCGACATGTGGTGCGCGGGCTGCGACTACCGCGGCGATCCGCCGCCGGTGGCGGCGGCCTGGAGCATCAAGTACGAGTAATGGGGCAGCTCCGGGCGGGGCTCGAAGGCGCATTGTCGGGGGAGCGATGACTCGGAGGAAGGGATTCACGCTGGTCGAGATCCTGGTGGTGATCACCATCATCACGCTGCTGGTGTCGCTGCTGGTGGTGCTGATCAGCAGCCTGATCGATCGGGCCCGCTACGCCAAGACGGCGGCGACCATCAAGCTGCTCGACGAAGGCTGCAAGGTCTACAACCTCGACTTCGGCCAGTATCCGCCGAACGACAAGCAGGATTCGCGCAGCCTTCACCACCATCTCGGCATGCCGCGCAAGCTGGCCACGCAGAAGAGCGACACGGGCGGCACCCTGGTCTCCACCAAGCCGCCCATCATCGAGTTCCAGCGCGACATGCTGGGCGACGCCCGGAGCGGCACGCCCGATCCGAAGACCAACCCCGTGCCGATCGTCGACGGCTTCGACAACCCCGTCCGCTACAGGGTCCCGGGCAAGTACAACAAGAGGTCCGTCGACATCTGGTCGCCCGGCAAGGACGGGAAGGACCAGCTCGACTCGAATCTGCCCGACTATGACGACGTGACCAACTGGGCCAAGGAGTACTAGATGACCCGTGAGGAACCGACGATGAGACGCCGCGATTCGGGCTTCACGCTGATCGAGCTGCTCATCGTCATCATCATCATCGTGCTGATGGCGACGATGTCGGTCGCGCTGCTGTCGGTGTTCTTCCGCGGCCAGGGCGTGCGGCAGGGGGCCATGATCGTCCAGCAGGCGCTGGCGCAGACCAAGCAGGAGGCCGCCCGCGACCACCGCTACCACTTCCTCGTCTTCTCCCGCAACGGCGAGGACGGCTGGCTCGAGATCCACAAGGACATGAACAACAACGGCATCTACGACGGCGACCAGAACCCGAAGTCCGACGACACGGACAAGCTGGTCGACGACGGCTTCATCGAGATGCCGAGGAACATCACGTTCGAGTACTCGCCCCAGTGGCTGGCCATCTCGCCGTCCGGATACTGCTCGTTCAACTCGGGCTTCAAGGAGATCCAGGCGTCGACGTTCGACAAGATCAAGAACGGC
>DASQOM010000080.1:0-8958 GCA_035644495.1 Planctomycetota bacterium | reverse complement strand
AAGTGTTTACGTTTCTGCGTCGCAGAAACGTAAACACCCGCTAGACTGTTTCCCCATGCGCCAGTCCCGGCGGATGGAGGAAGTCCAGACCCCGATCATCCCGATCGTCGGGGACCTCGTCCGCAGCAACCCCGGCACGATCTCGCTCGGCCAGGGCATGGTCGCGTACGGCCCGCCGAAGGAGGCGATCGACGCGATCGCGGGCGTGACCGACGACCCGAAGATCCACCAATATGGCGCGGTCGAGGGCACGTCGGCGCTGCGGGCCGCGCTGGCCGACAAGCTGCGCACGGAGAACCGGATCCCGATCGACGCCGCCCATCGCGTCGTCGTCACCGCCGGCGGGAACATGGCGTTCTTCAACGCCGTGCTCGCGGTGGCCGATGTCGGCGACGAGATCCTGCTGCAGACGCCGTACTACTTCAACCACGAGATGGCCGTCGGCATGGCGGGCTGCAGGGCCGTGCTGGTGCCCACGGACGATGTGTACCAGCTCCGGCTCGACGCCATCGAGCGCGCGATCACCCCGCGGACGCGGGCGGTGGTCACCGTCTCGCCCAACAACCCGACCGGCGCCGTCTACTCCGAGAAGGCCCTCCGGGCGGTGAACGAGCTCTGCCGCGCGCGCGGGATCTATCACGTCCACGACGAGGCCTACGAGTACTTCACCTACGGCGACGCGAAGGCGTTCTCGCCGGGGTCAATTCCGGGCAGCGCGCCGCACACGATCTCGCTGTACTCGTACTCGAAGGCCTACGGCTTCGCGGGCTGGCGCATCGGCTATATGGTGATCCCGGCGCACCTCGAGGAGGCCGTGCGCAAGATCCAGGACACGAACCTGATCTGCCCGACGATGATTGCGCAGGCGGCCGCCTTGGGCGCGCTGAAGGCGGGTGCGTCCTACTGCCGAGCGAAGCTGGGCGGCATGGCGGAGGTCCGCGAGACCGCGCGGAAGGCGTTCGCGGAGATCGCGTCGTTCTGCGCCGCGCCCCTCACCGACGGCGCGTTCTACTTCTTCCTGCGCCTCTCGACGCCGATGACACCGCTCGCGCTCGTCGAGCGGCTCGTCAAGGAGCACAAGGTCGCCGCCATCCCGGGCACCGCGTTCGGGATCTCGCAGGGCTGCTCCCTGCGCGTCGCCTTCGGCGCCCTCGAAAAGCAGACCGCCGCCGAAGGCATCGGCCGCCTCGTCCGCGGCCTGCAAGCGATCGTGAAGGGGGGCCCATGATCGTCGCCGGCGTCCAGCTCGACATCGTCTGGGAGAACAAGCGGGCCAACCACGACAAGGTCCGCGACTTCGTCGGGGCCGCGAAGCTTCCCGCGGGTTCGCTCGTCGTGCTGCCCGAGATGTTCGCCACGGGCTTTTCGATGGACGTCGACCAGACCGCCCAGAGCGGGGAGGCCGAGACCGAAGCCTTCCTGTCGACGCTGGCGAAGGAGCGGTCGCTCTTCGTCTGCGGCGGCGTCGTGACCCGCGGCCCCGACGGCCGGGGCCTGAACCAGTCCGTCACGTTCTCGCCGGACGGCGCGCGGCTCGACCGCTACGCGAAGATCCACCCGTTCTCGTACGGCGGCGAGACGCTGAAGTACTCCGCGGGGTCGGAGGTCCATGTCTATAAGGTCGGCGGGACGCCGACCGCGTCGTTCGTCTGCTACGACCTGCGCTTTCCGGAGATTTTCCGGAACGCCGTCCGGCGCGGGGCGGAGCTCTATACGGTGATCGCGAACTGGCCCGAGCCGCGCGAGGCGCACTGGCTCGCGCTGCTCAAGGCCCGCGCGATCGAGAACCAGGCCTACGTGATCGGCGTCAACCGCTGCGGCCGCGATCCGAAGCTCTCATACTCGGGACGCGGCCAGGTCATCGATCCCCGCGGCAGCATCCTCGCCGACGGGGGGAACGCCGAGGGTGTCTTCAGGGCCGAGATCGACCTGGAGGCGCTGCGGACCTATCGGAAGGAATTCCCCGCGCTGCAGGACATGAAGCCCGGCTGGCTCTAGGACTTCACGCGCGTCAGGACGATCAGGTAGGAGGCCTCGCCGGCGTTGGCGACGAAACTTCCGGGGCGCTTCGCGTTCTTTCCGGCCGCGCCGCTGGTGCACCACCACAGCTTGTCGCCCTCGATCTTGAGGATGCCCGGGTACGACTTGTTCTGGTAGCCGCTGCTCGTGCCCGTGCAGTCGATCAGCTTGCCGTCCGACGACACCGTGAACGTCGCCTGGCCGACGAGCGCGCCCGACTCCTTGGCGCAGAGGAGGGTGTTGTCCTTGAAGACGAAGTCGAGCTTCTGGGCACCGCTCTGGTTCTCGCCGTTCCCCTCCGTATAGCGCGCCCCCGTCCAGCGCCCCTGGAGCGCCTTGGTCGTGGCGTCGTCCGCGGCGGGGGCGGCACAGAGCAGGAGGATCGCGAGCACCCGGACCATAACCCCATCATCCCCCGCCCCGCCGTGGAATTCAAGTGACGCGGAACCCGCGGGAAGTGTAAGTAAGAAGTCCACCATATTGAAGGGATGAGATCATGATCGCCACTCTGTGCGCCGCGCTCCTCTGCCTCGCCCAGGACAAGCCGGAGATCCCCAGGGGCGAGACGGCGAAGTACACCTTCGACCAGAGCAAGATCTTTCCGGGAACGACCCGCGAGGTCACGGTCTACGTCCCGAAGCAGTACGACCCCGAGAAACCCGCGTGCGTCTACGTCGGGCAGGACGGCGGCGGCTTCAACGCGCCCGCGGCCTTCGACCGCCTGATCGCCGCGAAGGAGATGCCCGTCACGATCGGCGTCTTCGTCCAGCACGGCCGCGTCAAGGCGCCGACCAAGGACGCCCTCGACCGCTACAACCGCAGCGTCGAGTACGACGGGCTGGGCGACGCCTACGCGCGCTTCCTGCTCGACGAGCTGCTGCCCGACGTGGAGAAGAGGAAGACGGCCGACGGCCGCGAGATCCGCCTGTCGAAGGACGGCAACGACCGTGCGATCGGCGGCGCGTCGAGCGGGGCGATCGCCGCGTTCACCGCGGCGTGGGAGCGGCCCGACGCCTTCCGTCGCGTCTTCAGCGCGATCGGGACATATGTCGGCCTGCGGGGCGGCAACGTCTATCCCACGCTCATCCGAAAGGTCGAGCCGAAGCCGCTCCGAATCTTCCTGCAGGACGGCAGCAAGGATCAGAACATCTACGGCGGGGACTGGTGGATGGCAAACCAGGAGATGGAGCGCGCGCTCGTGTTCGCCGGCTACGAGGTGAACCACGTCTGGGGCGAGGACGGCCACAACGGGAAGCAGGGCACCGAGGTGTTCCCCGAGGCGATGAAGTGGCTCTGGAAGGACTGGCCCGCGCCGATCAAGGCCGGCGCCGGCTCCCAGCAGCTGAAGGACGTGCTCGTGCCCGGCGAGGACTGGAAGCTCGTCGCCGAGGGCTACAAGTTCACCGAGGGCCCCGCGGTCAACGAGAAGGGCGAGGTCTTCTACAACGACGTGCCCAACAGCAAGACCTATAAGGTCGGCCTGGACGGGAAGATCTCCGTCTTCCTCGAGGATTCAAAGAAGGGCGACGGCCAGGCCTTCGGGCCCGACGGCCGCCTCTACGCGGTCGCCGGCGGCGCCGAGCAGATCGTCGCCTACGACGCGGCGGGGAAGGCGACGGTCATTGCGGACGGCTTCCGCGGGAACGACATCGTCGTCCTGCACAACGGCGGCCTGTACGTGACGAACCCGGGCTGGAACGGCACCGACCCGAGCAAGATCTACTATATCAGCCCGGCCGGCGAGAAGAAGGTCGTGGACACCGGCCTGCGCTTCTCGAACGGCATCACGGTCTCGCCGGACCAGACCCTGCTCTACGTCGACGACAGCCGCACGCACTGGGTCTACAGCTATCAGATCCAGGCGGACGGCTCGCTGGCCTACAAGCAGAAGTACTACCACCTCCACATGCCGGACACGGCCGACGACAGCGGCGCGGACGGCATGCGGACCGACAAGGACGGCCGCCTTTATGTCGCGACGAGGATGGGGATCCAGATCTGCGATCAGGCGGGCCGCGTGAACTGCATCGTGCCGACGCCGAACGGCCGGGTGGCCAACTTCTCCTTCGGCGGCGAGAACTTCGACACCCTGTATGCGACGTGCGGGGACAAGGTCTACAGCCGGAAGCTGAAGGTGAAGGGCTCGAACGCCTACCAGGCGCCGACGAAACCCAAGCCGCCCAATCTATAGGAAGTGTTGACGACGGGACGAACTCAGCGCCGGGCGCGTTTGGCGGCGAGATCGCCGATCTTCAGGCCGGCGGACGTGGCGCGCTCGTCCTGCTCCAGCGCGTGGACCGCGGGCTCCCCCAGCGGGAACGGGGAGCTCTCGAGGATGCCCGCCACCAGCTCGACGTCGGGGTTCGACAGCAAGGCCTCGTGGATGCGGAGGCCCTTGTCGGCGTCGAAGCCCGGACGCCGCGCGGCTTCGTCGACCAGCCGCCGCGCGTGGAACTTGTCGCGCGCGTTCCGGGAGAGGAAGGAGGCGAGCTCATCGGCGCTCATCACGGAAAGCATCGCCTCGCAGGCCTCGATCGTCGGATTCGCCCCCATGGCCTGGCGATGCACCACTGCAAGCACGGTCAGACGGTCGATTTCCTCCTCGCGCGGCAGCGGGCCGCTGTCGAGGTCCTGTTCCCAGATGCGGCCGAGGGCGCGGACGACGGCGGACGCCTCGGGATGGTGGAGCAGGGCGCCGGTCGCGGGCTTGAGCCGGCGGAGGCCGGCGGCGACGGACGCCATGCGGACCGTCTCGGCGTCCTTCGACTCCAGCAGGTAGGAGAGCCGGCTGACGAGCAGTTTCGCGCTGCCGTCCGTGGACAGCTCGCCCAGGAGTTGGAGCGTGCGGACGGGCGCCGCGTCGAGCGCCTTCTCCAGCCGCGGCAGCCGGGCGTCGTCATAGACGGCGACCAGCTTCTCCGTCGCGGCCATCGCCTCGATGGGGTTCCCGGCTTCCAGGCTGCGGAAGAGCGGCTCGATCTCCTCCGCGGTCGGGGCGGGGGAGGAGCAAGCGGCGAGCGCCAACAAGGCGATCGCGAGCGACTTCGGCATGCGCGTTGTTGTATCGCAATGTCCGCCCGGGGGGAAAAGAAAAACCGCCTGCCCCCTTGCGGGGACGGGCGGTCCTAAGGCGAAACAGCGTCAATGCGGGAACGAGTTCTCGGGGATGATCATCGGCTCGACATGGAAGACGTTGCGGGAATCGGGGTCGACCGTGACCCGGACCCAGTGCACGTTGGTGTCGCCGAAGTTCTCGACCCGGTTGAGGTTCTCGATCAGGTGGCCGGCGTCGTCCAGCGCGGGCTTGTCCACGCGATAGTAGTGAGAGTCGCCGTGGGTGAACAGGACCGGCTTGCCGAAGGCGATCGTCTTGGCAAAGACCCTGTCCAGGATCTCGTTGAAGATCAGGCGCGCGGGATCGGTCTTCGCGAACTCGAAGCCGGGGTCGGCCTGCTGGAAGATGAAGACGCCCCGGGCATGGATCTCGTCGGCCAGCTCGAAGGCCTTGTCGATCCAGGCGAGGTTCGCCGCGCGGCGGGCGTCATACTCCTCCTTCTGCCCGGGCTGCCAGTCCGCATAGAGGGTCGAGCTGCCGGGGATCGTCCACTTGTCCAGGTCGTCGTTGCTGCCGACGACGTGGATGCAGGCGAAGACGACGCGGGAGCGGACCCACATCTGGTTCTCGACGAAGGTCCCGAATCCGGCGTCGTGGGCCTGCGTCTGGACGCGCATGGGATGTCCGCCCGTGGACCAGCCGGGGTGCGGGAAGAAGATCTTGCGCACGAAGGCGAGGCGCTCCAGGGGGTTGTACCAGCCTTCCTTCGGGCGATGGGAGTCCGTCCACTCGTTGTCGCCGGGAGTGTAGATGAAGGGCTTGTGGAAGCCCTGGTAGAGGGTGAAGCGGGCCTTGATGAGCTCGTCGGTGTCCAGGCTGCTGCCGGTCTTGATGTCGCCGGTGTGCACCACGAAGTCCACGTTGTGGTCCTGGTTGATGTCGTCGATGACCCGGACGAACTTCCCTTCGTCTCCCGAGCTGTTCGCGCCGCTGCCGTAGGGGGTGTCGCCGATCAGGGCGAAGCTGAACCGTTCCTGCCCGCGTTCCTCGTGCCCGTCCGGCGCGGCCGATGCGCTGGACGCGGCGAGCAGGACGATCAACAGCGCCGGGCGCAGAATGCTTCTCATCATGGCGTTCTCCTTCTCTCGCATGCGGGAAATCCGCGAGGGGGAAGATAGACGCGCCGCGTAAACCGGTGATGAAATCGGGGAAAACGACGGGCGAGTTTTTGATTAAGAAAAAAATTAATCGCCTGCCCCCCTTGCGGGAGGCAGGCGATTCGAGTCTCTCCTATCGATGGGCGCTGCTTACGAGCAACCCAGCGTGTTGCCGCAGTTCAGGCACTTGTAGCAGACGCCGTTGCGCACCGTGGTGTGGCCGCAGAGGTTGCAGAACGGGGCGTCGCCCATCATCTTGCCCAGGTGCTCCGAGAGCGCGTTCGCCTCGGGATTGCCGGCGATGTTCATGATGTTGACGGAGACCTGGCCGCCCGCGGTGGCCTGGACCGGCGGGATCTGGCTCTCCGTGGCCGGGGCGGCGGCCGCCGACGGCTCCGTCTTCCGGATGAAATCGGTCACGCGGCGGAAGCGCGTCTCGCCGTCGGCCGGCTTCACCTGCGCGAACTCGGTCTGGCCCATGTACTCGAGGGCCAGGACGCGGAAGAGGTAATCCACGATGGACGTGCACATCTTGATGTTCGGGTGGTCGACGATGCCCTGGGGCTCGAAGCGCGAGAAGGTGAAGACGTCGATGAACTCCTTGAGGGGCACGCCGTACTGGAGGCCGAGGGAGACCGAGATCGCGAAGCAGTTCATCATCGAGCGGAAGGCCGCGCCTTCCTTGGCCAGGTCGACGAAGATCTCGCCCAGCGTGCCGTCCTCGTACTCGCCCGTGCGGAGGTACACCTTCTGGCCGGCGATGCGGGCTTCCTGGGTGAAGCCGCTGCGCTTGCGCGGGAGGCGGAAGCGCTTGGGGCTCTGGCTGGCGGCCGTCGGGCTCACCGGAGAGCCGACGGTCGTGGGCAGCAGCTGGCCCTGCATGAGGTTCTGGGGCTTCTCGGCGGCGATCTTCGCCAGCTCGGCGGCGACGCGTTTCTGGACCTCGGCCTCGATGTCCGCTTCCGTCGGGGCCGCCTTCTTCTTTTCGGCGGCCTTGCTCGACAGCGGCTGGGACGCCTTGCAGCCGTCGCGGTAGAGGGCGACGGCCTTGAGGCCCAGCTTCCAGGACTGCCAGTACGCCTCCTTGATCTCGTCGACCGTCGTCTCCGAGGGCATGTTGATGGTCTTCGAGATGGCGCCGGAGATGAAGGGCTGCGTGGCGCCCATCATCTTGATGTGGCCCATCCAGTGGATGAAGCGCTGGCCGATCTTGCCGCACTTGTTGGCGCAGTCGAAGATCGCCAGGTGCTCCTCCTTGAGATTCGGGGCGCCCTCCACGGTCATGCGGCCGCAGAGGACGTCGTTGGACTGATCGACCTCGGCGTCCGTGTAGCCGAGTTTGGCGAGGAGGTCGTCCTCGGCCTTGAGTCCGAGCCGCTTGAGGCACGCCTCGCCCACGGTGAACGAGTTGAATGCGTGCCGGAGCTCGAATACCTTGGGGAGCTGCGCTTCCACCCGCGCGATCTCCTCCGCGGTGAGACCCCTCTCCGCCAGGGCCCGGTCATTGACAGGCGCGGCGCTCTTGAGCGTGTTCGTGCCGACGACGTAGGCGACGATCGCCTTGGCCTCGTCGGGGGTGTATCCGAGGCGACGCAGGGCCTCGGGGACGGACTCGTTCACGATCTTGAAGTAGCCGCCGCCCGCCAGCTTCTTGAACTTCACCAGCGCGAAATCGGGCTCGACGCCCGTCGTGTCGCAATCCATGAGGAGGCCGATCGTGCCCGTCGGCGCGAGCACTGTGGCCTGGGCGTTGCGGAAGCCGTGGACCTCGCCGAGGGCGATGACGTCGTCCCAGTCCTCGCGGGCGGCCTTCAGGAGGTTCTGGGGGCAGTCCTCGCCCTTGATGCCGTAGGCGGCGTCGCGGTGCATCCGCATGACCTTGAGGAACGGCTCCTTGTTCTTCTCGTAGCCGGGGAAGGGGCCCTTCGAGCGGGCGATCTCGGCGCTCTGGCGGTACGCGCGGCCCGTCAGGATGGCGGTCAGCGCGCCGGCGATGCCGCGGCCGCGGTCGCTGTCGTAGGGGATCCCGAGCAGCATGAGCAGCGTGCCCAGGTTCGCGTAGCCCAGGCCCAGCGGACGGTAGTCGTGCGAGTTCTGCGCGATCTGCTGGTTGGGATAGCTCGCGAACTCCACCACGATCTCCTGGGCGCTCGTGAAGACCTCGGCCGCATGGCGGTAGCGGGCGATGTCGAACATGCCTTCCGCGGAGAGGAACTTGGTCAGGTTGAGCGAGGCCAGGTTGCAGGCCGAGTCGTCGAGGAACATGTACTCGCTGCAGGGGTTCGAGGCGTAGATGCGGTCCGTGTTGGGGCAGGTGTGCCACTTGTTGATCGTCGTGTCGTACTGGAGCCCGGGGTCGGCGCACTTCCAGGCGGCGACGGCGATCTTGTTCCAGAGGTCCCGCGCCTGGTAGGTCTTGGCAACCTTGCCCGAGTTGCGGAACTTCGTGTCGTAAGGGCCGTCCTTTTCGATGGCCTGCATGAACGTGTCGTCGACGCGGACGGAGTTGTTGGAGTTCTGGCCGCTGACGGTGTGGTAGGCCTCGCCGTTGAAGTCGGCGGGGAAGCCGCCGTGCTCGATGAGGACGCGGGCCTTGTCCTCCTCCTTCATCTTCCAGTCGATGAAGCGCTCGATGTCGGGATGCTCCATGTCGAGGCAGACCATCTTGGCGGCGCGGCGGGTGGTGCCGCCCGACTTGATGGCGCCGGCGGACTTGTCGTAGATCTC
>DASQOM010000079.1:0-14514 GCA_035644495.1 Planctomycetota bacterium | reverse complement strand
CAGGCCCCTTACCAGGGGGAACTGCTCGGGAAGACGATGCTGATCGTGGGTCTCGGCGGCAACGGCATCGAGACGGCGAAGCGCGCCCACGGGTTTGGGATGAAGGTGATCGCGACGGACCCCAAAGAGATGGCGCTGCCGTACTATGTGTCGCGGCTCGAGAAGCCGGACAAGTTGAATGCGATGCTGCCCGCGGCGGACGTGGTCGTGCTGGCCGCGCCGCTGACCCCGGACACGACGGCGCTGATCGGGACCGACCGCATCGCCCTGATGAAGGAGGGCGCGTTCCTGGTCAACATCGCGCGCGGCAGGATGCTGGACACGGAGGCGCTGCTCGCGGCGCTGAAGTCGAAACATCTGCAGGGTGCGGGACTGGACGTGATCGAGCCCGAGCCGCTGCCGCCGGAGCATCCGCTGTGGAAGCTGCCGAACGTGATCCTCACGCCGCACGTCTCCGGCCAGTCGCCGGGCACGCGCGCCCGGACGCGCAGCCTCTTCATCGAGAACATGAAGCGCTTCGCGGCCGGCGAGCCCCTGTTGAACGTAGTGGACAAGAAGGCGGGATACTAGCCGGGGGCGTCCCCGCAGGGTTTGCGGGACGGCGTGGCGTCCGGGATGTTAAGCTCGGGGCATGACGACCCCCACGCCGAAGGACATCCTGCGCTCCATCGCCCGCCGCGCCATGATCGAGCGCGGCTTCCTCCCCGACTTTTCGCCGCAGGCGCTTGCCGAGACCCGGCGAGCCGTCGAGGCCTCCGCGACCGGCCCCCGCATCCGGGACCTTCGCTCGCTCCTCTGGTGTTCGATCGACAACGACGATTCCCGGGACCTGGATCAGTTGAGCGTCTCGACCGCCGAGGATACGGCGCTGGTCGCCATCGCGGACGTCGACGCCCTCGTCCCGCAGGGCAGCGCCGTCGATCAACATGCGCACGCCAACACGACGTCCATCTACACCCCGGCCCAGATCTTCCCGATGCTGCCGGAGCGCTACTCCACGGATCTCACCTCGCTCAATGAAGGAGCCGACCGACTCGCGGTCGTGGTGGAGTTCCAGATCGACGAGCGCGGCAACGTCGTCCGCTCGGAGATCTATCGCGCGTTCGTGCATAATATCGCGAAGCTCGCGTATCCGTCGGTCGGCGCGTGGCTGGAAGGGAAGGCGCCGCCGCCTCCCAAGGTGGCAGCCCTGCCGAAGCTCGAGGCGCAGCTCCGCACGCAGGACGGGATCGCGCAGAAGCTCGGCGCGGTCCGCCAGCAGCACGGCGCCCTCAACCTGAAGACGATCGAGGCCAAGGCCGTGTTCAGCGGGGAGCAGCTGAGCGACCTGCGGGCGGAGGAGAAGAACCGCGCGAAGGACCTGATCGAGAATCTCATGATCGCGGCGAACGGCGCCACCGCGCGCTTCCTCGCGTCCCGGAAGTTCCCGTCGATCCGCCGCATCCTGCAGACCCCCCGGCGCTGGGATCGCATCGGGGAGATCGCCGCGAAGCTCGGCGACCATCTGCCTCCCGAGCCCAGCCCGCCCGCGCTCGAAGCCTTCCTGCTGCGGCGCCGCCAGGCGGATCCCCTGCGCTTCCCCGATCTCTCGCTCTCGATCATCAAGCTGCTGGGGTCCGGAGAGTATGCGGTGGAGTTCCCCGGCAAACCGCTTGAAGGACACTTCGGCCTGGCCGTCCGCGACTATACCCACTCGACGGCGCCCAACCGGCGCTATCCCGACCTCGTCACCCAGCGCCTGCTCAAGGCGGCGATCGACGGCGCTCCCCTCCCCATGCCCGTCGTGGTGCTGGAGCAGCTCGCCGCGCACTGCACGGAGCAGGAGGACGACGCCGCCAAGGTCGAACGCCAGGTGCGCAAGTCGGCGGCCGCGCTGCTGCTCGAAGGGAAGACCGGCAGCGTCTACGACGCGCTCGTGACGGGATGCTCCGACAAAGGCACGTGGGTCCGGCTCCTGGAGCCTCCGGTCGAAGGCCGCCTGATGCGCGGCCAGGGCGGGGTGGACGTCGGCGACCGCCTGCGGGTGAAATTGGTCTCGACGGATGTCGAGCGAGGCTTCATCGATTTCGACCGCGTTCCATAACCCGTCGTCATTCAGACGGGCAGCCGGAAGGTCAGCAGGGCCGGCTCGTTGGTGGGTCCCTTGAGGAGGGATTCGCCGCCCGGGCCGGTCACCAGGCTGTTGCCCTGCAGGACGCGGCCCTTCCAGGGACCTTCGCTGACCTGGCCCACCCCGTTCGCCGAGACGATATAGAGCTCCTTGCCTGCCGCGCGCTGGCGGTAGGTCTCCCGGATCCACGCGATGTTCGTTGCTTCGCCGCCGGGCTCGACGGCCCACGCGCAGGGCGAGAAGAGGATGCGCGCGCCCATTTCGTAGAGGGCGTCCGTCAGCAGCGGCGTCCAGCTGTCGGCGCAGATGTTCAGCGCCGCACGCCGGCCCTCGAAGCCGAAGACGTTCAGCGCCGACCCGCGTGAATACACCTCGAGGCCGATCTCCAGCTCGTTGATCTTTCGGTGCCGCGCGAGAATGTCGCCGTGGCGGTCGATGAAGACCGCGCTGTCGTACACGCGGGTCGTCTCGCGCTCCTCCAACCCGACGACCATCGCCATCCCGTGGCGCCGCGCCGCCTCGACGAAGCGGTGCGTGAGCGGGCCGGGGATCGACTCGGCCGAGTCCCGCGCCGACGGACTCAGCCAGCCCGCCAGCGAGCACTCCGGGAGGACCAGGACGTCGCAGTCTGCCTTCGCCGCTTCGTCCACCGCGTGGAAGAGCTCCTTCACGTTGGCGGCCTTGTCGCCCATCGTGACCGGAATCTGCCCCAAGCCGACCTTCAGACCCTTGCGAGACATGGGGCCCAGAGTAGCGTCTGGGCGCCCCTCCGGCCAGCATCGTGAGGCTCGCCATTTGCCCCCCGATCGGGTACAAGAGTACCCCGTGACCCTGCTCATTTACGTTCTCGTCACCCTGATTCTGCTTCTTCTGAACGGCTTCTTCGTCCTCGCCGAATTCTCCGCGGTCCGCCTGCGCCCCAGCCGCGTCGAGGAGCTGGTCGACCGGGGGAACCACACGGCCAAGATCGTGCAGCACATCCAGACCCACCTCGACGAGTTCCTCCCGGTCTTCCAGGTGGGCATCACCCTGGCCAGCATCGCGCTGGGCTTCGTCGGCCAGGCCATGGCCGGCGAGTTCGTCCAGTTCCTGATCGGCGTCCCGCCCCGGGCCGCCAGCATCATCACGTTCGTCGTCGAGTACGGCATGATCGTCTTCCTCCACGTCCTGCTCGGCGAGCTGCTTCCCAAGCAGGTCGCGATCCGGAAGACCGAGCAGATGGCCCTGATCAGCTCCCGCCCGCTCGTCTTCTTCCGAGGCATCCTCCTGCTGCCGATCTGGCTCCTGAACGGCTCCGCGCGGTTCATCCTCCGGCTGATCGGCCTTCCCGCCAAGGTCAAGGAGGAGCAGCACTCCGAGGACGAGCTCCGCATCATCCTCGCGCGCTCCCAGAGCACCGGGCTCATGTCCTTCCGCCGCCTCCTCTTCCTCGAGAACATCTTCGATCTCTCCGAGGTCCGCGTCCGCGACGCGATGCGGGGTCGCGACGGCGTCCGGCTGCTGCGCGCCGGCGCGCCGTGGGAGGAGAACTTCAAGGTGATCCGCGAGACGCGGCTTTCGCGGTATCCCCTGGTGGGCGACGCCGAGCTGCCCCTCGGGATCGTCCATATCAAGGACCTGCTCTACGAGGGGCCGGAGAAGATGTCGTCCATCGACCTCCGGAAGATTGCGCGGCCGTATCTGTCGGCGATGGAGGACCTCCCGCTGGAGAATCTCCTGGGCGACTTCCAGCGTCAGCGAGGCCATCTCGCCGTCGTCAAGAACGCCGAGGGGAAGTGGGTCGGCATCATCTCGCTCGAGGACATCATCGAGGAGGTGGTCGGGACGATCGAGGACGAATTCGAGGTGGAGCCGCGCATCT
The DNA here is from genome assembly GCA_035644495.1 of Planctomycetota bacterium. Taxonomy (GTDB): domain Bacteria; phylum Planctomycetota; class MHYJ01; order MHYJ01; family JACPRB01; genus JACQFK01. The sequence goes on along the minus strand of DASQOM010000079.1, from coordinate 10,543 downwards.
TCATGGCCGACGCGCTGACTCCCGGCCGCGTGGTGCTGGGCATCGAGGCCTCCAGCCTCGAGGAAGGCATCGGCCAGATGTTCGGGCGGGTCGCCGCGACGGAGCTGCCGCTGCCCGTGGACCGCATCGTGAAGGCGGTCCTCGAGCGCGAGCGGGCCATGAGCACGTACCTGGGCAACGGCCTCGCGATCCCGCACGCGCGTCTCGAGGCGATCGAGCGCCCGGTCATCCTGTTCGGCCGGTCCGACGCGGGCATCCCGGTCAAGGGCCGCGAAGACAAGGCCCAGCTGGTGTTCATCCTGCTCACCCCGTCGGGCTCGCCTCGCGTGCAGGTGCGCCTCCTCGCGCGCATCTGCGGTCTCATCGACAGCGAATACGTCGTCGAACGGCTCCTCAAGGCGGAGACCCACGCCGCGGTGGTGGAGGCGATCCGGGCCGCGGAGCCCATGACGCAATGAGCAGAGGAAATCCAAAACCCAAAATCCGAAACTCCAACGGGATCCCCCCCGGCGGGGGATATGGGAGAGCAGGGGAGCAGGGAGAGAGCGAGAGCGACTCCTTTCCAGCCTTTCGAAACCCTGAACAGGAACTCGTCCCCCTTTCTCCGGATCCCTCCCCATCTCCTGAAGCGCCCCGGAGGGGGGACGACCGGTGATCGAGCTCCTGGAGGGCCGGATCTGCGCGCTCGCGGCGATGCAGGCCGGGCGCCGGAAGATCGAGGCGCTGCTCGTGAAGCAGGGCATCAAGGACGACTCGATCCGGGACCTCCTCGACGCGGCCGCGGCCCGCGGGATCCCGGTCCGGAAGGTCCGGGAGGAAGCCCTCGACGCCCAGGCCCACGGCAAAACGCACGGCGGCATCCTCGCGGTCGCCGACCCGCTGCCGCCCGCGTCGCTCCCCGCGACGCTCGACTTCGTCCTCTACCTCGACGGGATCGACGACGGCCGCAATCTCGGCTATGCGCTGCGTTCGGCCGAGGCCTTCGGCGTCCAGGCGGTGATCCTGCGCCGCCGCGCCTGGGACTTCGACGGCGGCGACGTCTCGCGCGCCTCGTCGGGCGCCTACGAGCGGCTGCCCGTGGTCGTCGGCGCCGAGGTGCCGGCCGGACTCGCCCTCGTCGGCTGCCTGGCGGGAGTGAAGAAGACGATCTACGACGAGGACCTGACGCGGCCTCTCGCGCTGGCCATCGGCGGGGAGAAGCGTGGGCTGTCCGCGGCCGTGCGCGACCGCTGCGACGCGCGCGTCTGCATCCCGACCCGGGAGGGGGCCCCGTCCCTGTCGCTCACCCATGCGGCCACGGTCGCGATGGCGGAAGTCGCCCGCCAGCGACATGGTAAGATGAAACCATGACTGTCCGGCTCGCGCTGCTCCTGGCCTCGGCCCTTCTGATTCCCGGCTGCGGCGGGGACGAGGAGGCCAGGGTGAATGCGACGACGACCAGGCGGGCGATCGCCCAGAGGCTGCCCGGAGTCGCCGGTCTCGACAATTTCGCGCGCGTGAACCCCAGCCTGTACCGGGGGGCGCAGCCGACGGAAGAGGGGTTCAAGCAGCTGAAGGCGATGGGCGTGAAGACGGTGATCGACTTCCGCAGCTACCATTCGACCAAGGCGATGGTCGAGGCGGCGGGCCTGACGCCCGTCGAGATCCCCATCAAGGCCGATCTGGGCTCGACGCCGCCGGACGACGAGGCCGTGCGCCGCTTTTTCGCGATTGTCCTCGATCCCGCAAAGCAGCCGGTCTATATCCACTGCGCCTTCGGGAAGGACCGGACGGGGACGATGGCGGCGCTCTACCGGCTGGAGGTGGACGGCTGGACCGCGGACGAGGCGCTCCAGGAGATGGAGGCCTTCGGATACCACAACATCTACCAGGACCTGATCGCGTTCGTGAAGGGCTACAAGCCGCGCGGATTCGTCAAGGGGCCCAAGTCCCCATGAGCGGTCCGTACGCGGCGATCTCCCCCGCCCGCATCAACGGCCTGCTCCTCCTCCTCTGCGCGATCGCGCTCGGGTCGCCGCTGGTTCCCGTCGTGCCCGGCGATTCCACCAGCATGTTCTGGCTTTGCCGCGCCATCGGCCTGACGATCGCGATCGCGGCGGTGTTTCTCCCGAGATTCCAGCGTTGGGCGATGTTCGGCGTCCTCCTGTTCCTCGTCTATGTGCCCTGCGCGCAGCAGATGCGGTATCGCTCGTGGACCGGGCCGGGTTCCTGGTGCCATGACTCCGTCGTGCAGTTCGAGGAGGCGATCCGCATGGTCCGCCAGAAGCGGAACCCCTATAAGGAGGACTTCTCGCAGACCGCGCTCAACGGCTGGAACGGCTTCACCAACAATCCGGCGATCCACCACTTCGTCTATCCGCCGATGCTGCTCTATATCTCGGTGCCGGTCGAAGCCGTGTGCCGGGCCCTGCTCTGGAAGATGCCGGAAAACGTCCCGCGACTCGGCGACCGCTTCTACGACCAGCGCATCGTGGTGCTCGGATTCTTCTTCGCGTACTTCGGCGTCGTCTGGCATTACCTGCGGGACCATCCCCACCGGGTCGGGATCACGTCGATGGCCGTGCTGAATCCCTTCCTCGCCCCGTTTGTGATCGAGGGGCGCAACGACGTCGCCATGCTGTTCTGGCTCGCGGCGGCGTGGGTGGCGTACCAGACGGATCAGCGCCGGTACGGCCACCTGCTGCTCGGCCTGGCGATCGCGACCAAGACGCTGCTGCTCCCGATGATCCCGTTTGTCGCGTTCGCGAACAGGAAGGACCTCAAAGTCTGTTTGCCGCTGCTGATCGCACCGCTGCTCCTCACGTCGCTGCCCTTCCTCGCCGCGGATCCGATCTCCTTCATCGACGATCTCTTTCTCGCCGTCTCCGGTCTGGGGGCGCATCCCTTCGCGATGCGGGGCTGGGGCGGGTTCGGGTTCGCCAACGTGGTCCTGCATTTCGGCTGGGTGAAGTCGCCGGAGTCCTATTTCCCGTTCGGGCTTTTCCAGGCTCCGGCGTACCTGGCCTGCCTTTACTTCGGACTGAAGGGCCTGGCGAAGAAGGGGACCGACGAAGGCGTGTTCCTCTGGGGCGCGGCGGGGATCTTCGTGGCCCTGTTCTTCGGCCGCTTCATCCACGACAACTACATCGGTCTGCTGCTGGCGATCGCGGCTATTTCCCAAACGGCTCGAGAAACGCCGCCAGCCTCGAGTAGTACTTCTTCGGCTGGCTGACTGTCACGTCGTTGTGGCCGGCCTGGGTGAACCAGGTCGACTCCTTGGGCTCCGCCGCCGCCGCGAAGAGCTTCTCGCCCATGTCGAAGGGGATCACCTCGTCGCCGCGGCTGTGGAGGAACAGCTTCCGGCACGGGATCCTCCGGACCTTCTCGAGGTTGTCGAACTTCGTCCGTACCAGGAACTTGGGCATGATCGGCACCACGCGCGGGGCCATGTCGGGGATGCTCGTGAACGTCGACTGCAGGATCAGGGCGCCGCAGGCGACCGTCGACGCGAGCTCGCACGCCGGTCCTCCGCCGAGCGATTCGCCGTGGATCACGATTTTGTCGGCGGTCGTCTTCGTCAGCAGCCAGTCGTAGGCGGCGCGCGCGTCGGCATAGAGCCCCTTTTCGCCGGGGGAGCCGACGCTCCTGCCGTAGCCCCGGTAGTCGATGGCCAGGACATTGACGCCGAGGCCCTGGAGATCCTTGACGAGGTCGCGCCGGTCCTCGAGGTTGCCGGCGTTCCCGTGCAGGTGGAGGATCGTCGCCTTCGCCTGGGGATGCGGGAGGTACCAGCCGTGGATCTTGACCCCGTCGGCGGCGGTCAGCTCGACGTCCTGGCCCGGGCTCGGTCCGACGCCGCCGACGCTGGGGAAGTAGATGAGTTTGTTCTCGAAGATCATGATCCCGATGACGGCGACGATAGTGGTGATCCCGGCGATGCGCAAGGCGCGGAACGCGCCCTTTTTGACCGCGGCGCCGAGGGCAGACTTTTTCTCAGTAGGAACAGAAGTGCTCTCCAAGCCGGGCTCCTTTCGCAGCGATCGCGCCCGTTCTTACTTCAGCAAGCTGCGGGCCACGACGATGCGCTGCACTTCGCTGGTGCCCTCATAGATCTCGGTGATCTTCGCGTCGCGGAAGTAGCGCTCGACGGGGAAGTCCTTGATGTAGCCCACCCCGCCGTGAATCTGCACCGCCTGGTTGGCGTGCTTGTTCGCCATCGTGGACGCGAAGAGCTTCGCCATCGACGCCTCCCGCGTGTGGGGCTCGCCGGCGTCGCGCATCCGCGCCGCGCGGAAGATGAGCAGCCGGGCGGCGTCGATGTCCGTCGCCATCTCCGCGATCTTCCACTGGATCGCCTGGAAGTCGCCGATGGGACGGTCGAACTGCTTCCGCTCCTTGGCGTACTTGATCGAGGCGTCGAGGCAGGCCATGGCGATGCCCGTCGCCTGCGACGCGATCCCGACGCGGCCCCCGTCGAGCGTGCTCAGGGCGATCTTGAGGCCGTCGCCCTCCGTCCCGAGGAGGTTCGCGGCCGGGACGCGGCAGCCGTCGAAGAACAGCGACGTCGTGGACGAGCCGCGGATGCCCATCTTCTTCTCGGCCTTGCCGACCGTGAGCCCTTCCAGGGTCTTCTCGACAATGAAGGCGCTGATGCCCGTCTGCTTCGCCGCCGGCGACGGATCCGTCCGCGCAAACAGGACGAAGACGTCCGCGAAGCCGCCGTTGGTGACGAAGTTCTTCGTGCCGTTGATGACGTAGTCGCTTCCGTCCTTCGTCGCCGTCGTGATGAGCGCGGCGGCGTCGGTTCCGCTGACGGGCTCGGTCAGCGAATACGCGCCGATCCATTCGCCGCGCGCGAGGCGGGGCAGGTACTTGTGCTTCTGCTCCTCGCTGCCGAAGCGCAGGATCGGGCTCTGGCAGAGCGAGTTGTGCACCGACATCGTCACGCCCGTCGACGCGCAGGCGCGGTTGATCTCGAGCTGGACGAGCGCCAGGGCGAGATTCGTCAGGCCGACGCCGCCGTACGCCTCCGGCGTCAGCATGCCCAGGAACCCGAGGGCGGCCATCTTCTCCAGAATATCGCGGGGAATGGCGCCCTTCTGGTCGATCGACGAGGCCAGGGGCGCGAGCTCCTTGTCGGCGAAGTCGCGGGCAGTCGCCTGGATCAGGGCCTCCTCGGCGCTGAGGGTGAGGTTCACGGGCGCTCGACCCCCAGGGCCAGGCCGTTGCCGCCGCCCATGCAGAGGGTCGCCACCCCGCGGCGCTGCCGGCGCTCGGCCAGCGCGTGGAGCAGGGTGACGACGATGCGCGCGCCGCTGGCGCCGATCGGATGCCCCAGCGCGATTCCGCCGCCGTTCACGTTCACCTTCGCCGGATCCAGCTTGAGCTCGCGGATCCCCGCAATCGTCGAGACGGCGAAGGCTTCATTGATCTCGATCAGGTCCGCGTCGGCGGCCTTCCACGGATTCCTCCCGTCGAAGCGGCGGACCGCGTCGATGGTCGACACGAGCACCCACTTCGGCTCGACCCCGGCGGTGGCGTATCCCGTGACCCGGGCGAGCGGCGTCGCCTTATGCTCCTTGAGGGCGCGCTCGGACATGAGCACGAGGGCCGCGGCGCCGTCGCTGATCTGCGACGCGTTGCCGGCCGTGACGATGCCGTCCGGGCGGAACGCGGGCTTGAGCTTCGCCAGCTTCTCGGGCGTCGAGTCCTCGCGCGGGCCCTCGTCGGCCTCGATGCTCGACTTCTCGGCGGGCACGATGAGCGGCAGGATCTCCGCCTTGAATCTCCCCGCCTTCGTCGCGGCGACCGCCCGCTTGTGGCTTTCCGCGGAGTACGCGTCCATTTCCGCGCGGCCGATCTTGAAGCGTTCGGCGACGAGCTCCGCCGAGCTGCCCATGTGGAAGTCGTTGAAGGCGTCCCAAAGGCCGTCCTGGATCATGACGTCGATCGTCTTCCCGTGGCCCAGCCGCTGACCCTTGCGGGCGTCGGGGAGGAGATAAGGGGCGTTCGACATGCTTTCCATGCCGCCGGCGACAACGACGTCCGCGTCGCCGGTCTTGATCGCCTGCACGCCGAAGATGATCGATTTCAGGCCGGAGCCGCAGACCTTGTTGACGGTGACGGCGCCGACCGCGTCGGGCAGTCCGCCGCGGAGGGCGGCCTGGCGGGCGGGGTTCTGGCCGAGTCCCGCCTGGAGGACGCAGCCCATGAAGACCTCGTCGACGGCGTTGGGGGCGAGGTCGATGCGGCGCGCGGCCTCGCGGACCACGAGGGCCCCGAGCGCGGGGGAGGGAAATCCGCTGACGCCGCCGAGGAACTTGCCGATCGGCGTCCGGACGGCGGAGACGAGGTATGCGTCGCCCACGCCGTCATTGTCGGCCATGCCCGAAAGTCAGTCAAGGGAAGCTCCACATTTGAGCGAACCTTTTCGTCGGCCGCCGGTTAGAAGGGCAGAGAGACGGACGACACACCCCTCCTCGGACGATATGAATACCCCAAGAACAATCGTGATCGGCGATCTTCATGGCTGTCATGACGAAGCCGTGGAGCTCCTGGACCGCCTGGCCGTGACGGCCGGCGACCGGGTGATCTTCGCCGGCGACCTCGTCGACCGCGGCCCGCAGCGCCGCGAGTGCGTGGAGCTGGCGATGAAGCACGAATGCGTCCTGGGCAACCATGAGGAGAAGCATCTCCGCATCCGGAGGCAGGGTCGGACCGATATTCTGCCCGACCATGCCGAAACCCGCCGGGTGCTGGAGGAGCGGCACTACCGATATTTGGAGTCCCTGCCGCTCTATGTGCGGGTCCCCGAGGCCAATGCGGTCGTCGTGCATGCCGGCGTATTGCCTGGCGTGCCGATCGAGTCGCAGTCGCCGTCGATCCTGCTGCACGGCCAGTGCATCCGGCCGCCGGCGACGCGGAGCGAGTGGCCGTCGAAGGCCCCGCCGGACTGGAGGTTCTGGACCCACTTCTGGACCGGTCCCGAACGCGTGATTTTCGGTCATACCGTCCTGGATAGTCCGCTCGTCGCGGAATGGGCGGTAGGGATCGACACCGGCTGCGTGCACGGCCGCTCGCTGACGGCGCTGGTGCTCCCGGAGTGGAAGCTGGTGTCGGTGCCGGCGCGTAAAAACTACTGGGGCCCGAAGGGCGGCGGGGTGGCCCAATACCCGGTCATGAACGGGGTGAACTGCTACTCGTAAGGAAGAAAACGGACGGTCTGTTTTATTCCTTCACGGCGGTCCGGGTGCCCAGGTAGATCATTCCCAGGACGGTCGCGAGAATGAAGGCAAAGGCTGCCACCACCGTGGATGGCCCCGGATTGCCGTCGACGGCGGATCCCGCGCAGGCCGCTGCAATCCCGGCGAGCGGGCCCAAAGCAAGGAAGACCCCGATCGGACGGAGCCAGGAGCGTCGGGACTTCTCGACGGGCTGCAAGACCTAATACCCCTTGCCGGCCGCGCGTTCGCGCATCTTGAGCTGCGAGATGGTCAGCAGGATTTCGTTGATCTGGCGGTCCATCTGCTCGTCGTGCGGGATCTTCATCGCCTTGTTCAGCCACTCGAGCGCCGTCGGGTACGACAGCTCCACCGCCCACATGCGGCCCAGGCGGTAGTAGCAGCGGACGAGGATCGAGTCGATCGCGCGCTCGTACTCCTTCGCCTTCTTGATCGTCTCCACGTCGTTCGACTTGAGCAGAAACTCGACGTTCCGGTGCGCGGCCAGGAGCACCGCCTCGGCGCCTCGCCAGCCCTTCTCGGCCTTCGTCAGGTTCTTGGACTCGCCGTCCAGGCCCTCGAGCCAGAGCTTGTTGCCCTCGTCGATCATCTCCGCCGTCTTCGCGACGACGTCCTTCTCCTGGTTCTCGGTGACGGCCAGCTTCTTCTTCTCCTGCTGCTCCTTCTTGTCCTCGAGCTGCTTCTTCTTCGACTCGTTCTCCTTGGCGATATCCTCGGCGATCTTCGAGATCAGCTTCTTGGCCTCGTCGAAGTAGGGGGTGTCGGAGTACTTCTCGACGATGACCTGGCAGAGTTTGTTGGATTCGTCGTACTTGCGCTCGGCGGCCAGGCGCTTGGCGTCCTCGAATTTGGCGCGCGCGTCCTCGTTGTGCGCCTCCTCCCGGCGCTTCTTCGCCTTCTCCTCGAGATTCTTGTCGAGGCGCGCGGCCTCGTCGAACTCCTTCGTCGCCGGCGCATAGAGGCCGTTGGCCATGCAGAACTCGGCCAGCGCGAGATGGGCGTCGCCGCTGGACTTGTCGATGCGGTCCAGACGGATCTTGTAGACCGAGTAGGGATTCAGCTCGCGCAGCGAGATGCGCCGCGCTTCCTTCTCGCCGTTGATGAGGATCTCGACGATGTCCGCGTCGAGCTTCTGGATCCGGCCGACGATGATGCCGCCGTCCTTCTTCTGGAGGACGTCGTCCTGCTTCTTGGCGTCCTGGGCGCTGACGTTGACCACCAGGCATGCCAGGAAGAGCCCGCCGGCGAGGAATCGCTTCATAACCCTGCTCCGTTCAATTCCCTGCTTACTAGACGGTCCTACAGCCAGTATATCCTCTAGTAACTTCTACGACGACTCCCGGGAGTACACCCTCGGAATAGGGAAATCCCCGGGATTTTGCAGAATCCGGCGGCCTCCAGTGTCTTAGAATGGGATGCCCATGACCTCGCTGCTCGGAGTCTCGACCGCACTCCCGCCGCACCGCGTCCACCAGGCGGAGGCCGTTGAAATCGCCCGGCGGATCTACGCCGCCCGGCCGGAGCTGCTCAAGCTCCTGCGCGTCTTCGGCAGCTCCGGGGTCGAGCAGCGGTATTGCGCCTTCCCGCCCGAGTATTACCAGCGGGAACGGGGCTTCGAGGAGAGGAACCGCGACTTCATCGAACAGGCCTCTCTGCTGGCGGAGAAGGCCGCGCGGACCTGCCTGGACGGGGCCGGGGTTCGCGCAACGGACATCGACCATCTGCTCCTCGTGACGACCACCGGCCTCGCGACGCCGAGCGTCGACGCGCTGCTGGTATCGCGCCTCGGGCTGCGGAGCGACGTGCGGCGCTGGCCGTTGTTCGGGCTGGGTTGCGCCGGCGGGGCGGGGGCGCTCACTCGAGCGTGCGACCTCCTCGACGCCGCCCCGGGCGCGAAGGCTCTGGTCGTCGCGGTCGAGCTCTGCGGCCAGGTCTTCTCGACGAAGGCGGCGAAGCCGACGGACGTGATCGGCGCCGCGCTTTTCGGCGACGGGGCCGCGGCGGCGGTCCTCGGGCGCGGCGGGGGGCCAAGCGTCATCGCCCGCCGGACGGTGCTCTACGAAGGAACCCAGCACCTGATGGGCTGGGCGTTCACCGGCGACGGGATGCGGCTCGTCCTGTCGAAGGAGGTCACGGACTTCATCTCCGAGAAGCTGAAGCCGGTCGTCGACCGCTTCCTTTCGGACCACCAGGTCGCGGCGAAGGACATCGCGCACTGGGCGCTGCACCCGGGCGGGCGGCGCATCATCGAGACGTATCACGAGGTGTTCGGGTTGAGCGACAACGACCTGCGATGGACGCGGGGCTCGCTCGCGCGCGTCGGCAACCTGTCGAGCGCCTCCGTGCTGTTCATCCTTTCGGACCTGCTCGAGAGCGGCCAGGCGAAACCGGGCGACCGCGGCGTCATGATCGCGCTCGGGCCGGGCTTCGCGTCCGAGCTGCTGCTCCTTCAATGGTGAGCTGGGACGCGGTCGTAGTGGGCGGCAGCGTCGGAGGCGCGACGGCGGCCCGCGAGCTGGCGCGCCGCGGCCTGAAGGTCGCGCTCGTCGAAAAGGCGCGTTTCCCCCGCCCGAAAGCCTGCGGGGAAGGGCTGTTGCCGCACGGGGTCGCGGCCCTGAAGGAGATGGGGATCGAACCCGAGGGCTGCCGCGTCCGCGGCCTGCGGTTCGTCGCCCCCGGGGGAGCCACCGCCGAGGCCGATTTCCCCGGGGGATATGGTCTCGTCGTCCGCCGCGAGCGCTTCGATGAGCGGCTTTTCCGGGCGGCAGCGGAGACGCCGGGCGTCACCGCGTTCGAGGAAACCCACTACGAGGAAGCGCGCTTCCCGGCGCGCTGGGTGATCGGCGCCGACGGCCTTCGCTCCCAGTTCCATCGCCGGCCGGAGTTCCCGGCCTCGCCGCCCTCGCTGCGCCGGGTCGGGTTCAGCACCCATGTGCGCGGACTGGAGATCGACCGCGACCGCGTCGAGGTCCTGCTTCACGAGGCGGGAGAGGTCTATATGGCGCCGTCGGACGGCGACGAGGCGCTGGTCGCCTGCCTCTTCCGGCAGGACGCGCTTCCGGAGGGGAAGTCGAACGAGGACCGCGTGCTGGATCTGCTGCTGTCGTTGCAGGTGCTGCAGGGACGGCGGAAGGGCGTCGCGTTCACGTCGCCGGTGCTGGCGGTGGCGCCGCTGGGGCTGCGCGTGGGAGCGGTCGCGGCCGGCAAGACGCTCCTCGTGGGGGACGCGGCGGGCGCACCGGATCCGATCACGGGGGAGGGCATGTCGCTCGCGGTGCTGTCGGCGCGAGCGGCGGCGAACGCGATCGTCTCAGACCGTCCTG
>DASQOM010000078.1:0-15341 GCA_035644495.1 Planctomycetota bacterium | reverse complement strand
AACTGGCGGCGGCGCTGGCGTATTACACCTCCTTCGCGATCGCGCCGGTCCTCCTTATCGCGATTGCCGTTGCCGGCTTGATCTTCGGCGCCGAGGCCGCGCGCGGCGCCATCGCCCGGGAGATCTCCGGTCTGGTCGGCTCGAAGGTCGGCGAGAGCATCGAAGCCCTGCTCAAGAGCGCCTGGCAGCCGCACGCGGGAGTCTGGGCCACCCTCCTGGGCAGCGTCGCGCTGGTTTTCGGCGCGTCGGGCGTTTTCGTGGAGCTGCAGGATTCCCTCAACATCATCTGGAAGGTCCGGAAGAAGGCGGGACGCGGATTGTGGGGCACGATCCGGGATCGCTTCCTGTCGTTCACGATGGTGATCGGGATCGGCTTCGTCCTCCTCGTCTCGCTCGCGCTGAGCGCCGGACTGGAGACCCTCGGCCGGCAGCTCTCGGACAACGGAACCCGGATGGTGATCGCGAAGGTGGTCAATCCTCTGCTGTCCCTGTCCGTCATCTCCGCGCTCTTCGGCGCCGCCTTCAAGGTCCTCCCGGACGCGAAGACGCGATGGCGCGACGTGGTCGTCGGCGCCGTCCTGACCGGCGCGCTGTTCACGCTCGGCAAATTCCTGATCGGCCTCTATCTCGGACGGGCGACGATCGGCTCGACGTACGGAGCGGCGGGCTCCTTCGTGCTGCTCCTGCTGTGGATCTATTACTCCAGCCAGATCTTCTTCCTCGGCGCCGAATTTACGAAGGCGTGGGCGGACACGCGGGGCCGGTCGCCCCGGCCCGATGCGGACGCCGTCGCCGCGACCGAGCCGCAGCCCTCGGGGAAAGAGAAACCCTATTCCCGGGCGCCCGGCTCGCCAGCTTCGTGACGAGTTTCGGCGCGGCCGACGTGGGGCATTTCCGCGTCGTGGGAACCAAGGGCAGCCTCGAGCTGGATCCCGCCTACGAGTATGTCGAAGGGCTGACGGAGTACGTCAGACGGCAGGAAAACCTCCGGGTCCGCCACTACGGCAAGCACGATCAGTTCGCCGAGGAGCTCGTCTATTTTTCGGACTGCATCCTGCACGACCGGGAGCCGGAGCCGTCCGGGCTGGAGGGGCTCGCCGATGTGAGGATCGCCGAAGCCCTGCAGCGATCGATCGATAGCGGTCCGTCCGTCTGTCGTCGCTCCGCCGCCCCGAACGGTTGCGTCCATCGCAGCAGATCGTCCGCCCGCCGCACGGCAAGCCCGACGTCATCCGCGCCGAATCTCCCCATCCGTGAAGCCCTTTTGGCGGCCGGGCATCACGAAAAACGTCGTAGATAGGGCCGAGGAAAGGGGCGTCCGACGCAGGGCGGGCGCCATTCGGACGAAGTCGACGGAAGTCAGGTGTCGACCATGAAACTCGTTGCCGCGCTGCTGTTCAGCGGCCTGGCGCTCGCCGGCTCGGGCGGAATCCGGAAATCGATGATTCCCGCTCTCGTTCTCCCAAGCGCAGCGCCGGAGTTCAGCCAGAACTGGTATGGCCGTCCGGTGCTGCCGGAGCTCTTCGGCGGGTCGGAAGATCAGGAGCCGCCCGAAGGTCTCCTGGCCGAGCCGCCTGCGAAGCCCGCCTCCCGGACGCTGCCTCCGCTCCTGCGACAGGAGGATGCCGAGGAGTCGAAGTATCCGTCCCTCATGACCGTGCTCGACGTGAAGGCCTGGCGGGATCAGGAGGATCTCCGAAGGATCCGGGAGACCGCCGGCAACCTGTTCCTCGGCGTCCCCATGATCATTCCGCAGGTGATCCTGGAAGAACTGCTCCCGCGCGGCTTGGCCGTCGGCCCGAACACTTTTCTATATCCCAATTCGCCGGCGTCAACGTCGCTCGCCTTCATCGTCTTCGACCAGGCGCTTTTCCATGAGGCGCAATTCCTGGAACGCGTGCAGGCGGCGGGCGCGGACGACCCCGCCTACGCCGAGACGCTCACCCGGGGCCAGCGCCACGTGCTCCGGCGTTCGCTGATGACGGGGTTCCGGGTGTCGTACTCGCTCCCCGCGATGTCGCTGGGCCTGATCCTCCAGACCAGCGACGACATGGGAGTGGCCGGCTACATGATCGCGCCCGCCGCGGCCGGAACGCTGATCTTTCTCAAAGGTCTGGACCAGAAGTTCGAGATCGCGGACTTCATGAAGGCCCGGGTCCAGCTCGCCAGCGGGAGACAATGGGTCCGTGCCGCGCACGTCGGGGACGGGCTCCCCGTGTTCAGCTGCGAGCTCAAGTTTTTCGACTTCCCGATCGCCCTGATCGCGAATATCGAGGCTTTGGATCACGGGCTGGCGCCGGCCTTCATCGGGATCGGCACGTCCCTCGACGTGGTCGAGGATCTGCTGGGGCGCGAAGAGAACCGGAATCAACGACTCGGGCGCTGATCAGGGATACATCAGGCTTCCGCAGCAGCACCGCATCGACAGCGAGCCGGCCTTCCCTGGCTGGGGTCCTCGCGTCACCAGGATCTGGCCGCCGCAGGTCGGGTCCGAACAGTTCCAGACCTGGCCTCTCTGCATGCTCATGAGCCACCTCGCAAGATTCAGGGCACGGGCGGCCAATGCTCCGGGAGGCGAGGCCCGCGACGCGGAGGTTTGACGGACATAGTCACTTCCGCCATGACTGAGCCTCGCGCGGGGCGATCGTTATGGGGCCGGACTGGGCCATAACGGCGCCCCTGAAGTGGGTTCAAAAGGATGGAGAGCACAACGGAGGTCTTTATGATGGAAACCGTTCGAGACGTCATGAGCCGCAACGTCGAATGCGTCGAACCGCAGGCGTCCCTCCGGACCGCCGCGCGGATCATGAGGGATCGTGATTTCGGCTCGCTCCCGGTCTGCGAGAACCGTCAGGTTTTGGGGATCGTCACCGACCGCGACATCGCCGTGCGGGCCGTCGCTTCGGGACTGGACGCGGATCGCACACCGGTGAATGAGATCATGTCCCGCGAGGTCGTGAGCGTGCGGGAGACCGCTTATCTCGGCGACGCCGAGCGGATCATGCGGGACCGTCAGCTTCGCCGGCTGCCCGTGCTCAATCAGAAAGGCGAACTCGTGGGCTACCTGGCCATGGCCCGCATCGCGCGAACGGAGGAGCCGGTTGAAACCGGCCGCGTGCTTCGCGGGGTCTCCCAGGCGAGCGGCCCCGTCCAGGCCGGCAGCCCTTAGGCCACTTTCTCGACCCGCGCCTGGAAGGAGTTGACCGCCTCGAGAAGGGCCGCATCCAGCGTGGGATAGGAGAACCGGAAGCCCGTCTCGAGCGCCTTTGTGGGATGGCAGCGCTGGCTCGCGGTGAGCACCGTCGCGACCCTCCCGAACACCAGCCGCAGGCCCCACCTCGGAATGGGAAACAGCGCCGGCCGGTCGAGCACCCGAGCGAGAGTCCGCGTGAAGTCTGCGCTGCGGACCGGGTTCGGAGAGGCGGCGACGATCGGACCGGTGATCTCCGGATGGTTCAGGGCGTGGAAGTAGAGATCCGCCAAGTCCTCCCGGTGAATCCAGCTCATCCACTGCCGTCCGTCGCCCAGCGTGCCTCCGAGGCCCAGCCTGAACGGGCCGCGCATCTTCGCCAGGGCTCCCCCTGGACCGAGGACGGTGGCGGTCCGCACCAGAACCGTCCGTATCCCCGCCGCCTTCGCCTCCGCCTCCCAGTCCCGGCAGACGCCGGCGAGGAAGCCGTCGCCCGCGGGCGATCCCTCGGTCAGCTCCTCTTCGCCGCGGTCGCCGTAGACCCCGACCGCCGAGGCCGAAAGCAGGACGCGCGGCCGGGCGAAACGCAGACCGGCGACGAGATTGCGCGTGCCGATCACCCGGCTGCGCCGGATGCGGTCCAACTTGGCGCGGGTCCAGCGTCCCTCGGTGAGAGGCTCGCCCGCGAGATGGATGACGGCATCGGCGCCCTCGAGGGGCGCGGGATGCGTCATCGGATCCCAGCGGCGGTCTCCCTGCGGCCCGCGGCTGAGGCGGATCACCTCGTGCCCGCGTCCGCGGGCGACGGCGCAGATCAGGCGGCCGACGAAGCCGGTCGCCCCGGTCACGGCGATCTTCATTCCTTCACCTCGTCCACGTCGTCTTCCGACTCGTCGTCCGCCGGCCACTCGGGAAGGGGACCCGGAGGGTCTTTCGGGTTGGGGCGCTTCGGATCTGGGAACATGGGCTCTCTCCTTATCGATGATAGGTTCCGCTCAAGGCGCCGGAGCCGATCCCGTGTCCGGCGATCGCGTCGTCGAACTCGGCCCGCGTCGCGCCGGGCGGCAGGGCCAGGACGATGTCCAGCGCGTGCACATGGAAGGTGTAGTGGTGGTCCGGATGTCCCCGGGGCGGCGCGGGGCCGTCGTAGCCGACTTCGCCGGTGTCATTCGCGCCCTGCTCGGCGCCGGGCACCTGGCTCGGGAACGCCCTTTTCGAAAGTCCCTCAGGGATGCCGTGGCGGGAGGCCGGGATGTTGTAGAGGATCCACAGCGTGAACGGCTTTTCGCTCGTGCCGTGCAGGTCCTCGAACGTCAGGGCGAGCGACACGGTTCCTCTGGGCGGCTCGGCCCAGGACAGCGCGGGGGAACAGTTTCCGCCGTGCAGCGCGCAGCGGGCCGGCAGCGGCCCGCCGTGCGAAAAGCTCGGGCTGGTCACCAGAAGATCATCGGCGGGCGGGTTCGGCTCCTGGGGAGTATCGGGTCGACGGGGTCGGAGTCGGGTATCGGGCATGACCGCATCTCCTGCACTGATGAGGCGGGAGGACGCGCGATGCGTCCGGCCCCGCAAGAAGGAGCCTGCGCCCGGGCCGGATGTTATTGGGGTGGACGGAAAGGGGATCGGACATCCCAACAGCCGCGCCACAGGTCCGTTTTTGCTAGCCGGCGGCCGGGCTGGGCCCTTCGGCAAAGGCCGCGGCTTTTTTCAGCATCAGCGGCGGCACGATCTGCTCCATCGACCGCTCCAGCTCCGGGAGGCTCGTGACGACCGGCGGTCCGTCGGTCTCGGAGATCCGCTGCGACCAGCGCTCCGGCTCCGCCGGCGCATCGAGCAGCGCGACCACGATCTCCGTTCGGGGCAGCGCGGCCCGCACCCGTTTGTACAGATAGCGCACGGGAATCAGGGCGGGCGGCTTCAGGGAGACCAGGATGACGACGTCCGGGATCCGCTCGACCGCCCGGCGGACCTTCTCCCCGACCGTGTCCGCGCCCGGGAGTACCTCCATATGGACCCCGCGCTGCGCCAGGAGACGGCCGATCATCTGAGCGCTGATCTCGTCCACCCCGTCGTCGGTCGGAATGCAGACGGCCGTGTGGCCCCAGGCGCTTGCGGCGGGCACGATGGCCGGCAGCAGGGGCTTGGTCGCGCGCTCCGCCAGGTCCTCGATGAGCACGGAGAAGTTCTTGCGGATGTCGACCGCCGCGTCGTCGGCAAGGCGCCCCGCCTGGAGGTCCTCCTGGATGAGACCGAGGGTGGGGACCATCAGCCTGTCGCACGTTTCGGAGAGGGAGCGGCCCGCTTCGCTGACTTCGACGATCTCCGCCGCGCCGTGCAGGTCGCGAGCGAGCAACCGCTGGTAGAGCTGGATGCGCGGCTCCACGGTCACGTCGTCCGCCAGCAGCGTGTGGAGGAAGCGCAGCGGCGCGAAATGACGGCCCATCACCACGAGGGACACGGTCAGGGGGATGGACAGCAGCAGTCCCAGCCCGCCCCAGGTCCACGCCCAGAACGCGGCCGCGACGAGCACCGCGATCGGCGTGATGCCCGTCCGCCTGCTGTAGAGGAGCGGCTCGATCGCATTGGCGACCGTCAGCTCGAGACAGAGCCACAAGGCCGCGAACAGGAGGGTCGGGGTCCAGGTGGGGAACACCGCCATCGAGAGGAAGAGCGGCAGGGACGCGCCGAGCCAGGGGCCGAAGTACGGGATGAATCTCGCCAGCGCCGCGACGATTCCCCAGAGCGGGGCGTTCGGGATGCCCAGCGCGAGGAGGATCAGCGCGACGACGCCGCCATAGAGAAGGTTGATGACCGTCTGGAGCAGCAGGTAGCGGCTCACGCTGCCGGCGGCATCCTGCATCGCCTGCGTCGTGACCCGCACCCGCCCGGCGCCGGAAAGCTGGATGAGCCGGTCGCGCAGATCCTCGCGATAGATGAGGAGGAAGATGACCAGCATGAAGACGACGAACCCCGTCCCGAGGGTGTTGAAGAGCGACAGGAAGACGTCGCCGAGGACACCGAACGCGCCGGGGCTGGAGTCCTCGGGATCCGGAATGCGGAACGGAGGGGTCGCCTTGGGCGGGGTGCGGGCGATCTCGGCCCCCGCGCTTTCGATCAGGGCATAGCCTTTCATGAGCGGAGCGCCGAAAGGCCCCAGCGCGGGCAGCTTGGCGACGATATTCCCGCGGTAGTCGGGCAGGCGCCGGGCGGTCTCGGCGATCTGACGGGTCACCAGCCAGCCGATGCCGGCGAACAGGATCGTTGCGACGAGCACGGGAAGCAGCACCGAGGGCAGCCGGCCGAGCCAGCACCGCTCCAGGAGTTTGCAGATCGGGGCGAGAAGCAGGGCCAGGAGCACGGAGAGCGAGAGGGGCACGAGCAGTTCCCGGCCGGCATGGAGACCCGCGATGATCATCAGGGTTCCCATGATCCGGAAGAGCCAGAGCACGGACTCGGGGGCTCGTGCCATGTCATGAACCGGATCCCTGCGCAGCAGATTTTGTTACGGCCTGGGTCGGGACCGTATCATTTCCGGAGCCCGGGGCTCAGGAGGATGAAGCGCCATACAGGACCATGACGATGAAGTCGATCGTTTGGGTACTTCTTCTGGCGGCCGCGGGAGCGGCCGTCCCCCAGGAACATCGCTCTCCGACTCCGCGGGCGGAGGTCTCCCTGCTGCGGCAATTCGAGGGGGAGTGGGACGCCCTCAGCCAAGTCGTCGGAATGAGCGACCGCGAATCCCACGAGACCAACGGTCGCGAGACGGCCCGCATGGGCGTCGGCGGCCTCTGGCTCTGCATCGAGTTCCACGGCGATATCGACGACACGCCGTTCGAGGCGCGCGGCCAGATGGGGTACGATCCGATGACGCGGAAGTACGTGATGTCCTGGGTCGACAGCGTCAGCCCGCGGATGAAAGTGGCCGAAGGCTGGGCGGATTCCAGCGGCAAGGTGTTCACGCTCCGGTCCGAGTGCCGGGATCCCCTGACGGAGCACTGCGTGCGCGAGACGCTGGTGCTGGAGATCCGCGACCGGGACCATCGCACGCTGAGGGCGACCGTCCGCAGCCGCGAGGGCGACGAGCGCCAGACGATGCAGATCCTCTACACCCGGCGCAAGTAGACCTCAGGGCAGGCCCAGATAGCCCTGATCGCCCCCGTTCTCGAAGTTGGCGTTGATCCGGACGGCCGCCTCGTGCGCGTCGGCCGGGGAGATGCCGATCGCGTCGCCATGATCGCCCAGGATCTGGTTGACCATGGACAGCACTTCGCGGACCGTGACGCCGTAGAAAAGGCTCGCCGGATCCGCCACCACCAGGTCGCCCAGGGGGAGCGTGCCGGCGGAAAAGGAGGCGTCGGCGTCATCGAAGCCCACGTTGAGGGCGAGCGCCAGCGTCGACCCCGCGAAGGAATTGGCGAGGTCGGTCGGATCGGCGGAGTTCCGGAACAGCACGGCCGGGGTCCCCGTCTGGGGCAGAAAGGTCAGGATTGATTGCGGCATCGTGAAACGGCAGGTGAAGCGCTCGGGCGCGCCGAGCGTCACCCGGCTCGGGAACGCGCCGCTGAAATGGGCGTTCAGATACGCCGTCGCGTCGTTGGCCTGCGAGGCGCCCCAGGCCTCCTGCGAATGCGTCCGGTACTGACCCGCGAGCGTCGAGGGCGCGGCATCCCGCACGGTCCAGGTGACGTACATGGCGCCGCTGCTTCCGGGGAAGAGGTCTCCCTGCGGCCACGCCGTCTGCGTCGGATCGGGGTCGCAATCATGGCCGTCGTCCCCGGTCGCCACGCGCCGAACGTCGACCTGGAGGGCGATGACCAGGGGAGTGCCTCCGTCGACGAGGAGCGGGAGCGCGTACTTGATCTCGTTCGAGGCCTTCACGCAGGTCTTGCGGAGCAGGAAGCGGGAGACGGTGGGGGCGCCGCTCTTTCCGTGCGGGATGCACGAGAGCGCCAGGCCCACCGCCAGGCGGCTGGACGTGAACTCCCATCCGTCCGCGGCCGTCGCGGTGATGAAGAGTCCGTCCGTCGAGTTGAAGACGGAGACGGTACCGGCGACGCTGTGGTCGCCGGTGACGAGCGGCGTCGTCAGCGGGGGGCCGATCGGCACGGCGTCCTTGGGGCCGCCGCCGCAGGCCATCAGGGAGACGGTCAGGGTCGCCGACAGGATCGCGGGGATCTTCGTCATACGTCCACCCCCTTATTCCCGATGCATTAATAATACATTGTTGTTATGCCTGATGGGTGCTTGGAAATAAAAGAAATTCGTGACGGTCCCCGATAACATTCCCCCGGCCCGCCGACTCCGCCCTCCATCGGGCTCTGCCCGGGGAGGTCTGCATGTCCGCCCGCCCTGAGACCAAAGTCACGCCCGAAGTCGCGTCCCACCGCCGGGCCGACTTCGACATCCTGCCGCTCTTCCTCAACCGCTGGTCGCCGCGCGCGATGACCGGAGAGCCGCTCGGCGACGACGAACTCTTCCCGCTCTTCGAGGCCGCGCGCTGGGCACCGTCGTCCTACAACTCCCAGCTCTGGCGCTTCATCGTCGCGCGCCGCCAGGAGCCGGGCGATTTCCAGACCCTCCTCAAGCTGATGTGGCCGGTCAACCAGGCGTGGGTCAAGGAGGCTGCCGCGATCCTCTGCGTCATCTCTCGCCAGCGCTTCGAATCGGACGAGCGCCCTTCGGTGACGCACGTCTTCGACGCGGGCGCGGCATGGGAGAACCTGGCACTGGAGGCCGCGCGCCGGAGGCTGGTGGCGCATGGCATTGAGGGCTTCGACTACGACCAGGCGAGGCAGGAGCTGGGCGTGCCCGCCGACTACGACATCCTCGCGATGATCGCCCTGGGCCGCCGCGGCCCGGCGGAGCAGCTGCCGGAGAACGCCCGCGCCGCCGAGCATCCCAACCAGCGCCGGCCGCTGTCGGAGATCCTGTTCCGGGGCCGCTTCGGGAGCCCGATGCCGCCCGCGGAGATCTGACTCAGGACGCGACGCGGCTCTTGAGCCGGAGGAAGGGCGTCTCGTAGAAGCGGTAGCTGAGCGCGGCGAGGCCCACCGACAGCGCTCCGCCGACGACGAAGAGCGCGACGGGATGCTCGAGGTGGACGACGCGCAGGCCCTTGCCGGCGATCGCCAGCCCGATGTGGTGCAGCAGGTAGATGCCGTAGCTCAGGGTGCCGATGCGCGCGACGGGTCCCCAGGCGAGGAAGCGGCGCAGGCCGTTGTCCTCCCGGACGACGCAGGCCGCGAGCAGGCAGAACATCAGGAGATGCACCGAGAGCCTGCCCCAGCCTCGGATGTCGGCCGGGAGCACGTTCGCGAGGACGACCAGCGCCGCCAGGCAGACGGGGGCGGCGGCGCGGGAGCCGAACACCGCGGCCGCGCGAGCGTATCCCCTCGGCGAATGGAGGAGGTGGGCGAGGAGCACGCCCAGAAGGATGGGCGTGAACGTGGTCTGGCGCAGCATCTGCGGCTGGTCGGGAGCCCAGCCGAACCACTGCCGGAGCTGCGGATCGATCAGCCCGAAGTGAATGATCTGACTGACGGCGATCAGGACGAGGACCAGGGCGGTCGCGGCCTTCGCGAGCCAGGTCTCGACGGCGGGCCAGACGACGTAGAACTGCTCCTCCGCCGAGAGCGACCAGGTGATGGCGAGCATTCCCGAGGCCGTCACCCAGTTCGTCATATAGGAAAGCAGCCACGGGAGGTCGTGACGGAACGGCGCCGAGAGCGGGCTGTGCGGGCGGACGCCGAGATAGAGGATGGTGAAGAGCAGCAGGATCCCGTAGTAGAGGGGGAAGATCCGCAGCGCGCGGCGCGCATAGAAGTTGCGCAGCGAGATGTCCCCGCGCCGCTCTCGTTCCCGGAGCAGCAGCGTGACGATGAGGAACCCGCTGATCTCGAAGAAGAGGTCGACGCCGAGGAAGCCGAACCCGGCGGCGGGGAAGAGGCGGCCCATCGCGCCCTCGCTCCCCCCTGCGTGGTGCCACACGACCGCGAGGATGGAGAGGCATCGCAGGCCGTCGAGGCCGCCGAAAACCCGCACCGCGCGGTAGGCCTCGTGCGTCGCCCCGGCCGGCCGGATCTCCCCTTCCATCGGCCCCGTTCTATCCCCGCGCGGGACTCCCGGCCAGACAATTCTGACCCGGGTCAGCGCGGCTTGGATTCGGGGATCGGGGAGAAGACGCCCTGAACGCCGATGACCCGCCCCCGCGAGTCGTAGACCGGGGTCTTGAAGATGCGGATCCGGATCTTCTTCCGCTTCGCCTTCAGCTCCTCGACGTCCGTGAAGAGCTTCTGGTGCGTGATCACCCACTGGTCGTCCCGGCGGTACTTGGCGGCGTTCGCGGGCGGGTTGACGTCCACATCGGTCTTGCCGAGAAAATCCCGGGGGGCCAGGCCGAAGAGATCGCAGAGGGGCCTGTTGACGTAGACATAACGCCCCTCGAGGTCCTTCCGGAAGATGCACTGCGGAAGAGTCTCGATCAGCGACTGATAGAGGGCCTCCGAATCGCGCGTCTTCTCCTCGGCGCGTTTCAGAGTCTTGATGTCCCGGGAGATGCCGAGAGTTCCCGCGATCGCGCCCGAGTCGTCGCGCAGCGGCAGCTTGCTGCTGGAGACCCAGTGGGACTTCCCGTCGCGGCCCACGATCTTCTCCTCCTGGTCGAGGATCGGAATCCCGGTCTTGAGCATGGTCTGCTCGATCTCCCCCAGCGCGCGGGCGAACTCTTTTGGAAAGAAGTCGGCGTCGGTCTTCCCGACGGCCTCGTCAGGATCCTTCAGCCCGAACCAGCCGGCGAGGGTGCGGCTGATGCGGACGAAGCGGCCGTCGAGGTCCTTGAAGTAGACGGCGTCGGGGAGTTGATCCAGCAGCCGGCGGAGGAGAATCGTGTCGTCGATCATGCGGCACTCCATAATAGCCCGCCCGGGAGAAACGGGGGGCTGTCTTTGAAACTCCCGGGCCCCGCCATCCCGCGCCCTCCCATGAACGACGGGCCCCGGCCGTCCTTGTAGGATGGGACGGACGCTGCTGGTCGCCTCGGTGCTCCTCATCCTGGTCGCGGGCCTGGGCGCGGCCTTATACCCCTGGATCGAGTGTCCCGATTGTCCGGCCGAAGGGCCCTGCCTGCGTTGCTGCGACCGGCATCGGATTGGTGTTCTTCAGCGGAACCGCCGGGAACCGCTCGACCCCGATCTCGCCGGACTCCTGAGAACTCGGCCCCTGTGGGTTTTTCGGCCATTTGTTACGGTTCGTTATAGGGCCTCCGATCGGCCATTCTAAGGCTCTATAAGGCCATATTCTCTTTTCAGACCGGCTCGGTTTTTGCGATCTCCCCCCTTTTGCCCCTCCTTGAGTCCTGGCGCCGGTTCAACTTCCTTGCTCGCTCTGGCATCCACTCCTAAGCTCGGTCCCTGGGGCGGTTGGGTTGAGGGGTGGGGATCAGCTGGGAGGGTAGAGCCATGTCGATTGTTTCTGATCAAGCCGGAGTTCCATTTCGCGTCGGGTGGGAGACGTTGTCAAAGGACCTCACTTCACTATTGGTCCTTATCTTGTCCATCCTGTTCTATGCCCTTTGGTCAACCGTCAGCAACCGACATGCCCTAAAGAAAGGGCGGTAGGTGTCCATCAAGCCTTCCAACAGGATCAACTTCGATGGGAATGTTCCTGGAACCGCTTTCGCGGGCGGGCTTACCCTGCTCTCGGGAGTCGTACTGGAACGGAGATAAGTGATAGAATGGCGGGCAAGGCAACCGTCGGTAGTGTCTCATTCCTTGTGCGGACTTCATCTGAAGTGGGAGGTATGCCAACCATGAACAAAATGATCATCTTCTGTATTCTCCTCCTGACGGCCGCTCAAGCGGCCAGTCCTCAGCAGACGAAAAAGCCCCTGCCCCCAGGTCCGGGGATCGAATGGCAGGGGGACTGGGGATCCGCCCTCAAGGAAGCCACCTCCCGTAACGTCCCCGTCATCCTCACCATTCATAAGGATCTCTGCCCCCACTGCAAAACGATGGAAGAGGAGACGCTGCGGAATGCCAAGGTCATTGAGATGTCGAAGACCTTCGTCAGCGTCGTCGCCCATCGGGATATCGGTCATGGCAGCACGGAGGCGCTGCGGGGCCGCGACAAGGTCATGCTTTGCAACGACTATGCCAACATCCCTTGCGAAGTCCACGTCCAAGGCTGGGAAGCCATCCGTCACTTCATCGACGGCACCTTTCTGACTCCCACCACCGTGTTCTGCGATCCCGCCGGCAAGGAACTCTTCCGCCATGAAGGGGACCCGGGCCCCGCGACCATGATCAAGTTGATGAATGACGCGCTCACGAAGGTGAGCGGTGACAAGATCCCTCAGCCCTTCTGGTCCCAGGCACTCCAGATTCGCAAAGAAGGCGACGACGCACTCGAGAAAGAGGACTTCAGAAAGGCGTTCGACCTCTATTCCAAGATCGGCAAGATGAAGGGTGATCGCATGAAAGTGATGGCGCAGGAAGCTCTTCAGAAACTCGACGACAGGGGGACCGAGGCATTCAGGACGGCGCTCGCTCTGAACAACGTCGAGCAGAAGAAGGCCGCGCTTAGAAAGATCACGGAGGACTTCAAGGGACTGCCCGTGGCCGCAGAGGCGAAGAAGGACTTGGACACCCTGAAATAGCGACGGGGTTCGTACCTTTCGGAACTCCACCTTAGAGCGTGATGTATGGCGAGCTTGAAGGGATTGATGATGTTTTGGAAGTTGCTTGGCCACGCTATCGCGATCGGGCTCCTGGCGTTATCCCCTGCCTATCCCCAGGACTCTCGTAAAGCTCCGGTCCCCACTGCCCCGGAACAAGCCGAAGCCGAGAAACTCCTCAAAGATCTGTTCAAAGAGGATTACGCGAAACGCAACTCCGCCGACAAGATTGCTTTAGCAAAGAAGTTGCTGGGGCAGGCGGTCCAGACTAAAGATGATCCCCGAGTTCAATTCGTCCTCTTGCGGGAAGCCCGAGACTTGAGCTCCCAGGCGGGAGACGTTCTCACGGGGCTGCTCGCCATCGACGAGATGTCGAAACTGTTCATCGTTGACTCTGCAGCGATGAAGAACTCGCTCCTGGCGATTGCCACCAGAACGGCGAAGTCCCCTGAAGACTTTAAAGGCTTGGCGATCGTCAATCTGAGGATGGTGGAACCTCTGATCGCTGCGGATGACTATGAAGCTGCGGACAAGCTGATGGCGACCGCCGTCACGCAAGCGATGAAAAGCAAGGACACTTCCCTGTCCTCTCGGACCGCCGCCAAGACCAAGGAAATCTCAGACTTGAAGGGCAAGTACGAGAAGCTGAGAAAGCCCAGGGAAACTCTGGCCTCCGACCCTGCTGAGCCCGCCGCCAACCTGGCTGTAGGAAGATTCCAATGCTTCGTCAAAGGCAACTGGGCTGGCGGACTGCCCTATCTGGCGAAGGGGTCGGATCCCGGCCTACGAGTCCTTGCAGAACGAGAACTTCACATTCATGTGGGCGAAATCGAGGACATCGCGCTTGCCGATGCCTGGTGGGAGGTCTCCGACAAGGAGCCAGTGCCGGGAAAAGAACGAGTGAAGGATCACGCCTCGACCTTGTACCTCAAGGCTTTGCCGAAGGTTTCGGGCATCACCAAGACCAAAGTTGAAAAGCGATTGTCCGACGCCGGAGCATTGAAGCTGGCCAAGGGGACTTGGGTCGATGCGATGGACCCCAAGCCTTTCAGTCAACCTGGCAAGCCCGGCGACCCGATTGAATTGGCTGCCAAGCCCGGAGAGATCAAGGGTTGCCACATGACTCCGTTTCCGAAAGGCCTCTACGACGGGCTAACGGTCCGGGTATCCTTGGATTCTGCGACCGCGGTCTCCGGCTGGGTGATCTATGACCCGGTGAGCTTTGCGGTATGGATCGACCCGGCTCGTGGCAATTTCCACAACGCGAGCAACAACGGCAAATCTTGGCATCCGGATTTCACGATACCGTGGACGATGAACAATGAAGGTATCATCACCATCCTCATTGAAGAGGGCGAGTACGTCATCTATCTGGATCATCGGGAAAGGACCCGAGTCAAAACACTGAACCCCCGCATAGGCCACCTCGGATTTGAGGCTCGAGATGGACCGGTCAAGTTCGACCGCATTCAGTTTCGAAAGGCGGAGTAAGATTGATGACGAGTTAGCTGGGGTCCCGAGATTCTGAAACGAGTCCCCGCCCTCCAGTACATTCAGCAGAGTGGCAGTTCTCTTCAAATTCCCAGTTATGAAATAAGTGATGATCATCCCTGGCTTCTGCACCGATTGAAATGCAGCCCAGTTCTTCGGACTTCTGAGGAGGTGCTTGGGACGAATCAACCATGAAAGGATCAGCATAACGCCTCAACTGGAGCTCATTTTGAGAGCCGGGCCTACTGAAGGGATTGACGATGTCGTGGAAGTTGCTGGGGCCCCTTGCCCTCCTCGGATCGGTTCTGTTTCCCTCCTCCAATTCACAGGATATCGGTAAAGCTGACGTGCCGTCTGCTTCGGAACAGGCCGAAGCGGAAAAGTTCAT
Organism: Planctomycetota bacterium; assembly: GCA_035644495.1. Classification (GTDB taxonomy): domain Bacteria; phylum Planctomycetota; class MHYJ01; order MHYJ01; family JACPRB01; genus JACQFK01. The sequence continues at coordinate 605 of DASQOM010000078.1, read as the reverse complement.
CAAGGAACTGTTCAAGGACGACTACGCTAAACGTACTCCGGCGGACAAGATCACTCTGGCCAAGAAGCTGCTCGGGCAGGCGATTCAAACCAAGGACGACCCGAGGGCTCAATTCGTTCTTTTTCGGGAAGCCCGGGATCTCTGCTCTCAGGCGGGAGATGTGCTGACGGGAATGGTCGCCATCGACGAAATGGCGAGACGATTCGCCATTGATCCCGCGGCGATGAAGAACTCCCTCCTAGCCATTGCGACCAGAACGGCCAAGACTCCAGAGGATTTCAAAAGCCTGGCTATTATCAATATGAAATTGGCCGAGCTTTTGATCACGGCGGACGACTACGAGGCCGCCGAAAGGCTGATGGCGACCGCGGTTGCACAGGCGCTCAGAAGCAAGGATGCAGGCTTGGCCTTAAGGGCCAACTCCAGAACCAGGGACCTCGCCGACTTGAATGCCAAATACGAAAAGGTGAAGAAAGCCAAGGAACTCCTGATGACGGATCCGGCGGAGCCTGCGGCCAATCTGGCGGTCGGCAGATTCCAGTGTTTCGTCAAAGACAACTGGGCTGGAGGACTCCCTTATCTGGCTAAGGGGTCCGACCCCGGCC
>DASQOM010000077.1:0-3101 GCA_035644495.1 Planctomycetota bacterium | reverse complement strand
CTTACGACCGGGCGTCGGATCCGCGGCCGACTTCCCGGGAGCCAGCGCCTTGAAGATCGGCTGCAGCCGGTCGAAAGCCGATTTGCCCCCCCCGATCATGAGGCAATAGCCCCGATCGAGGCCGTAGACGCCGCCGCTGGTGCCCACGTCCAGATACTGCACTCCGCGGGCCCCGAGCGCCTTGGAGCGGCGCACGTCGTCCTTGAAGTAGCTGTTTCCGCCGTCGATGATCACGTCGCCCGACTGCAGGAGCTCCCCCGCCTTCCAGACGATGGCCTCGGTGGGCGCTCCGGAGGGGACCATGACCCAGACCGCGCGCGGAGGCGTGAGCTTCTTGACGAGCTCCTCGATCGAGGCGGCCCCGGTGGCCCCCTCCTTCTCCAGCTGGCGGATCGGATCCGGGCTCAGATCCGTCACGACGCACTCGTGGCCCTTCCGCATCAGTCGGCGGACGATGTTCGCGCCCATGCGCCCCAGTCCGATCATTCCCAGCTGCATGTCCAGATCCTCCTCGTTCGTCAGCACAGTCTACGCGCCGGGCCCGAGCGCACTCAAGAAGGAACGGATCTCTTCATGAATTGTTTGCAGTCCGCTCGTACATATCGAATAGTGGTATTGCTTCAATGTCAGGAGGGAGAGCGAACAACCCATGAACCCCCTTCGTGAAGGCCTCCTCCGGCAGCGCGTGCCCGAACCCTGCGCGATGGTCATCTTCGGCGCGTCCGGAGACCTGGCCCACCGCAAGCTGGTCCCCGCGATTTACGCCCTCGCCCACGAAGGACTTCTCCCCCCCTTCTTCTCCCTGATCGGCGTCGCCAACGGCGAGTTCGACCGCGACGGATTCCGAAACGACATGCGCGAGGCGCTCGGCAACTTCTCCCGCTACAAACCGGTCAACGAGACCGTCTGGAACGCCCTGTCCGCCGGGATGGATTACGTGAAGGGCGACTTCGACAATCCCAAGACCTACGAGGACCTCGCCGCGCGCCTCCAGGAGAGCGACGCGCAACGCGGCACCAAGGGCAACCGCCTCTTTTACCTGTCGACGGCGCCCAGCCTCTTCGAGACCATCGCGCGCCGCCTCAAGCAGCACGGCATCGTCAAGTCCCCCGGCTGGCAGCGGGTGGTCATCGAGAAGCCGTTCGGACGCGACCTCGCCAGCGCGCGGGAGCTGAACCAGAACCTGAAGAAGATCTTCATCGAGGAGGAGATCTACCGCATCGATCATTACCTCGGCAAGGAGACGGTGCAGAACATCTTGGTCCTGCGCTTCGCCAACGGTCTCTTCGAACCCGTCTGGCGCAATCAGTTCATCGACCACGTGCAGATCACCGTCGCGGAGACCCTCGGCATCGGCTACCGTTCCGGCTACTACGAGGAAGCCGGCGCGGCCCGCGACATGATGCAGAACCATATGATGCAGCTCCTCGCGCTGATCGCGATGGAGCCCCCCATCAGCCTCGCGGCGGAGCAGATTCGCAACGAGAAGGTGAAGGTACTCGAGGCCCTCCGCCGGATGAAGGACGAGGAGGTCGGCGTCCAGACCGTGCGCGGCCAGTACGGCCGCGGATACGTCGGGGGCGCCCCCGTCAAAGGCTATCGGGAAGAGACCGGCGTCAACCCGCAGTCGAAAACGGAGACCTTCGGCTGCATGAAGCTGTTCATCGACAGCTGGCGCTGGTCCGGGGTCCCGTTCTACCTGCGGCACGGGAAGCGCCTGCCCAAGTCCGGGACGGAGATCTCGCTCTTCTTCCGGAATTCGCCCGGCATCCTGTTCAACGCCGCCGACAGCCAGACGCCGATCGAGCAGAACGTGCTCACGATCCGCGTGCAGCCCGACGAGGGCGTCTCGCTGCGCACGGAGGCCAAGGTCCCCGGCCACGCGCTTCAGATCCAGTCGGTGAAGATGGATTTCCGCTTCGGCTCCGAGTTTGCCGGAGCCTCGCCCGAGGCGTACGAACGGCTGCTGCTGGACGCGATGATCGGCGACGCGACGCTGTTCATCCGCCACGACGAGGCGGAATTGTCCTGGAAATTCTTCGATCCGATCCTGAACGCCTGGAGAAACGACAGCTCCAAGCCGGTGTGTCCCTATGCCGCCGGCACCTGGGGTCCGCAGGAAGCGGACCAGCTGCTGCTGGACGACGGTCGGAACTGGAGGAGACTCTGATGTCGGATCCCGCCCCCGCGACCTCCCCCATCCCGGCGATGGCCGAATCGGCCTACCGCGCCTGCTTCTCGAACCTCGTCATCTACACCGAGGAGCCGGAGGACGAGAAGCTCCTCGACGGCGTCATGTCCGAATACGTGCTGAAACATCCCTGCCGGATCATCCTGATCCTCGCGCAGCCCCGGCAGTCGTCCAAGCTCGAGACCGCCCGAGTGGCGCGGACCTTCACGGGCACGGCCGGCCGGACGTCGACGTGCGACCAGATCACGATCCACGCCGCGGGCTCCGGCCTGAAGGAGATCTGCGGCGCCGTTCAGCCCCTGCTCGTGGCCGACCTGCCGGTGAACTTGTGGTGGCGGGGCATGTTCCTCAACCAGCGGCAGCTCGTCGAGCAGATGCTCAGCTTCTCGGACCGCTTCATCTATGACGGCGGCCAATGGACGAATCTGCACTACACCGTGCTGCAGGTGGCCGACTGCATCAAGTCGCACAGCAAGAAGGTCGGCTTCACGAACTTCAACTGGTCGAGGCTCCGCCCGTGGCGGGAATGCGCGGCGGATTTCTTCGACCCGGGAATCTTCGAGTCCGAGGTCTGGGAACTCAACCGCGTCCGCGTGGAATACATGGCGCTCCCGGGCAACGAGGAGGGCCAGCAGTTCCGGGCGCTCCTGCTCGTCGCCTGGCTCTCCGTCCAGCTGGGCTGGACGGCCAAGTCGGGTCAGACCGACGGCGATCTCGGCCAGCTGCAGTTCACCGACAAAAAGGGGCTCCCCGTGGACACGGAGCTTGCCCTTCTGCCCCAGAGCGGGCCCCAGAGCCAGGGGATCCAGAGGGTCACGATCTCGGTCGACCGGCCGCCCAAGTCGCAGGATTTCATCATCGAGCGCGACCATAAGGATCACCTGATGGTGCTTTCGTCGCGGACTCCCCA
>DASQOM010000076.1:0-16436 GCA_035644495.1 Planctomycetota bacterium | reverse complement strand
GCGGTTTCTTGAGGACGGTCGTGATCGCGTCCCTCGGCCGCGTCACCTTGGTGCTGCTTTTGATCTTGATGGCGTCGGGCGTACAACCGTCGCAGAGGATCCGATCGCCGACGCGGAACGCCTTGCCGGAGGAAAGGTCCGCGTCGGAGACGCGCTTGCTGCACTGGACGCAGTAGGTGATTGCTCTGCCCATCGATCGCCCGGAGTGCCAGTATACTCTTTGCCGCCTCAAGGGGAATCGGTTCCAAATTATTAGACGCCGCCCAGCCCTGTAGTGTAGAAGGAGGCCGACATGACCCGCGCCCTGACGCTCGCCGGAATCCTCGCGCTTGCGGCGTGCTCCGCGAAGGAGGACGACGCGCCGCTGCGCGCGACGCCGAAGCCCCAGCCGGTCGTCGTGATGCCGCCCCGGCCGGCTGCGCCGGCGCCTTGGCCGGCGCCCGCGACCCCGGCGGAGCCCGCCCCCGCGCCACGCCAGGACCCGAAGCCCGAAGCGCCGAAAACCACGCCGGCCCGGCCCGCCGCCGCGGCGGCGGCGGCGCCGCCGCCGCTGCCTCGTCGCCCCGCCGCGCTGCTTCGCCTTGACGAGGTGCATCTCCCGGCCTTCACCCTTCGCACGGTCGATCAGCACTCGGCGAAGGTCGAGATCAACGGCGCCCCGATCACGGCCACGACCTGTCTGTGGGCGGTCACGTCCACGATCGAGTTCGATAGGGCCTTTCCCATCGGCGACGTCTGGCCTCCCGAGGGGGCGCGATATGCCGGGAAGTCGACCCAACCCGAGGATCCGCGGACGACGGCCGAGGTCTGCGTCCAGGTCCGCCCGGACCTCCGCCGGGACGAGTGCCTGCTCCTGGTGAAGGGCACGATCCGGGGCGAGGAGATCCTGGGAGCCGTGCGGCTCCGGATCGCCGGCTGCCGATACACGATGTTCACTCCGCTGGTCGATCCGGAAGGCGAGGAAGCCAGCCGGCTGGCCCGCACGATCTGGTTCCAGAGGATCGAGGAAGAATGAGCCGATTCCGATTGAACCTGGGCTTCGACAACTACTCGATCCGCGCGCTGGGCTGGAAGGCCCCGAAACTCCTCGAGCACGCCGCGTCGCTGGGCTGCGACACGGTGCTCTTCTCCGACCTCGACGTCTATGAGAGCTGCTCCGCCGATTACCTGCGCGGGATCCGGTCGCAGGCCAAGGATCTGGGCATCGAGATCCAGGCCGGGACGGGCGGCATCGACAGGACCTCGGGCTTCTGGAACGGCAAGTGGGGCCCGCCCGAGAAGCTGCTGCGCACGACGATCCGGGTCGCCGAAGCGCTCGGGTCGCGGGTCGCGCGCTGCTACCTGGGCTGGATCGGCGACCGCGCCCCGAAGGTCGGCCTCTGGCCGCATATCGCGCGGGTGATCCAGACCTGCAAGGCGGTCCGCAGCGAGGCGAAGGGCGCGGGCGTGAGAATCGCCGTAGAGAACCACGCGGGCGACATGCAGTCGACCGAGCTGATCTGCCTCATCGAGGAGGCGGGGAGCGACTATGTCGGCGCGACGATGGACACCGGCAACGCCGTCTGGGCGCTGGAGGATCCGATCGAGACGCTGAAGAACCTGGCGCCCTATGCGGTGACGACCGGCATCCGCGACTCGGCCGTGTGGGAGATCCCGGCCGGCGCGGCGTTCGAATGGGTCGCGATGGGCGACGGCGTCGTCGATTGGAAGGAGTACTTCACGCTGTACCAGAAACTGTGTCCGAAGACGCCCGTGCAGCTGGAGATCATCACCGGCGACGCGCGGAAGCTCGAGGTGCTCAAGCCGGGGTACTTCGACCTGTGGCCCGATGCGGCCGCGTCCGGCTTCTCCCGCTATATGGCGATGGCGCGGCGGGGCAAGCCGAAGAAGCCCTATGTCACGCCGAAGGGGTTGAAGGCCGAGCAGGCCTGGCAGCTCGCGCAGCTGGCGCGCAGCGTCAAGTACTGCAAGAAGCTGGGCCTGGGCTTGCAATAAGGGACTCTGAGTCACTTATTACGGACGACGGGCTGCACCCACGCCGTCTGGAGGTCGCCCTTCTCGTAGCCGTTGGGATGCGGGGCCGTCGAAACGACCGTCGCGCGAACGTAGACCTCATCGCCCTTGAAGACATACGACGCGGCCGCGCCCTCGACCTCCTGCAGCAGCTCGCCGGCGGCCCCGCCCTTCCGCGTGCCGATGAACTTCGTCCGGTAGCTCACGCCGGGCTGCGCGGCGATGCGGATCGACAACGACTCGCGCGTCGCCGCGACCTCGTCCAGAACGACGCCTGAAGTGGCGTAGAAGTCCCCCCGCAGCATCGCCTCCGTCAGCGTCGAGGCGTCGAGCGCGTCCGCGCGAACCATGACCCAGCCGCGGCCGGGGTTCGAGATCCCCTGCTCGACGTGATAGCTGTGCGCGTCGTCGGTCGCGAACGCGTAGAGCGGCGGCCCGCCCAGCGTGGTGAGCCGCAGCGTGAGGACGTAGTCCCAGATCTTCTCCGTCGAGAGGTGGTCGGCGTCACCGTAATTGCGAACGCCGCGGTGCCCATTATAGACCTCGAAGTAGCGCTCGCCCGGGACGCGGGCCAGGTCGTCCGGCGTCACGCCCCAGCCGAAGTTCGGATGGTTGAGGTGCACCAGCACGGGTCGACCGCATTTCTTCGCCTCGGCCTCGACGGCGGCCATCGTGCGTTCGAGGACCTCGCGCACCGACGCCCCGTGCGGGGGCGGGATCAGGTCGACATGGTTGAACGAGCCGTGGTGGACGGGCCGTTCGACCTCCTTGCCGCCGACCTGCTCCATGAACTTGTCGGTGATCTCCTCGCCGTGGATGAAGAGGAAGCGGCCGGGCTCCTCGAAGCGGCGGCGCAGCTCGGTGAGCGTCTTGAGCTTCATCTCGCTGAGGCCGGCCTTCTCCCGCAGTTCGACCGTCGCCGCGCCGAAGCGGCGGGCCAGATCCGCGAGGTGCTCAGGAGGCACCCGCCCCTTGCCCGGCCCGACCTTCACCCACTTCTCGCCCTGGAGGAGGATATTGTGGTCCGACAGAACGAGGAAGTCGTAGCCGTGGGACTTATACCAGTCCGCGATATGCTCCGGGGCTGCGTCGCCGTCGCTCCACAGCGAGTGGGTATGCGTGTTCCCCTTGTACCAGCGCAGCGGCCCGTGGGCGACGGCGGGTCCGCAGGGCCCGCAGCCGGAGACGCCCGACAGCAGGGTCAGGCCCAGGAACGATCCGAGGATGAGCAGGAATAAAACAGATGGTCTGTTTTGTTCCATCACCGCTTCCAGACCCGGCGGGCGCCCTTCCAGGTCTCGAGGAGGGTGATGCGGTCCAGCTCGCGGTGGTAGACGGCCAGGTCGGCCGGGGCGCCGGTCTCGAGGCCGCGCCCCGCCGCCAGCCGCATCGCCATGGCGGGCCGCGTCGACGCCATCTCCCACGCCTCGCCCGGGTCGGTCAGCCCCGCCCGGATCAGATGCTCGACGCTGCGGATCAGCATCTGCACCGACCCCGCCAGCAGCCTCGGGTTCTTCGCGAGGCAGAGGCGGCCGTCGTCGGTCAAAATCACCTCGCCGCCGATGTGCGTCGTGTACTTGCCGGGCTTCAACCCCGACAGGTACACCGCGTCGCTCGCCAGCATCGCGTTCGGCCCCTTCATCCGCATCACCGCCTTGATCACCGAGTCCGGCAGGTGGAAGCCGTCGGCGATGATGCAGGCCGCCAGCGCGTCCTGCGCCAGCTGCTCCCAGATATAGTTCGGATGCCGCGGCAGCACGAGGTGACAGCCGTTGCCGAGGTGGGTCGACATCGACGCCCCCGCCGCCACCGCGTAGCGGATCTGCTCGACGCTCGCGGCCGTGTGGCCGATCGACACGGTCACGCCGCTGTCGACGCAGCGCTTGATGAACGCGGCCGACCTCGGCCACTCCGGCGACAGCGTGATGAGCTTGATGCGGCCGCCCGCCGTTTTCTGCCAGCGCTGGAACTTCTTCCAGTCGGGCGCCGTGACGTGACGCGCGTCATGGGCGCCGCGCGGCCCGTCCTCCGGCGCGATGAAGGGACCCTCGAGGTGGATGCCCGCGATGCCGGCGCCCGCGTCGGGGTCGCGCTTGCAGGCCTGCGCGATCGCGTGCACGCAGGCCTCGATCGCGTCCGGCGCGTTCGTGATGACCGTCGCGTAGTACGAGGTCACCCCTTCCGACCAGAGCTCGCGGGTGACGTTGCCGGGCAGGTCCTCGGGCACCGGCAGCGTGTTGAAGTCCAGGCCGCGAAAGCCGTTCACCTGGAGGTCGACGATCCCCGGGGCTAGATAGGGGCCGCCCCCGCCCTTCCGGATGCCCGCGATCGCGGGCTCCTTCAGCGAGACGGTGATGTCCGCGCCCGTCCGGTAGTGTCGTCCTTTGATCACAGCGTCACCGGCGCGCCGCTCTTCGACGCGGCATACAGGCCTTCGATCAGGCGGACCGCGCGACGGCCGTCCTCGCCGCTCACGCGGGGCGGCCGGCCCTCCTCGATCGCCGCCAGCACGTCGAGGATCTGCCGCTGGTGCATCTGGTGGCTCGCGAGCAGCGGGCCGCGCACCGCGGCGCTCGCCTGCGGTGACGCGAACTCCGGCCTCGGCACGCCCGGCACCGTCCAGTGGACGATGGCCGCCCCCTCCAGCTTGATCGTCCCCTTCTCGCCGTAGAGGTTCAGCATCGGGGTGAAGCCGGGCTGGATCGACGTCGACGCCATGATCGTCCCAAAGGCGCCGTTCTCAAAGGTCACGATCGCGAGCGCGAGGTCCTCGGCCTCCATGCGATGCGTCTGGGTCGCGATCCTGCCCGTCACGGTCTTCGCCGGTCCCAACAACCACAGCAGCAGGTCCACCGAGTGGATGCCCTGGTTCATGATCGCTCCGCCGTCCGTCGCAATCTTGCCGCGCCAGTCGGCCGAGTCGTAGTACGCCTGGTCGCGGTAATAGGGGCACGAGACCTCGGCGAGCAGCAGCTTTCCGAGCGCGCCCGCGTCGATCGCCTTCTTCACCGCCTCATGCTGGTCCTCGAAGCGCCGCTGCGAGACGACGCCCAGCGTGAGCCCCTTCGAGCGCGCGAGGGCGATCAGGGCCTCCGCCTCGACGGACGTCATCGCCATCGGCTTTTCGACGAGGATGTGCTTGCCGGCCTCGAGCGCCTCGCGGGCGATCGGCCCGTGGCTGCCGCTCGAGGTGACGATGTCGACGATGTCGACCGCCGGATCGCGGAGCAGCTCCTGATAGTCCGTCGACCAGCGGCACTTCTCGCGCTCGCCGACCTTCTTCGCCTTCTCGGCGCTGCGGGAGTAAACGCCGATCAGCTTCGCGTGGGGAATCTCGCGGATCGCGCCGAGGTGCTGGTCGGCGATCGCCCCGCTCCCGATCACCGCGATGGATCGGGTCTTCATGAAAGCAGCTTCTTCAGCCCGGCGAGCGTCTGCTCCGTCCCCTGCATGGGCGTGCCCCCGGCGGGCGTGTAGCGGGTCTCGAGCGTATAGAGGCCCTGGTAGCCGTCCTTCTCGAGCGCGCGGATCTGGTCCTTAAGCGGCGTCTTGCCCGAGCCGATGGGGACGCAGACCGCCTTGCCGTCGGGACCCGGCGCCGAGTCCTTCAGGTGCACGTGGGCGAAGAGCCCCTTCACCTTCTCATAGCCTTCGGGGTAGCAGTTGCGGCCGCCGTAGTTCTCGTTGCCCGGATCCCAGAGGACGCGCATCGCCGGGCTGCCGACCTGACGCACGATTTCGGCGACCTCCTCGGCATAGCCCCCGTTGCACGCGTTTTCGTTCTCCTGGAGCAGCAGGACGCCTTCCTTCTCCGCGAGTGCCGCCGCCTTCTTCAGATGCGCGACGACGTCGCCCATATACCGCTTCGGATCGGCCTCCCGCCAGAACGAGAAGATGCGGATCTTGTCGGTGCCCAGCTTCTTCGCGATGGCGATCGCGCGCGGCAGCTTGCTCATGTGCGTGGCCAGATCCTCTTCCTTGTTGCCGAAGAGGTCGCCCGACTGCACGGGCCGCGACGGATCCAGCGCGCATTTGAACAGCGGCGACGCGATCGCGGACACCGTCAGGCCGCGCTTGTCGATTTCGCGGCGGGCGCGGTCGACGTCGGCGTCGGACAGGTTCGAGACGTTGGCGCCGTCGACCATGCGGATTTCGACGTGCTTGAAGCCGTTGCGCACGGCCCAGTCGAGCGCCTCGACGAGGTTGCCGGAGACTTCGTCGGTGAGGACGCTGAGTCGCTCAAGAACGGAAGGCATAGGGGGATCCCGCGAACCTGTCGACCCGCTCCGGACGCCGCCTACTATACAAAGTGCCATCCTTCCTGCGTCGCAGAAATGAGGGCACCCGGCCCCTCTAGGGCAGCGTCACCGGGCCCGGGTTCCCTGACGTGGTCGAATAATACGCCGCGGCGCGAAGGCGGAAGTAGCCGCCGTCGTCGTCGCTCACCGTCGACACGGTCCCGGCCGGCCCGCCGTTCGTGATGCCGTCGCCGCGCGCGTCGTCGTAGTGCGTCGTCCCGTCCTGCGGCGCGCCCCAGAGGATCGCCATGACGCCGGCGCCCGCGTAGGCGGTGACGTTGGCGTGCGGGACGTCGTCCAGCCAGTACTCCACGCGGTTGTCCTGGTAGTGCCCGTAGATGTTGCCGCCGGTCTTCATCTTCGTGTTGCCCAGCGGCACCTGCCACAGGATCCCCCGGCGGCCGGTGACCGTCTTCATCCGCGCCAGGTAATTGCGGTAGCGGTCGAAGTCGGCGGGCACCGCCCACCAGCTCGCCCCGCCGTCGCCGACGAAGTACTGGTAATAGCCCGCGTCGCGGTCGGCCGGGTCGTGCAGCAGCAGGTCGAAGTTCGCGCCGAGCGCCGTGAAGTAGCCGCCGATCGCGTTGGCTTGCGTGACGGGGTCGACGGCGTTCTTGATGAGGTCCGCGCCCGAGCCCCAGGCCGAGGCGTGGAAGGCGATCAGCACCTTGGGAGGCGCCGCCGGATGGGGCGCGTAGACGTCGCGCAGCTTCACCAGCAGCTGGGCGAAGCCGCACAGGTTGTCGTTCAGGCCGGCGGCCTCGGCGACGCCGGTGTTCGCGACGCAGACCGGGATGTTCTCCGGCTTGCTGCCGTGCGTCGACTGGCAGAAGCCCCAGAAGTCGGGCTCGACGTGGACGATGACGATCTTGTTGAACGTCGCGCACTTCTGCATCAGCAGCTTGAACTCGGCATAGTAGGCGCTCATGGTGGCCGGGTTCTGCAGCTTCGGGTCGGGATTCTCGCTGCCGACGTTCGGCGACGAGCCGCGGAGCTGATAGTAATTGAAGACCGGGATCATGCCCGCGCCGTCGCTGGCGTTCATGTAGAGCAGCGCGAACTGGCCGGCGGGCGAGTTCCAGGTCGTCCAGCCGCTGCCCGTATTGACGCCGCCCGACAGGTACTGCGAGCGCATTTTGAAGGGGACGCCGGCGCCGCTGACCCAGGTCAGGTCGAAGTTGGCGAGGCCGAGCTCGAACTTGGGGGAGAGGCCGGCGGGGACGGCCCCGGTTCCGACCGACGGCGTGGCCGCGACGCCGACGCCGACGAACGTCGGAGGGACGCCGCCCCCTCCTCCGCCACTCCCGCCGCCCCCGCAGCTGGGGCCGACGACGGCGCAGAGCATGAGAAATGCAAGCGGGCCGCGCAAGAATCTCATCCTGAGTCCTGTACCGGAAAACGGTATCTGAAGTTTAGCCGAAGTTGACGCTGGCGGAGCCGAGGGTTACGATCTTTTCGACCCCATGAGTTCCCGACCGCTCGACTCCCGAGAATTCTTCCGCCTGCTGCAGCAGCGGACGGCGCGCAGCGCCGGTCGCATCGACCGCATCCTCCGCGAGCGGGCCGAGCGCGAGGTCACCGTGTTCGTCTGCGACACCTCGGGATTCACCCGCAAGACCCATGCCTACGGCATCGCCCACTTCCTCGCGGTGATGACCCGCGGCTACCGGTCCATCCACCCCCTGCTCCAGAAGCGCCGCGGCCTTGTCGTGAGCCAGGCGGCCGACAACCTGATCGCGCTTTTCCCCGATCCCGCGAACGCCGTGCGCGCCTCGATCGACATCCAGCGCAAGCTGCGCCGCTTCAACGTCGGCAAACACGACGCCGACCAGTTCCATCTCAGCATCGGGATCGAGACGGGCCCCGCGATGGTGCTGATCGACAACGTCTACGGCGCCACGGTCAATGTCGCGGCCAAGATCGGCGAGGACCTGGCGGGCAAGGGCGAGATCCTGGTGACCGGGGGCGTGGCGAAGCTCGTGAAGCGCGCGCACCGCTGCACCTACGACCGAAGCGCCGAGCTCGGCGGCCGCGCCTTCGAGATCTTCCGCGTCCCGTATTGAGATGGCCTTCGTCGTCGACCGCCTCCTGCCCGCCGACCTCGACGCGGCCCTCGCCCTCTCCACGAAGGCCGGCTGGAACCAGGTCGCCGCCGACTGGCAGCGCGTGCTCGACCTCAGCCCCGAGGGCTGCCTCGCCGGCCGCCAGGACGGCCGGGTGGTCGCCACCGCGGGGCTGGTGACGGTGACCCCGGAGATCCGCTGGGTCTGCCTAGTCCTGGTCGATGAAGCCCTGCGCGGCCGCGGCTACGGCGCGGCGATGTTCGTGCAGGTCCTCGAGCGGGTCCGCCGGTCGGGCACGACGGCCGTCGGCCTGGACGCGTCCGACCTCGGCCGGCCGGTCTACCTGAAGCAGGGGTTTGTCGACGTCGCCCCGATCGACCGCTGGACGGGCGTCCTCCGGCCGTCGGCGCCGCCGAGCAATATCGGGGCCTTCGAAACCCGTAGCGCCGAGATTGTGGCGGCGCTGGACCGGGACGCCTGCGGCGGGGACCGGGGCCCGCTGCTGCGGCACCTGGTGGCGGAGCCGGCCGTGCGCACCGTCGTCTCCCCCGGCCTCGGCTACGGCCTCTACCGTCCCGGCCGGCTCCACGGCCACATCGGCCCCCTGATCGCCGCCAACGACACCGTTGCGAAATTGATCCTGGATCAGATTCGCCATGCGGCCGGCGAGCGGACGGTCTCGATCGACGCGATGCGGACCGCGGAGAATGCGGCGCTGCTGGAGACGGCGGGCCTGACGGTGGCTCGGCGCCTGACGCGGATGACCCTGGCCCCCGCCCGCCCCCTTCTGATGGGCCCCCGGATCCGCGCCGCCGAATCCTTCACCTGGGGCTGAGCCGCTTCCGGATTCGATCCTGGATCAAACTGGCCATGCCACTTGGCTGTTGCATTTTCTTTCCCGCTAGACTTATATAGGGTTTACGTGGCCAGCGAAATCTTCTATTGCAGCCGCTGCCAGACCCGGCTGTTCGGGACGCAGTTCCTGGAAGGCACGGCTTTCCGCGTGCGGGATCACGTCGCCTGCGAGAACTGCCTCGGCGAAATCATCGCCCCTCTCTCCCTCGAGGAACAGCAGGAGATCCTCCTCCAGGTCAAGGCGCTGAAGGACAGCCAGGTCATGGAGGAACTTCCCCTGGCGCCCGAGACCCTCAACCAGGAAGAATTCTTCGAGCTCGACAGCCCCGAGGGGACCGAGGCGCCCGCCACCGACGACTACTTCGAGCTCGACACGCCCGAGAAGCGGGCGAGCCGAACGCGGAAGGCCGTCCCCGTCACCTCCAAAGCAGCCGCCGTCGAGGGCGAGCAGAACCGCGCCGTCATGATCTTCCTCATCTGCCTGGTCGGCATCGCCGGTCTCGGCAGCTTCCTCTACTTCAACAGCAATCCCGAAATCACCCCGACCCCCATCGGCGACAAGCCGATCCAGGCGCCTTATAACCCGTCGATCAAGACCTATGGCAGCACGACGGGCACCGATCCGCGCGCCGAGGAGGCCAAGGCCCTGATCCAGAAGGCGAAGGACTTCGCGGCGGCCAACCCGATCGACTTCGCCGGCCAGCAGGAGGCCTTCAAGAAGGCCCTCGACTTCGCCACGGGCTCCTCGTACGGCCCCGACGCGAAGCGCGAATACGACGGCATGCTCCTCAAGCAGAAGGAAATCCTGGCCAGGGACTTCGACGTCATCGACAAAGAGGTCGCCGCGGCCTCCGAGAAGGAGGAGTTCAAGGCCGCGATGGATCGCCTGGAGCAGTCGAGGACGAAGTACAGCGTCGGCGAGTGGACCGGCGGCATCGACCTGCGCGTCCGCCAGCTCCGCAACTCGATCTGGAAGGTCCTCTTCCCCCTGCGCGACAAGGCCGTCGAGGCAAAGGGCAAGAAGAACGACAAGGACGTGAAGGCGGTCGTCGACCGCGTCTCCAGGTGGAACCTGCCCGAGTTCTCCCGCGAGCTGGACAACGCCCTCGGCGGCAGCACGTCGACCACGACAACCACCACGACACCGACCGACCTCAAGCCGCCGTCGACGGAGCAGAACACGTACAACACCCGCTGGCGCGACGCGATGATGCTCGCGACCCAGCGCAACTACGACGGCGCTCTGGCGGCGCTCGACAAGGCGGGCGCGGATCTCAAGGAAGCCGAGAACAAGGCCGAGCTCGCGGCCGACGTCGACATCCTCAAGAAGGTCCAGTCCCTCTATAAGGACGTCCTCCAGGCGATCTCGATGTGGAAGCGCAACGAGAAGATCCCGGTCGAGAGCCTGGACGAGAACCTCAGCAACGCGCGCTCGGAGGATCCGTTCCTGCGCTCGGACCCCGACAAGATCGAGGTCGTCCGCGGCGGCGCGCCCTTTCCGATCGAGATGTCGGAAGTGACGGCCCGCTCGCTCTGCAACCTGCTCCGGCGCAGCAAGCCGACCCTTCCGGAAGCCGATCTGAAAACCGCCGGCCTCTTCTGCCTGATCGAAGGCGACCTGGACTCGGCGCGCCAGAACTACAGCGGCCCGGCGGACGCCGTCCCCTATAAGTACTGGTCGCTCTCGTCGAAGATCGCCGAGGTGCGCGCCTCGAACTCCCCGGCGGCCAAGCGCGACCTCGAAGCCCGCCGGCTCTATTTCGCCGCCGAGCGCGGCTATGCCGACATGAAGTCGCGCGCGAACGCCGTCCAGGCCTACCGCGATCTGCTCAACCAGTATCCCGGGACGCCGACCGTCGATCGGCGGCGCAGCCAGATCATCGCCCGCCGCGACGGCGCCAAGGACTACGTCTTCCTCCCCGACGACATGGACGGGGGCGGGACGTTCAACAAGTCCGGCAAGCAGCCCAAGTTCGGCGAGTGCTGGCAGTCGACGGCCGACAGCGATCCCAGCCGCGGCGCGCAGAACTACGTCAACGCCCAGTTCTACGCCTTCGCCGATGTCCCGTACTCGTGCTGGGCCTACGTCGGCGCCTGCTGCATCGAGGTGTTCACGGCCTATTACCAGGCGACGGACCTGACGTACACCAAGGGCAGCGACGTGATCAAGATCGAACCGGGCAGCAACGCGTCGCTGCCGGTGCGGAACTCGATGACGTTCCTCAAGAAGACGCACGCTGAGCACGGCGGCACCAAGGATGCCAAGGTCTGGCAGTGGGCGGAGCTGAAGCTTCCGAAGTACACGACCGCCGGCGTCAAGAACGTGCGGATCTGCACGGACCAGAAGGGCTACGGCGTGACGTTCATGGTCGTCTCGGCCACGCGCGGCACCCCGCCGAACGAGGCGGAGATGCGCTCGTGGATCAAGAAGCCCGACCTGATCGCGCCGCCCGTCGACGAGAAGCCCATGACCGTCGAAGCGCCCCCGGTGGTCGAGGCGCGCGATCCCAGCCTGATCGGACACTGGAAGCTCGACGAGGCCGGCGCGACCGCGACCGACTCGTCCGGCAGGGACAACGGCGGCGTCCTCGTGAACGAGCCCTCCCGCGTCCCCGGCAAGTTCGGCGGCGCGGTGGCCCTCGACGGCAAGGAACGCTACGTCAGCATCCCGAACTCGGAAGGCCTCGACAGGCTGCAGGAGGGGACGTTCACCCTCGCCTGCTGGTTCAAGCCGAACTCGAAGCCCGGCGATCCCAACGACGCGGCCTATGCGGTCTTCGCCAAGTCGGCCGCGCACGAGGGCCTCACGTACAACGCCGACCAGAAGTTCACGATGGACCACGTCCTGTCGAACGGCCAGACCGTGAGCGCGGTGACGTCGACGCCCTTCGCGCCGGGCAACTACTACCACATCGCGGGCGTCGTAAGCCGTTCCGAAGGCAGCGTGCGAATCTACGTCAACGGCAAGCAGGAAGGGTCCGCGTCGTTCACGCCGGGCGGGGCGGCGAAGGATTTCAAGAACGAGACGTGGAAAATCGGCATTGCGGCGCCGGGCGCGGGCGCCCAGCGGCTCGCGGCGGACGGCATCGTCGACGACGTCCGCGTCTATGGGCGCGCCCTGATGGCGGGGGACCTGAAGACGATCGCCGGGATTGCCGGCGGCAATGCGCCGTCGGTCGTCATCACGAGCCCCCTCCCGGGCGAGAAGTTCGACCCGAACGCGACGGTGAACCTGACTGCGACGGTGACGCCCTCGGACCGCATCGCGAAGCTGGAGTTCTACGCGGGCTCGACGCTGCTCGGCTCGAAGACGGGCGCGCCGTGGAACGTCGCCTGGGCGAAGGTGGCGGGCGGGACATACACGATTATCGCGAAGGCGACGGACCGCTCCGGAACCGTGTATGCGTCGACGCCGCTGACGATCAAGGTCGGGAGCCCGACGCTGTACCGGGCGATCAACCTGGGCGGCGGCACGGCGCGGGTGGGCGAGGCCGACTTCGAAGGGATGAACGCGAAGAAGCTCTCGAAGAACGGCAGCCACGTGGACCTGAAGCTGGAGCTGATTCCCCCGCCCGACGCGGCGACGGGGCAGATCCTGAGGGGCGCGACGGTGCATCCGCAGGGCACGTCGGTGTCGCTCATCGACATTCCGAACGGCCCGTACCAGATCTTCCTGTACGTCGTCGCCGGAACGACGGCGCAGACCTACGACATCCAGATCGGCGGCCGGCTCGTCCAGGCGCGGATCCAGAGCGGCGCGGCGGGCACCTGGCAGAAGCTCGGCCCCTGGATCGTGGACGCCTCGGGCGGCCTCCTCGAGGTCGCAGCGCGGGGCGGCGAAGTCAACTTCTGCGCCCTCGAAGTCTGGCGCGTCTCCCGCTAGGTGCAATCAATCACTCTGAATCCCTTATTGCAGAGTCTGCTCGTGCGAGGATTCGACGACTGCAAGCGGGCTCAGGATGCAGGGCTGCACCTCGACAAGCCCGGCAAGAACCCCAAATCATCCAGGATCGTTGATGGGGCGATTCGAGGTAACTCTTCAGCCCTATTCCGCGATTACCTGAAGCCTTCGCAAAGCTTCCCGGAAGCTTTGCGAACGGGAGGGTTGAGCCGATGCTGAGCGTGCTGGTCGCCGCGGTCCTCGCCGCGCAGGACGAATGGCCCACCCTCCATAAGGACCTCCAGCGCTCGGGGTACACGGCCGACACCGTCAAGGGCCCCTACGAGCGCAAGTGGTTCCGCGACTTCCACGACGAGATGATCGCCTCCCGCGTCGAGGCCATCGTCGCCGGCGGCCGCTGCTACGTCGGGACCTTCGCCGGCCGCCTGCACGCGCTCAACGTGGCCGACGGGACGACGACGTGGACCTTCCAGGCCGGGGCCCCCATCGGGCACTCCGTCGCCTTCGCGGACCGCCGCGTCTACGTCGGCGCCGACGACGGCAAGCTCTATTGCCTCAACGCCGAGACCGGAGCCAAGGTGTGGGACTACGACGCGGGTGCGGGCGTCTGGGTCGCCCCCGCCGTCGCGGCCGGCGTCGTCTATATCGGCGACCGCGCCGGTGTCGTCCACGCGGTCAGGGCCGACGGCACCCGCGCGTGGACCTTCAAGACGGGCGGCATGATCCTGAAACCCGCGTCGCTGTCGGAGGATCTCCAGCGCGTCGTCGTCGGCTCCGAGGACATGCACGTGTACTGCCTGACGACCGACGGGAAGCTTTTGTGGAAGTCCAAGAAGCTGCAGGGCCTCTCGCTGCGCGACGAGGCGCCGACGATCTGGAAGGGGCTGGCCGTCGTCCGCACCAGCCCGGCCGACGGCTTCCACGAGGTCATGAACCGGAACCAGAACCTGCTCGCGAAGGTGCAGGCCGAGCTGCCGGTCGGCGAGAAGGACAAGTTCATCGGCGACAAATACGCGAACCTGTTCCGACTGACCCCGGAGCGGCACCAGGCCGAGCAGGAGGCGGTGCTGAAATACCTGCGCGAGAACCCCTACGACCAGACTTTCTACGCGCTCAAGCTGGACGACGGGACGGAGCCGTGGCTGGCGCCGGTCTTCTACACCTCCGGCCTGCACAACCCGGCGACGGCGCCGACCTTCGACCCGAGGACCGGCGACGGCTACACGTACTACCGCACGGCGCTGACGAACTTCAGCCGCGGGGTCCGCCCTTATACCGGGGTCGGGCGCCTCGACCCCGTCACGGGCCGCGTCGAGAACCTCTGGCACGCGCAGGGCGACCAGCCTGGGTGGAGCGCCTTCGCGACGATCGGGGACGAGACGCAGACGCTGAGCCTGATGGGCGACATCCTGCTGTCGACGCACCAGGGCACGCTCGGCGGGCTGCATCCGGGGACGCGGAAGTGGCATCCGATCCTCAACGCGCGCGACACGTACGGCGGCATCTTCGGGCCGGGCGCCCTGCCCGGCAGCTGGGACGGCGAGAAGAAGTACCAGCGCGACGGGTACCTGGTGAACATGTGCAACGAGTGGCACGGACCGGACCGCGCCATCGTGGCGATCGCGTCGCAGCGGCTGTTCTGGGTGGTCGGCTCGCAGGTGGTCTGCATCGGCGGTCCCGACACGCCCAGGACGGCGACGGGCGGGACCAAGGTCCCCCAGCCCTGGAAGAAGAAGTTCGACTTCGTGGTGACGGCCGGAGGCAACCTGACGGCGGACCGGGTCGGCGGCTTCGACGAGACCATCGAGCGCATCCCCATCAACCCCAACCAGATTCGCCCCTTCCTCCCCTTCCCCGCGCCGGGCAAAACACCACAAACAAGCCCGTCCTGTTTGTGGGAGCAGGTCTCGGAGCTCCTTCGGGGCACTTGGGCGCCGTTCGTGGTCGAACTGGGGATCAGCAAGGAGGAGCGGCATTTCACCCAGCCCGGGGAGACGCTCCTGATCCTGGCGCAGGCGTATCCCTATCTCTCGACGAAGCTCCAGGCCCAGGCCGCCCCCTATATGGCCGGGCTCTTCGATGCCGGCTTCCCGGCCGACGCCCCCGGCGCCCGTCGCGAGCTCTACGACCTCGGCCCCGGCATGACGAAGTTCGCAGCGCAGCCTTTCGCCTTCGCCCGCATCGACGCCTACGCGGCCTCGACATGGGCCCAGGCGACCGGCTCCTGGGACAAGGTTCTCGCTCGCGAGGCGGAGTACAGGGAAGCCTTCGACGAGCTCCAGCCGGCCAGGATCGACCCCAAGGCGAAGGATGCGGGAGCGAAGGCCAACGTCCAGATCGCGGCCGCGCTCGGTTATGCGCGCATCGCCCAGAAAGCCGGCAAACCGGACGAGGTCGAGCGCGCCCTCGCCGTCCTGGCCGAGCTCGTGACGGAGCGCGTGCACCACGAACGCGCCGACAGCAACTTCGTCCGCGAAGTCCGCGGCGCCCACTCGGGCTCCATCCCGCGCTACCACGACCTCGTCCCCGAGCTCGCGGCCATGCTGCACGCGTTCTGCCCGAGGGAGCTGGATCGCAACGTCCGCGCGCTCACGACGCAGCTGCCGGTGTGGTACCAGGCCTTCGCCGAGCGCATGGCCGGCGGCGAGAACTACACCCACACGCCGCTGCTCGCCCGGGGACTCTTCGCGGCGCTCGCCGACGGCGTCCAGGCGCCCTCCGCGGAACTTGCGTCGCGGCTCGATCAGCCCTGGTGCCGGGCCGACCTTTACTTCATCGAGAAGTTGTCCGCGGTCCAGCGCGCCGCCGCTGCAGGACGATAAGGACCAGCGCGGCCTCCAGCCCGAGCAGGCCGCAGCCGCCGCCTCCTCCCCCGCCGCCGCCCGACGCCGGCAGCGGATTCCCTCCGGCCACCCCGGCCCCCAGCGTCGCCAGGTGCACGGCATAAAGCGAGGTCTGCGCGGTCATGTACAACGTCTGCCCGTCCGGCCCGCCGAAGCAAAGGTTCGCCACCGTCTTCGGAACGTTGATCGTCCCGATGTGCGTGCCGTCGGGCATATAGACGTGGACGCCATCCCCCGCGCTCGAATAGACGCGGCCGTCCCGGTCGCAACGAAGGCCGTCGGGCACGCCCGGGGTGATGACCGCGAAGATGCCGCTCGTGAAGTTCGCCGTGTCGAGCGTGATCGCGTTGTTCGCGGCGACGGTGTACACCCGGATGTGGTGCGGGGTCCCGCTGTCGCCGATATAGAGCCTCTTCTCGTCGGGCGAGAAGCAGATCCCGTTCGGCTCGTTGAAGGTCAGCTC
>DASQOM010000075.1:0-17863 GCA_035644495.1 Planctomycetota bacterium | reverse complement strand
ATCCCGGCCGCCTGGGCCTTGTCGACGATCTGGGTGATGTTCGCCTTGTAGTCCTCCAGCACCACGCCCTTGGCGCCGTGCCAGACGTCGTTCACGCCGCAGCTCAGGGTCATCCAGTCGGGCTTCCGGTCGATCACGTCCTTCTGCAGCCGCGCCAGCATGTCGTTCGACTTGTGACCCGAAATGCCCGCGCCGATCGCCGTCGCATTCACGCCGTTCGCCTTCAGGCCCTGGATCACCAGCGTGACGTAGCCCGTCGGCCCCATCCCGCCCTGCGTGATCGAGTCTCCCAGGAAGGCGATCTTCTCGCCGTCCTTCACCGGGATGTCGCCCGCGCCCGCCAGAACCAGCCCCGCCAGCAGCATCGCCTTCATGGGTCATCCTCCAGCCCGAATTCCTTCAACCAGAAATCCACCTCGCCCGGCGGCGGCGCCCCGCCCTTCTCGGGCGGCTCCGGCCGCTTCGACAGCAGCCGCGCGAACTCCTCGCAGGGCAGCACCGGAAACCCGCCCTTCTCCGCGACGGAGACGATCGAGCGGTCATTCGACACTACCGTATAGCGCGTGCGGTCGTCCGTGCATCGCAGCGCCTCGAGAATCTCGTCGTCCGCCGTGCCGCCCTGCGGGACGTTCCGGATCTCGACGGGGCCCCGCTGCTCGTTGCGCTTCATGCCGCCCGTCGGATCGAAGATGATGCGCGCCCGGTAGTTGCCCGCCGTGCAGAACGCCTCGATCAGGCCGATCAGCCTGCCCCGGGCTTCCTCCCCGGTGCGCTCCCGGGCGAACGAGTGCAGCAGGTTGTACCCGTCGATCAGAAACATACCCGGCCGCCGACG
Source organism: Planctomycetota bacterium (assembly GCA_035644495.1). Lineage (GTDB taxonomy): Bacteria > Planctomycetota > MHYJ01 > MHYJ01 > JACPRB01 > JACQFK01. Next base: position 17,028 of record DASQOM010000075.1, on the reverse strand, counting down.
ATGACGTGCGCGGCTTTTCCGGTCAGCTTCATCTTCTCGTACGGGGTGCAGCGCCCCTTGGACTTGAATGCGGCCGGGTCGACCGACCACGCCGCTTTGGGATCGATCAGCGTCAGGTCAGCGTCCATCCCCGCCTTGAGCGCCCCCTTGCTCATGAGCCCGAGGATCCTTGCCGGGGCCGCGGTCATCGCGTCGATCGCCCGGTCGAAGGGGAGCTTCTTGAGCGACAGCACCACCCCGAGCGTCGTCTCCAGGCCGATCACCCCGTTGGGGCACGCCGCAAGCTCCTGTTCCTTCTCCTCCGCCGTATGGGGCGCATGATCGCTCGCGATCGCGTCGATGGTCCCGTCCACGACGCCCATCAGGACGGCGTCCACGTCCTCGCGCGTCCGCAGCGGCGGGTTCATCTTGTACTTCGACTCGTACGCGGCCAGCGCGTCGTCGGTGAGCATCAGGTGGTGCGGCGCCGCCTCGGCGGTGACGCGGACCTTCTGCTTCTTCGCCTGGCGGACCACCTCGACGGTCTCCTTGGCGCTGACGTGGCAGATATGGACGTGCCCGCCGGTGAGCGCGGCCAGGGCGCAGTCGCGCGCGGCCATGATCGCCTCCGCCGCGTTCGGATATCCGCGCAGGCCCAGTCGCGCGGACACCGGCCCCTCGTTCATGACGAAGCCCCGGGTCAGCGTCGCGTCCTCGCAGTGCGACAGGACGGCCTTCCCGAACATGTTCGAGTATTCCAGCGCCCGCCGCATGAGTTCGGAGTTGAGGATCGGCATGCCGTCGTCGGAGAAGGCCACCGCCCCCGCTTCCGACATCTTGCCGAGCTCGGCCAGCTCCTCCCCCTTGAGGCCCTTCGTCACGGCGCCCACCGCGAAGACGTTCGCGCCGTTCGCTTCCTTCGATTTCGCGTTGACGTAGACGACGCCGACCGCGTCGTCGCAGACGCGGCCGGAGTTGGCCATCACCGCAACGCTCGTGAAGCCGCCCGCGACCGCGGCCGCGGAGCCGCTCGCGATCGTCTCCTTGTCCTCCCGGCCGGGCTCCCGGAAGTGGACGTGCATGTCGATCAGGCCGGGCACCACGACCAGGCCCCGGGCGTCGATCGTCTCGTCGGCCGTTTCGGAGATCTTGCCGGTTTTCTTGATTTTCCCGCCGTCGATCAGGACGTCGAATGGCTTCGCATTCTTGATCAGGATCACGCGTTCACCTGCGAAAGGAGAAGGAGGACCGCCGCGCGCACCTCGACGCCGTTGGTCACCTGGTTGAGGATCACGGAGCGGTCGCTGTCCGCCGCTTCCCCGCTGATCTCGAGCCCGCGGTTCATCGGGCCGGGATGCATGATGATCGTGCCGTCCTTGAGCGTCGCCAGCCGCTCGCGCGTGAGGCCGAAGAAGCGGACGTATTCGGTCGTCGACGGGAAGAGGCCGGCCTGCTGCCGCTCCAGCTGGAGCCGCAGCATCATGATGACGTCGTTCTCCCGCAGGGCCGCGTCGAAGTCGGTCGACGTGGCCGCGTCGAGGTCCTTGGGAACCAGCGTGGTCGGTCCGACGAGGGTCACCTCGTTGCCGAGCTTCTGGAGGGCCCAGAGGTTCGAGCGTGCGACGCGGCTGTGGGTGATGTCGCCGACGAGGGCGACCTTGAGGCCGCTCAGCTTCCCCAGGCGCTGCCGGATCGTGAAGAGGTCGAGCAGGGCCTGCGTGGGGTGCTCGTTCGTGCCGTCGCCGGCGCTGATGACAGCGCTTTTCACGAGGCGCGACAGGAAGGCCGGGGCGCCCGAGGCGCTGTGGCGGATCGCGGTGAACGCCACGCCCATCGACTCGATCGTCCGCGCCGTATCCTTCAGGCTCTCGCCCTTGGTCAGGCTCGAATTCGAGGGGGAGAAGTCCACCACCTCGGCGCCGAGACGGCGGGCGGCGAGCGCGAAGGAGGTCTTGGTCCTCGTCGACGGCTCGACGAAGAAGTTGAACAGCCGCTTGCCCTTGAGGGGCACGGCGTCCTTCAGCGCGGCCAGCTCTTCGGCGACGTCGAGGACGAGGGAAATGTCGTCTTTGGAAAGGTCTTTTGTCCCGAGGAGGTGGCGATGCTTCCACGCCCGGCACCGCTTGAGGAGCGCGTCGAGCGCCATTAAGGAGAGGAGTCTAACACAAGGGCCGGGCCCCTATCAAGAAGCTTGATGCGCAGGAGCCCCGCCCTTCGAGGCGCCGTAGGTCGTCCACGTCGGGCCGTTCTTGATCAGCGACTCCGCCTCGGGCACGGGCAGCGGCCGGGCGAAGAGATAGCCCTGAACGCGGTCGCAGCGGAGGTCGCGGAGCTTGGCCAGCTGCTCCTTCGTCTCCACGCCTTCGGCGACGACGCCCATGTTCATGTTCTCGGCCAGGGTCGTGATGGTGCGCACGAGCTGGCTGAGCTCGTCCTTCTTGCCCAGCTGTCCCACGAACGAGCTGTGGATCTTGAGGCTGTGGATCGGGAAGCGGTGCAGGTATCCGAGGGACGAGTACCCGGTTCCGAAGTCGTCGAGATAGAGCCGCACGTCCATGCTGCGGATCTGCTCCAGGATCTCCGCCAGCGCCTTCGACTCCTCCATGATGGCGCTCTCGGTGATCTCCAGGGTGAGGTGCTTCGCTTCCAGGCCGGTCGCCGCCAGGACGTCCTTCACGCGGTCCACGAGGCCGGGCTGGGAGAACTGCTTGGTGGACAGGTTGACGTTGACGCGCAAGTCCTTCGCCGCGGGGTAGCGCATCTGCCATTCCCGCGTCTGGCGGGCCGCCTCGCGCAGGACCATGAAGTCGATGGGCAGGATCAGGCCGGTCTCCTCGGCCAGCGGCAGGAAGTCGCCCGGCGTGACCAGGCCCTTCTGGGGATGCTGCCAGCGGACCAGCGCCTCGAAGCCGACCAGCGAGTCGTCCAGCAGCGAGACGATGGGCTGGTAATAGACGCGGAATTCCTTCCGCTCGATCGCCTTCCGCAGGTCGGTCTCGAGCTGGAGCCGCGCCACCGCCCGCGAGTGCATCGCCGCGTCGAAGACCTCGTAGCAGTTCTTGCCCCGCTCCTTCGCGCGGTACATCGCCGTGTCCGCGTCGCGCAGCAGGTCGTCGGGCTTCTCGTAGTGCTGGCCGGGGGCGATGCCGATCGACACCGTCGCGAACACCTCGTGGCCCTCGAGCTGGAAGGGCTTCCCCATCTGATCGAGGATGCGGTCGGCCACCTGGACGGCGTCCGCCGTGTCGCGCATGTCGTCCAGCAGGATCGTGAACTCGTCCCCTCCGAGGCGGGCGACGGTGTCGCCGGGCCGCACGCAGGTTTCGAGCCGGCGGGCGATGGCGCTGAGCAGCAGGTCGCCCTTCAGGTGGCCCAGGCTGTCGTTCACGTCCTTGAAGCGGTCGACGTCGAGGAAGAGGATCGAGAAAAGGGAGCTCTTGCGGCGGCGGGCGCGCGTGACGGCGAGGGCCAGGCGGTCCAGGAAGAGCGCGCGGTTGGGCAGGCCGGTCAGCGTGTCGTAGAAGGCCTGCTGGGCCAGCTGTTCCTCGAAGCGCTTGCGGTCCGTGATGTCCGTCTGCGAGCCGGCCAGGCGCACCGCCTTGCTGCCGCGCTCGCGGACGCCGATGCCCCGGCTCAGCATCCAGCGGTACGACCCGTCCCGGTGGCGCATCCGGTGCTCGTTCTCGAAGTGCTCGGATTTCCCGAGAACGTGCGTGGCCAGGTCCGTCTTCAGCTTTTCCAGGTCCTCGGGATGGACGCGGTTCATCCACTCCTCGGGCGACTTGCCGATCTCGTGGTCCTCGTGGCCGAGCATCGACTTCCAGCGCGGCGCGAAATACACCTCGCCCGCGCGCAGGTCCCAGTCCCAGAGCCCGTCGTGGGCGCCCTCGACGGCCAGCGCGTAGCGCTGCTCGCTGCTCTCGAGGGCGCGCTGGGCGTGGTGCAGCTCGGTGACGTCCCAGAACATGCCCTGGACGCCGACCACGTAGCCCCTGGCGTCGTGGATCGGGCTCTTCACGACGCGGACGTAGAGCGCGCTCTTGCCGGGCGGCCGGTGCTCCTCGACGGTCTCGAAGTTCTTGCCCGACTTGATGATCTTCCGGTCGTCCTCCTGGTACTTGCGGGCGAGCTCGACCGGGAAGAGGTCGTAGTCGTTGCGACCGAGAACGTCCTCGAGACGGCGGCCGATGGTCGAGCAGAACTGCCCGTTGGCGAACGTGAAGCGGCCCTCGAGGTCCTTGCGGAAGATGTTCTGGGGGAGGTTCTGCACGAGGGAGTGGTAGAGGGCCATGGAGTTGCGGAGGGCCTCCTCGGCCCTCTTGTGGTCGGTGATGTCCCGGGAGAGCCCGAAGGTGCCGATGATGGCGCCCTTGGAGTCGCGGTAGGGCATCTTGGTCGTCAGGACCCAGGTCTCGCTCTTGTCCGGCCAGACCGCGTGCTCCTCGAGGTCGATGAGGGGTTCGCCGGTGCGGATGATCTGCCCCTCGATCTCGAAGGCGCGGTGGGCGAATTCCTTGGGGAAGAAGTCGAAGTCGGACTTGCCGACGGCCTCGGAGACGTCGTCGAGCCCGAAGCGGGCGGCGAGGGCCCGGCTGACGCGGAGAAACTTGCTGTTCTTGTCCTTGAAGTAGATGAGGTCCTGGAGGATGTCGAGGAGGATGACGAGCTGGAGCTGTTCCTGGAGCGCGGCCTCGGCCAGCCCCGGTGCGGCCACAGTTCCGTCCGCCTTGACGGCTCGTCGCGTACTCATGTCTCGATGCGGCGACGGGGGTCCCCCGCCCCAACCCATCCGTCCCGACTATGATACACCGGCTCCATCAAAAATGGGTCACGGACTGAAATTGAATGAACGTGCATGCATGGAAATTACTTCTTGGGAGTGACCGTCGCGACGTCGGGCAGCGCCCGCGTCGCTTTGCGCAGCGTCAGCACCGCGAAGCAAGTGTCGTTCAGTTCGCTGCCGCCCTGCGCCGCCTTCCAGGACCCGTCGGGGCGCTGCGCGTCGATCAGCGCCTGGCAGGACTTCGGATACCAGGCGAAGCCGCCCACCTGCTCCGTCCCGTACAGGATCGCGGCGCGCTCGAGTCCGTACATGTAATAGTAATACTGGTGCTGGGAGTTCTCCTCCATGTTCGCGTGCTCGTAGGGGCCCGGGTTGACCGTCACCGAGAAGTTCTTCCCCAGCCACTCCATCCCGCACGCCACTTCGCGGTCCTTCTTCCAGTCCCTGCCGAGGATGTAGTCGCAGATCACCAGGCTCCCCACGCCGCCCGCCGTCATCGACCCGTAGGGCTTGTGGTCGTGACGGCTGTAGCACCACCCTTCGGCCCCGACCGCCGGCGCCTTCACGCCCGACCCCTTCGACTGCGTCTCGCGCCACCACTTGGCCGCGAGTTCGATCGACGCCGCCGGCAGCACGATGCCCGCGTCGTTGCAGGCCCTCAGGCCCAGCAACGCGTACATCGTGTTCGAATTGTCGCCCGTCGCCGGGCCGTCGCGCTTCTTCGTGACCGGGACCTTGCGCACGCCCTTGAACTTCGGCGGCAGCGGCGGGACCACGACGCTCTCCACGAAGATCGACGGATCGCCGTAGTGCCACTGTCCGTTCGCGCACTGGTTGTCCACCAGGAACTGCGCGCACTGCGCCAGGCGTTTCTGGTACTTGACCCGGTCCAGATCCTCCAGCAGCATCGCCATCAGCGCGACGTTGTAGGTCTTCTCGAGCTTCTTCTCGAGGATCAGCTTCAGCGCCGCCTGCACCTCCGGGTCGCTTTCCTGCACGCCGGCCTGGAGATACGTCCAGAGCAGCAGCTCGTCGTTCTTCGACTCCCTTGCGAAGACCGACGCCTTCGCGCGCAGGTACGCCATTCCGCTCCGGACCGCCTCGTCCAGCGTCTTCGGCTTCGCCACCACTTCCGCGCCCGCGCCGGCCGACGCCCTCACGGGCGGCGGGGTCTGGATCGGGGCGGACGTCGGCGTCTCGTTCTTCGTCGTCACGGGCTCGGGCTGCCTGACCGGCGTCGCGGGCACCGGCTTGGGGCTGTTGGATTCCGCGACGGCCGGGCTCGGCGGCACGGGCGGAAGCAGCTCGGGCGGCGGCGGCTCCGGGGGGCTCTGGACCGTGTCCTGGGGCTCCGGCTGGGGAATCTCGGGGGCAGGTTCGCGGACGTCGGGAACGGGCGCCTTGGTGAGGGAGTTATCCTTGGAAGCGGGCTTCCAGAGCAGGACCCCGGCCAGCACGAGCACGAATCCGGCCGCCGCCACCAGCCAGCCATAAGAGGGCCTGCGGCGGAAGCGCGTCGACGGCTCCTCGGCGGCCACCGCGACCTGGTTCGTCCGGGTGAGGCTCTCCCGGACGCGCGCCATGAGGGTCTCCATCCGGGCCTGGGCGGCGAGCTCGTTCAGCACGCGGTCCTGCCAGAAGAAGAGCTCGGCCAGCGAGCGGCAGGGATCGCACTCGAGCAGATGGGCTTCCAGAACGTTCGCCTCGGGACGTCCGATGACGCCCGCCAGCGCGTCGCTGAGTCCGGCCCGGGCCTCGTCGCAGGAGAATTTCCTCATGTGGGATTCTCCGCGCTGAGACGCCGTCGCACGCACTCCAGGAGCAGCACGCGCACCCGGTGCAGCAGCTGGCGTATCGCCACCGGGCTCATCCCCATGCGGTCGGCCAGCTCGCCGAGCTTGACGCCGTCGAAGTAGTGGCCCTTCACCGCCACCGCGGCGCGGCCTTCCAGGCTGTCGATGCACTCCGTCAACGCCTCGCCGCGGCGGCCGGACGCAGCCGGCGCGGGATCCTGATAGACGCGTTCGATGACGTCGTCCGCCACAAGGTTGGTCTTGGTCAGGCTGCGCCGCGCGGCGAGGGCCTGGCGGCGCGCGATGGCCTTGAGCCAGCCGGCAAAGTCGGCTTCAGGAATGAGGAAGTTCAGCTTGCGATACGCGATCTGGGCGGTTTCCTGGACCACGTCTTCGGCGGCGTGGAAATCGCCGCAGATCGCCTTGCTGTAGGCGAAGAGCATGGCCAGGTGGGGGCGAAGGACCTTCTCAAACGCCTTCGCGTCGCCGCCCTGGGCGGCATGGAGGAGGCGGCTCTCCGTATCGGGCACGAATCCCCGCTTACTTCTGGCCCGCCCGCATCTGGCCCGCGCTGTAGGTCGCGACGCCCAGAGCGCGCGTGGCGCGCTTCAGGAACAGGATGGCGAAGCAGGTGTCGATCGTGCCGTCGCCCCAGGAGCCGTTCGCGGCCTGGGTCTCGATGAGCACCTTGGCGCCCTCGGGATACCACTTGTGCGTGCCCATCATCTCGGTGCCGTAGAGCAGGCCGGCGCGTTCGAGGGCGTACATGTAGTACAGGTACTGGTTCTTGGAGTCCTTCGCCATCTGCGCGTGCTCGTAGGGGCCGGGGTTGTACGTCACGGAGAAGTTCTTGGCGATCCACTGGATGCCCTGGTGGATGTTCTTGTCGCTCTTCCAGGACTTCTTCTTGCCGTCGTCGTTGTCCTTGATGTAGTCCCAGATGGCCAGCGTGCCGATCGATCCGGCCGTCATCGAGCCGTAGGCCTCGTGGTCCGCGTGGTCGCGGTAGCACCAGCCCGCGGGGGCCGCCTTCCGCTGCACCATGCTCGGACCGGCCACCGTGGCGCCCGAGCCGCTCGCGACGCCGGGCATGTTCTTGGCGTTGTTCGGGCCGTTCACGCCACCTTCGACCAGGTCCTCCTCGGGACCCGTGGGCTTCTTCTGGCAGTCGCGGATCCACTTCATCGCGGCGTCGGTCACCTTGCCTTCGATGATGATGCCCGAGTCGTGGCAGGCGCGCATGCCCAGCGCGGCATACTGCGTGTTCGAGTTGTCGTTCGGATCGCCGTCGCGCTTCTTCTCGACCTTGACCTTGTTCTTCACCGCGGGCTTGTTCTTCGGGCCGCTCGTGGACGGCAGCTCGAACTGCTTCACGCCGCCTTCCTTGCCGCCGCCCGACGCGACGTCCTTGCGCTTCGGCATCTCATAGGCCACGTCCTCGACATAGATCGAGGGCGAGCCGTAGCCCCAGAAGCCCTGGGCGCTTTGGTTGTCGACCAGGAACTGGGCGCACATCAGGATGCGCTTCTGATACTTCACGCGCTCCACTTCCTCGAGCACCATCGCCTGCAGCGCGACGCAGTACGTCGCCTCCAGCTTGTCGGCCATCATCGAGTCGAAGAGGGCCTTGAAGTCCGGGTCCGTTTCCGGCACATCCGCGTGGCAGTACGTGAAGAGGACCAGCTCGCGGTTGGAGACCTGGCGGCCGACGTGATCGCGCTTGGCCATGTGCGCGGCGTTGTTGCCCTTCAGGAACTTGACGCCTTTCTCGATGGCCAGGTCGACTTTGATCTGGTCGACCTCGTTCGGGGGGAAGATGCCGCCGCCGCCGACGTTCTGGGCGAACGCGCTGGCCGCCGGGAGGAGGGTCAGGAGAGCCGCAACGACGATCTTCCGCATAGTCTATCCTCGCGCTAGAGTCCTATGGTTACCACGTCCCAGCCCGCCCCCCGTGTGACAAAAAAACCACGCTGGGGGCGATATTTTAACCCTTTGGTTAGTAAAAGGTTAAGAACTTTTTTTGGCCCGGCTGCGGACCTCGAAGTCCACCAGAACGGGCAGGTGGTCCGACGCGATCCTCGTGCGCGGGGTCTTGGGGACTTCGGCCCGGCGGGCACGGATGCCGTCGCAGACGAAAACATGGTCGTAGCGCACGATGGGGAGCATGCTGGGCCAGGTCCGTACCCTCGGATCGCCGGCCAGCTTCATGGCGTCCTTCAGGGTCGAGTCCAGCAGCTTGTAGACGCGGGACATCGGCGTGGCATTGAAGTCGCCGCAGACGATCCTGGGGTTTTCACGGCACTCCGGGTGATCGAGCCAGTCGTTGCCGCAGAGCGCCCGGGCCTGCATGAGGCGCTCGAGGCGCATCAGCCCGAAGTGCGTGTTGATGATCTGAACCGAGTGGCCGTCGAGCTCCACCGACATCCAGACCGCGCCGCGTTTCTGAAGGAAGCGGAAGGTCGGGAGATGCGCGGTGCGCACCTCGCGCATCGCGTGCCGGGTGAAGACCGCGTTGCCGAAGCCCGCCCCCCCGGTGACCCGTGCCGGATGGTAGTGATAGTCCATGTCCAGCAGCTCGGCGATGCGCCGCGGCTGGTCGATGCGCTGCGAGCGCTTGTGGTTGACCTCGAGCTCCTGGAGCGCGACGACGTCGGGCTCGAGCTCGAGGATGGCGTCGGCGACGCGTTCGACGGAGTGCTTGCGGTCGATGCCGACGCAGTGATGGACGTTCCAGTTGAGCAGCCGGAAGGGGCGCGAAGTCGGTTGCATCATCCGAACGAAGTATAAACGATTCTGCCCCGTCCGGCATTCGCCTTACGAAAAAAGTTCCGTCCGCGCGGCCTCCGGCGCCAGCGCGCCCGACGCGGCCCGGGCCAGGATCCGCTCCTGCCGCGGCGTGAAGACCACCGGCGCCCCCGGCGCGTGCCGGGGCGACACGCCGAGCGAGCGCAGGATGCGCCGGCGCAGGTCGTCCAGTCCCCGCCCCGTCTTCGCCGAGACCGGCAGCGCCTCGAGGAGCGGCTTCCGGTTTCCCGCATCGATCTTGTTCACGACCAGGATCGCGCGCCGGTGCCCGAGCGATTCGAGGAAGCGCAGTTCCTGCCCCTGCGCGCCCGCTTCCGCGTCGAAGACGAACAGCACCACGTCCGCCTCCCGCAGCGCCCGATGCGTCCGCTCGATCGACAGCTGCTCCAGCAGATCGCGCGGGGCGTCCACGCCGGCGGTGTCGACGAGCTCGATCGGGACCTGGTCGATCGCGATTACCTCCCGCACGGGATCCCGCGTGGTGCCGGCCACCGGAGACACCAGCGCCCGGTCCTCGCGGACCAGCGCGTTGAAGAGCGTCGACTTCCCCACGTTCGGGCTTCCCGCCAGCACGACGCGCCGGGGCGACGCCAGCGCCGTGCCGAGCGGAGACGTCGACAGCAGCCGCTCCGCGTCGCGGGCAGCCGACATCGCGGCGACCGCCGTCGACAGCGAGCCCTGGGCCTGGTCGTGGAGGACGAGCGCCGCGAGCTCCGTGGCCGCATGCGGCAGCAGGGCCCACGCTTCGGCGCGGATCCGGTCGAGCGCCCCCGTCTCGACGGCCCTGTCGAGCAGCTCGCCGGAATCGGCCCGGCGCGCGCCGGCCGCCTCGAGCGCGGACAGGATCCGGTCCGTCACGGCGGCGCCGCCGTGCGACGTGATCTCGACTGTCTCCTCCCCCGTGAATCCCGGCACGCGCCGCGTCAGGAGCTCGTCGAACTCCGTCTTACAGAGATGCGGCGCGTCGCCGACGGGGCGGCCGAGGAGCTGCTCCGCGAGGGAGGCCGCCCCCGCACCGCAGACGTGGACGACCGCGAGGGCCCCCTTCCCGGACGGGCTGATCAGGACCGCCAGCATTGCCACGAGCGGGCCGCGCCCTCCAGGGCCAGGTCGGGAGCCAGGATGTCGAAGAGGTCCCGGAACAGCGGCGCGTCCCCGCCCGTGCCGAACACGCGCCCGCGGTGATGCGCGAGGGCCGCACGGATCAACCCCTCCGCCGCGTACGACACTCCCGCCCGGATGGCATCCTTCGTATGGCGCCCGATCGGGGACGTCATCCGCGCGGGCTCGACCTGGGGAAGCAGCGCCGTATGCTCGTGCAGCGCCCGCGACATCAGCCGCAGCCCCGGCGCGATCAGGCCCCCGATGAACTCCCCGCGGCGATTGACGGCGTCGATCGTGATCGCGGTGCCGAGGGACACGACGACGCACGCGCGCCGGGTGAGGGCCCAGGCGGCCGACGCCTGGGCCAGCCGGTCGGCGCCGACCGTGTGCGGCCGGAGAGCGCGATTCTTCACCAGCGGCGGAAAGTCGCGGCCCAGCAGCAGGGTGCCCTTCGGCAGAGCACCCTTCCCGACGCGGACGCCGATCCACCCGTCGACCGGTCCCTTATAGGAGCTCAGACGGGTGCCGTCGAAAACCGCCCGCTTCGTGCGGGTATTGCCGACGTCGATCACCCCCATCCTCATCCGGGGCATTCTAGCATCAGGCATAAGGCATCGGAAGCGTACCCCCCCTCTTCCCCCCCGGGGAGCAGGGGGGACCCCAGCTTATGCCTGATGCAGGATGCCTTCTGCCGCACCATTGCCTATTGCCTGTTGCCTGACGCCTTCTTACTATGTTCCCTCCATGTTTCTCCGCTGCTTTACCTGCGACGCCCGCTTCGAAAGCGAGCCCACCCTCTACTCCTGCCGCAAGTGCGACAACCCCCTCGAAGTCCTCTATGAGGACGCCGAATTTGCCAAGGCGGTCGCGTTCACCGGCAAGGGCGTCTGGCGGTACCAGTCTCTGCTGCCCGTCGCAAAGCTCGTGACGCTGGGCGAGGGCGACACGGGCCTCCATCCCTGCGAGCGCGCCGGCAAGGATCTGGGCGTCCCCCAACTTTACGTGAAGAACGAGGGCGAGAATCCCACGGGCTCCTTCAAGGACCGGGGAATGACCGTCGGCATCGCCATGGCCCGGGCCGCCGGCGCCCGCGCCGTCGGCTGCGCCTCGACCGGGAACACGTCCGCCTCGATGGCCGCCTATGCCGCGCGCGCCGGTCTGGCCGCGCTGGTCCTCCTTCCCGCGGGCAAGGTCGCCCTGGGCAAGCTGTCCCAGGCCATCGCCCACGGTGCGCGCATCGCCCAGGTCGAGGGCAGCTTCGACGATGCCATGCGCCTCGTGGTCGAGCTCTCGGTGAAGGAGCGCGGCGTCTACCTGCTCAACTCGCTCAATCCGTACCGGCTCGAGGGACAGAAGACGCTCGCCTTCGAGATCTGCGAGGCCCTCGGCGATGCGCCCGACGCGGTCGTCCTCCCGATGGGCAACGCGGGCAACATCAGCGCGATCTGGAAGGGCTTCCTCGAGTGGAAGCGGCTCGGCCGCGTGTCGCGCCTGCCGAAGATGATCGGCGTCCAGGCCGAGAAGGCGGCGCCGATCGCCCGCGCGTGGATGTCGAAGTCGGAGTATCAGACGGTCCCGAATCCCGAAACGCTCGCGACGGCGATCCGCATCGGCGCCCCCGTCAGCTGGCGCAAGGCGATGGCGGCCCTCAAGGACTCCGGGGGCGACGCGGGCATCGTCAGCGACGACGAGATCCTCGAAGCCCAGCAGTACCTCGCGCGCGCGGAAGGGCTCTTCGTCGAGCCCGCCAGCGCGGTGCCGATCGCGTATCTCCTGAAGAAGCGGCTGCCGCTCGACGGGCTCAAGACCGTCGTCTGCATCACCACCGGCCACGGTCTCAAGGACCCCGATGCGCTCTCCAAGGCGCCCGTCCGGATGCAGCAGGTGAAGCCGACCCTGGACGCGATCCGGAAAGTGCTCGACGGATGAAGATCCTGCTTTCCGGCTTCGGCGTCGTCGGCCGGTCCGTCGTCCAGCTCCTCGAGGAGCAACGGGCGGCGCTCTATTCCAAGCACGGGCTGTCGCCGTCCTTCGTCGGCGTCATCGACTCGAAGGGCGCGGCGATCGACCCGCGCGGGCTGGACACGGCCCAGCTGCTCGAGACCAAGGAGAAAAAGGGGACCGTCGGCGCGATGCCCGCCCACGGCGTGCGCGATGCGAAGGAGACCGACATCATCGCCGAGAGCGAGGCGCAGATCCTCATCGAGGCGACGCCGACCACGGTGCGGACCCCGGGCCCCGCCCTCGAGCGCCTGAAGGCGGCGTTCCGCACGGGCAAGCACGTGATCTGCGTGAACAAGGCGCCGCTCGCCGTCGCCTTCCCCGCGCTCCAGGAGCTCAGCCGCCACAACCGCTGCCAGTTCCGCTACTCGGGCACGGTCGGCGGCGGCACCCCGGTCCTCGCCCTGGCCGAGGAAGTCACCCGCGGCTGCGAAGTCATCGCCGTCCGCGCCATCCTCAACGGCACGACCAACTTCATCCTGACGAAGATGGACAAGGAGAGCTGGGACTTCGACAAGGCCCTGGCCGAGGCCCAGCGGCTGGGCTACGCGGAAGCCGACCCGTCGGCCGACATCGACGGCATCGACACCGCGACCAAGATCGTCATCCTGGCCAACGGCGTCCTGGGCCGGCCCTGCACGATCTCCGACGTGAAGATCCAGGGGATCCGCGGCCTGCCGATCTCGAGGATCCAGGAGGCGCGGAAAGCCGGGAAGACGATCAAGCTGATCGCCCAGATCAACCGCGACGGCCTGACGGTCGCCCCGCAGGAGGTGCCGTCGGATTCCCCGCTCAATGTCGGCGGCAGCCTGAACTGCCTGGGCCTGGAGCTCAAGACCGGCGGCGAGGTCGCCCTGGTGGGCCGCGGGGCCGGCGGCCCGGAGACCGCGACCGCCATCCTCCGCGACCTGATCGACATCTGGCACTCGGTGGAGTCGCACAATCCCCGGACCTAGGACGCAGGGCTGAGAACTATGAAGATCGTGATGAAGTTCGGCGGAACCTCGGTCGCCGACGGCGACCGGATGCGCCGCTGCGCGAAGCTGCTCAAGGAAAACTCGGCCGGGAACCAGGTCGTCGCCATCGTCTCGGCCCTCGACGGCATGACCGAGGAGTTGCTGGCGCTCGCCGACGCCGCCGGCACCGCCAACCACCCGGCGATGAGCGCGCGCATGAAGGAGGTCTGGCGCCGGCACGAGGACGCCGCCAGGGCGCTCGGCCAGCCCGACGCCGTGGCCCCGCTGCTCACCCAGCTCGACCAGCTCATCCTCGGCATCTCGATGGTCGGCGAGCTGACGCCGCGCTCGCGCGACGCGGTCGCGTCCTTCGGCGAGCGCCTCTCCGCGCCGCTCTTCCGCAAGGCCCTCGAGCTCGAGGGCGTCAAGGCGAAGTGCTATACGGGCCAGGAGATCGGCCTCGTCACCGACGAGCGCTTCGGCGAGGCGGAGCCGCTGATGGAGCTCTCGCTCTACCAGATCGCCGACGCCCTCAAGGGTCCCCTCGAGGCGGGCGAGACGCCGGTCGTCACCGGCTTCATCGCGGCCACCCAGCACGGCGTGACGACCACGATCGGCCGCGGCGGCAGCGACTATACGGCGACCATCGTCGGCGCCGCCCTCAAGGCCGACGAAGTCTGGATCTGGAGCGACGTGGACGGCCTGATGACCGCCGACCCGCGGATCGTGACGCAGGCGCGGCTCCTCGAGCGCATCCGCTTCATCGAGGCGATCGAGATGGGGCTCTTCGGGGCCAAGTCGATGCATCCCCGCGCGCTGGAGCCGGCGGCCGACCGCAAAATCCCGGTGCGCATGAAGAACACGTTCAACGCCGCCGGCGCGGGCACCCTCATCATCGACGACAGCACCCGCCCCAAGGAGATCATCCGCTCGGTGCTGCTCGTGAAGGATGCGGGCCTGATCAACATCACGGGCGCCGTCATGATGGGCCGCCCCGGCACGGCCGCGCGCATCTTCGGCCTGCTCGGCGCCCAGCAGATCAACGTCCGCGTCATCATCCTCTCGGTGTCGGAGGGCGGCATCTCGCTGGCCGTGAACGGCTCGCAGGTCGCCCAGGCCCGCGCAACGCTCGAGGCCAACCTGCTCCGCAGCGGCGAAGCCCGGCAGATCAACGTGGCGGAGAAGGTCGCGATCGTCGCCGTCATCGGCTCCTATATGCGCGGCCACCCCGGGACCGCCGGCCGCGTCTTCTCGGCCCTCGGCAAAAAGAACATCAACATCATGGCGATCGCGCAGGGGTCGTCGGAGCTGTCCATCAGCTTCATCGTGAAGGGCGAGGACGGACCGGAGGCGGTCCGGGCGCTGCACGAGGAATTCCTCAGCTAGGTCGACAGGAGACTGCAGAAAGTCGCCCCCCGGGGGGGGCGGAGTAGAGCGGACTACCTGGGCAGGGGTCGGTACTCGATCGTCATCGGGCGACCGGCTCTCTCCACCGTCAGGCGAAGGCCCGCCTGCGACTTCATCGTCGGATTGTTCATCAGCGTGCGCACGTCGGTGATGTTGTTCAGCGGCTGGCCGTTCACCTCCCGGAGCACGTCGCCGGCCACCAGGCCGCGCGCGGCGCCGATCGAGCCCGCCGTCACGTTCTCGATGCGCAGCCCGCCGCCCGCATAAGGCGCCACCTGGAAGTCGCGGTCGATGATCTGCTCCGCGTTCTGGCCGGCCCACTCGATCTCGTCCTGGTCGAGGCCCCACACCTGCCGCGTGTCCGCCGAGGCCAGCAGCCGGCTCTTATAGGCCTCGCTCGTGTAGGCCTTGCCGATGACCGACCGCGCCGTGCCCGGGCCAAGCGCCGTCGTCGGCCCGCCCGGCGCGCCCCCCGGCGGCGCCGCGATCGTCTGGTCGATCGTCAACTCCGCCTTCTTGCCGTCCTTCGTGACAAAGACCGCCCGGTCCTTGCTCACCATCGACAGCGTCCAGCCGCGAAACTCCTCGTAGGGCTTCCCCTCCTGGAAGATCTCCTCGTCGACGTAGGCGACCAGCTCGACGTTGCGGGCGATGGACTTGATGAAGGCCACCCCGCGCTTGGGTTCCTTCTCGCTGGGCAGCGTCCCCTTGAGCGTGGCCTTGAACGGGTTGTCGGCCACGACCGCGAGGTTCTTGGCTTTGGGCTCGAGGGGATTCGAGAGGGTTTTCAGGGAGCCGTCGCCCTCGTCGCGCACCTTGACCTGTCCGCGCGGGCCGTCGTCTTCGGGCTTCAGGTCGAGCTTCGTATCCGACGCGCGGAGGAGATACTGGAAGGAGAAGACCAGGATGCCGGCGCCGAGGAGCAGGTTGACGCCCCAGAGGAGCCGGTTGAGCAGCTTTGCGTCGATCACGTCCGCCTCCGAAAAGTCCCCCGGCCGGGGGAACTCCCCGGCAAACTACCGTCGGCCTCCGCCTCCGCTGCCGCCGCTGCCCGCGTTGAAGTGCCGGTTGGCATCCTTGCTGATGCCCCGGAGCTCCAGCTTCAGCTCGTCCGGGCTGTCCGCGGCGGCCAGCGCGTCCTCCAGCGTGATCAGGTCGCGCTCCAGCAGCGACTTGAGCGACTGGTTGAACGTCATGCAGCCGTAATAACTGCCGTCTTTTAACGCCTTGTACAGCTCCCGGGTTTTCCCGTGGAGCAGAAGTTCCTGGACGGTCGGCGTCGAGCACATGAGCTCGATCGCCGGCATCCGCGCCGTGCCGTCCTTGGTCGGCAGCAGCCGCTGCGCGATCACGCCCTCGAGCAGCTGCGCCAGCTGCATCTGGAGGAACGGGTGGTGGTGCGGCGGGAAGAAGTTGATGATGCGGTCGACGGTCTGCATCGCGTTGAGCGAGTGCAGGGTCGAGAAGACCAGGTGGCCCGTCTCGGCCGCGTTGATCGCCGCCTCCATCGTCTCGATGTCGCGCATCTCGCCGATGAAGATCACGTCCGGCGACTGCCGGACCGCGTGCTTGAGCGCCGTCACGAACGAGTCGGTGTCCTGGCCGACCTCGCGCTGGTCGATGACGCACTTCACGTCCGTGAACGTGAACTCGATCGGGTCCTCGACCGAGATGATGTGTCGCTCCTCGGCCTCGTTGATGTAGTTGATCATGGACGCGATGGTCGTCGACTTGCCGGAGCCCGCGGTGCCGGTGACGAGCACCAGGCCGCGCGGCAGGAGCGCCAGGCGCCGGAGCTGCTCGGCCGGCAGGCTCAGATCCTCCATCGTCGGGATCTTCGCGTGGATGTGCCGGAACACCATGCCGATGTAGCCGCGCTGCCGGAAGATGTTCGCGCGGAAGCGGCCGACGCCGTAGATCTCGTAGGAGACGTCGACCTCGCCCTTCTCCGCGAACTTCTTCTTGGCGAAGTCGTCGCAGACCTCGTTGAACATCTCCAGCATGTTCTCTTCGGTCAGGGGATTGCCGCCCATCGAGATGACGCGTCCGACGACGCGCATGGCCGGCGGGACGCCGACCTTGAGGAAGAGGTCGGAGGCGTCCTCCTTGACCATCGCGGCGAAGATACTGGCGAGTTCCATGAGGCCAACCCCCTAATAGTGTCGGCCGAACCCCAGACTTCCCTCCGGCCGGACTGCCG
>DASQOM010000074.1:0-18033 GCA_035644495.1 Planctomycetota bacterium | reverse complement strand
CGGGCTCCGGCAGGGTGGCCAGGTTCTTTCCGTCCATGAGGATTTCGCCCTCGACGATGCGCCCGGGGGGCGAGATGAGGCGCAGGGTGGAGAGGGCGGTGACGGATTTGCCGCAGCCGCTTTCGCCGACGACGCCGAGGGTCTTCCCGCGGTAGATGGGGAACGAGACCCCGTCGACCGCCTTCACGACGCCGTCGTCGGTGAAGAAGTGGGTCTTCAGGTTCTTGATGTCGATCAGGACGTCGGGCGTTGTGCTCATGAAACGGGCCAGTCTATCAAGGCTACCGGGTTCCCTTCAATCTCGGGTCCATGGCGTCGCGCAGGCCGTTGCCGACGACGTTGAAGACCGTCATCGTGACGAAGATCGAGACGCCCGCAAAGACGGTGAACCACCACTTTTCATAGTTCTGCACCGACAGGTTCAGGATGGCGCCCCAGCTGGGGGCGGGGGGCCGCGCTCCGAAGCCGAGAACGCTCAAGGTCGCTTCGGTCACGATCGCGCCCGCGATGCCGAACGGCGCTGAGACGAAGGCCGGAGAGAGCGCATTGGGGAGGATATGGCGGAACATCACCCGTAGATTGGAGGCGCCCAAGGCGCGGGCCGCGGAGACGTAGTCGATCGACCGCTGCTTGAGGAACTCGCCGCGCGTGAGCCTTGCGATCGTCGGCCAGCCGGTCAGTCCGATCACCACCATGATGATGTAGATGCTGGGACCGATCAGCGCCACCAGCGTCAGGATGAGGAAGAACGAGGGAAACAATAGGACGATTTCGATGAGCCGCGAGATGACCATGTCGACCCGGCCGCCGAAATACCCGGCCACCGCCCCGATGCAGATGCCGATGGTCAGGTAGATGGAGACCGCGACCATGCCGATCGTGATGGAGATCCGGGTGCCGTAGAGGAGCCGGGTCAGGACGTCCCGTCCGGAGTCGTCGGTGCCCATGAGGTGGACATCCCCTTCCCGGAAGCGGCTGAGTTCGCCGGTCTTCCGGAAAAACGGCGGCTTGTAGATGATGTCCAGGTCCAGCTCCAGAGGGCCATAAGGGATGAGGGGGTAGACGCCCGAGCCCCGGCGCGATTGCTGGTCCTTCTTGAAGTCCCGGGAGAAAAACTTGTTGTCGGGGATTCCCGCCTGGATCATCCCGAAGGCCAGCAGCAGCAGGAGATAGGCCGGGATCCACCGGTTCCAAAGCCGCCGCTGCACGCTGGCGCGATCTCCCGCAGGCCGAGTGGCCATCCAGGTCCCGTGGGACAGCGCGACGAGGAAGATCAGCAGCGAACTGAGGTACCGGGTCCAGGACCCGAGCGCGTCGCTGGAGAGGAGGATCAGGAGCAGCAGGACGCCGAGCAGGGCGAGGAAGCCCAGAGTGACGGCGGCCAGCCTTTTCCTTCCGGGGACGCCGCGCCTCGCGGCGAGGCGGGTGTAGATCAGGGCGGCCGCGAACCAGGGAAACAGGGCCAGCAAGGCGACGTTGAAGACCAGGTCGATGGCCGTATCGGCGTTCAGCAGCGAGACGAACCAGGGAAAGACCAGGGAGCCGTCCGCCTCCCGGAACCAGAACGGCTGGTTGGAGGATAGGACCGGCGCCAGGATGGCGGCCAGGAACATCGCTGCAACGATTCCCAGCATGCCGACGGCCACACGGTTCTTGCGGAACTGCTTCCAGACGATGTCGAAATAGGCTTCGCCCTCCATCATCCACCTCCCTCGGTCCGGGAGAAGGAGATCCGCGGGTCGACGATCACGTACAGGAAGTCGGACAGCAGGATGCTGAGCATGACGATGATCGCGTCCAGGTAGATGAGCGCCATGACGGTGTTGTAGTCCTTGGACTGGATGGAGTCGTAGGAAAGCCGCCCCATGCCCGGGATGCCGAACAGGTACTCGACAATGACGCTCCCGCCGAGGAGCGCGGGGATGAAGTTGGAAAACAGCGTGATGATCGGGATCAGCGCGTTTCGCAGAGCATGCCTCAGGATCACCGTCCTGCCCGGCAGTCCCTTGGCCCTGGCGGTGCGGATGTAATCCTGGTTGACGACGTCGAGCATGCTGGAGCGCCCGAACATCGCCAGGCTGGCCATCTGGGTGAGGGTGAGGCAGATCAGGGGTCCGGCGATGTGCCAGACGTAATCGCGGGCGTAGTGCAGCGGGGCGAAGGACTCGTATCCTTCCGCGTGAAGCCCGTACATCGGGAACCATTTCAGGAAGGCTCCGAAGCCGAAGAACGTGAGGAAGAGCATTCCCAGCACGACCGGAGGGATCGAGTAGAGGACGAAGAGCCCGAGCGAGATCGAGCGGTCCTGCCATTGGCTGCGCCGGACGGCGGCGTAGATTCCGAGGGGGACCGCGAGCAGATACACGAGTGCTTCCGCCAGCAGCATGATCGGGGCGGATACCTTCGCAGCGCGGAGGATCTCCGGTCCCACCGGATCGTACGGCTTGACCATGGACCGGCCGAAGTTGAACGTCACCAGCTTGGTCAGCGAATTGAAATACTGCGTGTCGGCGAACAGATAGAGGAGCCGGGACAGGATCGGCGGATCGTAGCGCTGCGAGTGCAGGCCGACGTAGGACTTCCAGTTCTCCGCCACCGCCCGGACGGCCGGCTCCTTGTCGCCGAGCTTGACCTCTACTTTCAGCGGGCGGCTGACCGTCGACCGCAGCGCGATCGATGCGACGTATTTCTCCTTGAGCGGGCCCTGGCCGAGCAGTCGCTCCATGAAGAACGGCGCATCGGCCTTCGTGTAGGCGGTGACGCCTTCCAGGATCTTCGCCCGGGAGCTTTCCGCGACCAGAGTCCGGAACGATTCCTCCAGGGTGTGCAGCCGCTCGGGCGGAACTGGGGCCGTCTTCGACTTGTCCCGGTCCCACCAGATCCGCCAGGTCGTCACGACCCCGTCGGTTTCCTCGGGCTGGGGATCCTTGGAGTAGGTGTAGACGAACGGATCCCCCAGCGTGCAGAGCGAGAGGCAGCGGATCGCCCCGATCCGGATCGGAAGCTCAGGGTCATCCAGGAGGGAGGTGAAGGACATGACGCCGTGTTCGGCGATCGTCTCCTCCACCAGGATCTGGACGCCGGTCTTGACGCGGGGGATCAGGTCGGCCCGCCGCTCCGCGGACTTCAGCTGTTCCTCGAAGGCCTCGATGTTCAGGGTCTGGAGGAAGCGGTGCATGTCCGAGTGCCCGTTCGCCTCCGCCATGTCGTCGAGACGCCGGCGGATCTCCTCGTCGGGAAGTCCGTAGATGGCGGCGCAATGTCGTGCCGGATCGCCGTAGTTGCGGAACCAGCGCAGATTGAGTATTGCGGGCTTGTCGAGCTTCCACTGCCGGCGTTGATGAAGGAACGCCTCCCGGGTTCCCCCCGACTCCCCCTGGGCCCCCGTCTGGGAAAGCTGCATCTTCAACGGGTCGCCGGGGGCGAACTGCATCACGATGAAGGTGACCAGGGTGACGCCGAAGAGGGTGGGGAGCATCAGCAGAAGGCGTCGGATGATGTAGGCGCGCACGTTCGAAGCTCGGTCCCCTCTGACGCAGGATTTCGGACGCTAACGCCGGGCCCTGGCCGCGGGCGCCTTCCACTCGCGCTCGTCGACGCAGGGCCGGATCTTGTAGTAGTTCACGTTCTCGATCCGGGAGTTGAAGACCGCCGTTCTCTTGTCGACGAAGAGGAAGGCATACGGCTGGTCATCGTAGAGAAGCTTGTGCATCTGCCGGTAGAGCTGCTTCTGCTTGGTCGTGTCCATCGTGATGCGGAGCTCCTCGATGAGCTTGTCCAGGTCGGGATTCTTGTATCCGATCGCATTCGAACTCTCCATGACATCGGCCTGGCTGGAGTGCCAGATCTGATAGAGATCCGACTTCCAGGACAGCGCCCATCCGAGCATGCAGGCGTCGAACTCCTTCTTGTGCAGTTTCTCGAGCATCAGGGCCCATTTGACGGGCGAGATCTGAACGTCGACGCCGATCTGCCGGAATTCCTGCTGCACGACTTCCGCGATCGTCCGGTACATGGCGGTGTCGGCATAGATCATGAGATCGAACTTCAGCTCGAACAGCTTTCCGTTGATCGTCTTGTCGCGGATGCCGTTGTTGTTCGTGTCCTTCCACCCGGCGCCGTCGAGCAACGCACGGGCCTTGTCGGGGTCGAAGGGGAGCGGTTGGAGCGCCGGGTCCGAGGAGCTGCTGGTCGGCAGGAAGGGGCCGGAAAGCCGCGTGCCCAGGCCATAGAGGACCTTGTCGATGATCTTCTGGACGGGAATGGCATAGGCGAGCGCCGTGCGGACGGCCTTCTCCTTGAAGATCTCACGCTTCATGTTCCAGCCGATATACCGGTACCCGGGATAGTCGAATTGGGTGGTCGTCGCCTTGCCTTCCTTGACCTGGGGCTTCTCCAAGGTCTGGACGTAGAGACTCTTCTCGGCGATCACGCTCCAGTCGAGTTCGCCGTTCAGGGTCATTTCCAGGGAGGTGTTGGAGTTGGGGATGTTGCGGAACACGACCTTGTTGAAGTAGAACGGCTTTCCCCAGTAGTCCGGGTTCCGGATCAGCTCCAGGCGCTCGTTCTTCTTCCACGAGGAGAACATCATGGGACCGGTCCCGATGAGCAGGGAATTGGCCCAGTGGTCGTTGAACCCCTTGGCGAACTCTTCGCCGGAGATGTCGTTCGAGATGGGCTCGCCCTTGGCATCGACGCTGTAGATGTGCTTCGGGAGCAAGGGCAGGCCGAGACTCCACTCGTCGGCCATGAAGTAGGGTTTGCTCCACTTGATCTTGACCGTATAGGGATCGACCACGCTGACCTTGACCTTGTACTTGTCTTCCTTGGTCTTCGCCTCGGGATCCTCGTAGTAGCTGCGGTAGGAGGCGGCGTCAACGTTTTCGTTCAGGACCACGTCGTAGGTGAACTTCACGTCCGCTGCGGTGAATTCCTTGGCGGGGATGGGCGTTCCGTCCGGGAACCTCGAGGCATTCCACTTCACTCCTTTGCGGAGGTGGATCGTGTACTCCAGGGCTTTCTCGTCGAACTCCCA
Organism: Planctomycetota bacterium; assembly: GCA_035644495.1. Classification (GTDB taxonomy): domain Bacteria; phylum Planctomycetota; class MHYJ01; order MHYJ01; family JACPRB01; genus JACQFK01. Next base: position 12,998 of record DASQOM010000074.1, on the reverse strand, counting down.
GTTCTCGGCCAGGCTGGGCTCCCATTCATCCGGATTGCTGAATTTCGACTCCGCCAGGGTGTCGATCACCCAGCGCTGGAAATCCTCGCTGACGGTGTCGCTGGAGAGGATGGGATTGATCGTGTTCGGGTCGTTGGGGTAGTAAAGCATGAGGGTGTCGGAGGCCGACGGCTTGACCCCGGCGCGGGTGGTGTCGTCGCCCGGCACGGCGGCGAGGAGCAGCAGGGGGAAGGCGAGGCCGACTCGAAGGATCCTCATCAGGGCCTCCATGGACGGATGGAAACATTCATCGTACGGGTCCCGGTGGGGGCGTCAACGTTTTTCACCGATAATATATAAACGGCCGCCGGGCGGGCCCGCTTGACCCTTCCCGGTGGAAATGATTGAATGAATTTGAGTCCTTCAACCCCTTCCGTGCGAGGCGCAGCGTTGCCGAAACTCATTGTCAAGCAGGGCGGCCAGTCCCGGGAGGTCCCCTTGAACAAGGAGACCATCAGCATCGGCCGCACGCCTGAAAACGACATCGAGCTCAAGGACTCCCTCATCTCCCGCAAGCACACCAGCATCGTCCGCAAGGGCGAACGCTGGGTCGTCTATGACCTCGGCAGCTCCAACGGCACCTTCGTCAACCGCGAACGCGTCGACATGAAGCCGCTCGACAACGGCGACATCATCCGCGTCGGCGAGTCGGAGATCCACTTCGTCGAGGAAGCCCCGGCGGCGAAGACGACGCCGCTGAAGTCGCCCACGGGAACGGGCGAGGCTCGCAAGCCCACCGAGATCCCGGGCTCGCAGCAGATCATCAAGCACGTCGACGAGATCGCCGAGAGCTTCAGCTTCGACATCACCGGCGCCCTCTCCAAGGGCCTCTCGCTCAGGGATATCCGCGGAGAGGCGGGCGGGGAGAAGGCCGCCAAAGAGTCGAAGATGTTCTTCATCCTCTTCCAGGTCGGCAAGGCCCTCGCCAGCGCGGGCTCCCTGGACGACATGCTCGTCACCGCGATGAAGCTCATCTTCGAGGTCGTCAACGCCGAGCGCAGCGTCCTCCTGCTCAAGAACCCGAAGACCGGCGAGCTCAGCACCCGGCAGGCCTACCACCGCCTCCGCGGCGTCGTCGACGGCAAGGACATCAACGTCTCCCGCACGATCACGTCCCAGGTGATGAACGACAAGGTGTCGATCATCACCTCGGACGCGCTCCAGGACCCGCGCTTCATGCAGGGGCTGTCCATCGTCCAGTACAACATCCGCGCGGCCCTCTGCGTCCCGCTCTGGGAGTCCGACCACGTCTACGGCGCCATCTACCTGGACAACCTCGCGAAGTCCTACGCGTTCACGAAGGACGACCTCGAGCTGATGACCGCCATCGCGAATCTCGTCGCGATCCGCATCAAGCAGGAGGAGACCGCCGCGAAGCTCCGCCAGGAGGAGAACCTGCGCTCGAACCTGTCCAAGTACCACTCCCCGGACCACGTCAAGCTGCTCATGGAGCGCGGCGGCGAGGTCGGCCTGGAGGTCGCGGAGCGGGAGGTCACCGTCGCGTTCATCGACGTCGTGCAGTCGACCCAGATGGCGGAGAACCACACGCCCGCCCAGGTTGCCGCGCTGCTGAACGAGTTCTTCCAGATGACGACGACCGCGATCTTCGAACACAACGGCCACGTCAACAACTTCATCGGCGACGAGGTGATGTCCATCTTCAACGCGCCGCTGGAGGTGCAGGACCACGCGAACCAGGCGGTGAAGGCCTGCGCCGCGTTCCTCAAGGAGCTGATGAAGTTCAAGCAGGAGCATCCCGAGAAGGACTTCGACGTCCGCTGCGCCGTCAATACGGGTCCCGTGGTCGCGGGCAATGTCGGCGCGAAGGCGCACATCAAGTACACGGTGCTCGGCGACACGGTCAACGTCTGCGCGCGCCTCTCCAAGCTGCCGCCGATCAATTCGATCGTCGTCGGGGAGCGCACCTTCGAGCGCATCAAGACGGCCTTCAAGACCAAGGACCTCGGGGAGGTCGCCCTCAAGGGCAAGGAAAAGCCCCAACACGCCTACGAGGTGCTCCTCTCATGAAACGACTGGCCATCCTGGGGTCGACGGGGTCGATCGGGGTCAACGGGCTCGACGTCGCCTCGCACCTCGGTCTCAACGTGACCGGGCTTGCGGCCGGCGCCAACCGCAAGGTCTTCCGCCAGCAGATCGACAAGTTCAAGCCCGCAAAGGCCGCGCTCTGCGACGCCGTCGAGTACGACGCGCTCAAGAAGGAACTGAACGGCTCCTCGACCGAGCTCCTGAAGGGCATGGAGGGCGTGCGCGCCATCGCCGCTTCGGAGGACTCGGACGTCGTCCTCTGCGCGATCAGCGGCGCCGCCTGCCTCGGGCCGGTGATCGACGCGGTCGACCGCGGCAAGACGCTGGGCCTGGCCAACAAGGAGTCGATGGTCGTCGCCGGCCCGATCGTCCTCGAGCGCGCGAAGAAGTCGGGGGCGACGATCGTCCCCGTCGACAGCGAGCACAGCGCGATCTTCCAGTCGATGCGCAGCGGCGCGCAAAGGGAGGTGAAGCGCATCTTCCTGACGGCGTCGGGCGGACCTTTCCGCGAAACGCCGAAGTCCCAGTTCGGCTCCATCACGGTGGAGCAGGCGCTGAAGCACCCGACCTGGAACATGGGCGGCAAGATCACGATCGATTCGGCCACGATGTTCAACAAGGCGCTCGAGATCGTCGAGGCCCGCTGGCTCTTCGACCTGAAGGCGAGCCAGATCGAGGTGATCGTGCATCCGCAGTCGATCATCCACTCGATGGTCGAGTTCGTCGACGGGTCGGTGATCGCGCAGCTCGGGCTGCCCGACATGCGGACGCCGATTCAGTTCGCCATGACCTACCCCGACCGTTCCGAGGGGAACGTGAAGCGGCTGAACCTCGCGGAGATCCGGACGTTGACGTTCCAGGAGCCCGACCTGGAGAAGTTCCCGTCGCTCAAGCTCGGCTGGCGCGCCGCGGAGGCCGGGGGCACGATGGGCGCGGTCCTGAACGCGGCGAACGAAGTCGCCGTGGACCGCTTCGTGAAGAAGGAGATTTCCTTTCTGCAGATCTTCGAGACGGTGAAGACGGTGATGGACCGCCATTCGCTGGTCGCCCATCCCACGCTCGAAGACGTGCTCCAGGCCGACTCCTGGGCGCGCCAGGAGGCCCGATGCAACTGATCTCGACGTGGCTGGGGAACGGCTGGAACGCGGTGCTGGTGGTCATCGGCCTGGGGATGATCATCTTTCTGCACGAGCTCGGCCACTTCCTGATGGCGAAGAAGAACGGCGTCCGCGTGGAAATCTTCTCGCTCGGCTTCGGCCAGGCGATCTACAAGTTCCGCCGGGGCGAGACGGAATACCGCATCGCCTGGCTGCCGCTGGGCGGCTACGTGAAGATGGCGGGCGAGTCCCTGGGGGACGACCGGAAGGGCGAGCCGTTCGAGCTGACCTCGAAGACGCCGTGGCAGCGCTTCCAGATCTTCGTCGCCGGCGCGGTCATGAATCTCATCCTCGCGTTCCCGCTCGCGATCCTGTCGTACGTGGTGGGAAAGTGCGAGGCGCCGAACGTCATCGGCACCCCGAGCATCGCCGACGCCCAGGCGGAGGAGCCGCTCCGGGCCGGGGATGTCATCGTCGAGGTCGACGGCCGGAAGATCGACAGCCTGGACAAGTACCGCATCGAGATGATCCGGCACGCGAGCGGCACCAGGGTGCCGGTCAAATTCGTCCGCGGCGGCATCCCGATGGAGACCCGGGTGACGGCGCAGCGGTCGAGCTTCCACGGGACCTCGCCGCCCAGCACGGCGCTGGTGGATCCTCCGCAGGGCAAGACCCTCTATGAGAGGGGCGTCCGCGAGAAGGACGAGATCGCGAAGATCAACGGGGAGGACGTCTACACCCAGGAGCGGGCGGATTCGATGCTCCGGGGCATGCCGAACCAGAAGGTGACCCTGTCGATGCGCCGCCGCGATCCGAGGTTCGAAGACGACTCCAAGCTGGTCGAGGTCCCGCTCGACCTGGTGGCGAAGACCTGGTACGTGATCGGGATGGACGAGAACATCATCGAGCCGCGGGTCGGCCTGGTGGTCGACCACCGTCCGGCGGCGGGCAGTCTCGAGCCCGGCGACCTGATCGTCAAGATCGACGACAAACCCATCAAGTCGTGGGCCGGGATGAAGGAGGTGGTCGAGGCGTCCGCGGGCAAGGCCCTGAAGTTCGAGGTGCTGCGCGACGGAAAGACCGTGTGGCCGACGATCACCCCGATGAAGAACGATGTCGGGAAGGGCGCGATCGGCGTCGGCCAGAAGGACGGCGCGGTCTTCGCCGACGTCAAAGAGGGTTCTTTCTATTACCGGATGGGCCTCCGTTCGGGCGACAAGCTGATCTCGATCGACGGGGCCGAGGACGGCATCACGCTGCAGGGCCTGGAGCGGAAGAAGATTCCCGCGGTGTACCGGATCCGCGAGGAGCATCCGAAGACCATCCATCTCGTGGTGGGTCGCAACGGCGAGAAGAAGGAAATCGATCTGGTCGCGGAGCCGAAGGTCGAGGCCGACCTGGCTTCGGCCGGATTCAAGACGGACAAGGGGATGCTGATCGCCGGAGACGCCTTCCCGTTCCGTCGGCGGCCCTTCGCGGACGCGGTGAAGATCGGCTTCCAGGAGCCGGTGGACATCACGGTGATGACCATCGACATCCTGAGGAAGCTGGTGACGGGCGGCGAGTCCGCCAAGGGGCTGTCGGGCCCGCTGGGGATCATCCGGGCGTCGTACTCGTTCGCCCAGCGCAACTTCGGCAACTTCGTCTGGCTGCTCTGCCTCATCACGGTGAACCTGGGCATCTTCAACCTTCTGCCGATCCCGGTGCTGGACGGCGGCCACAACGTGCTGCTCCTCATCGAGGTCGTGCGCAAATGGTTCGGCAAGGGGCCGCCGAGCGAGCAGTTCGTCGCGGCGTTCCAGTACGTGGGCCTGGCCTTCATCCTGACCCTCTTCGTCTTCGTGACGTACAACGACATTTCCAATTTCTTCGGGCCCCGTGGATAGCGCAGGCTGGACGGCGCTCGTCGGACAGATCGTCGTGGTGGACACCGACTCGCGCTTCGTCTACCTGGGCCGGCTGGACCGGGTCGAGCCCGACTTCCTCGTGATGAAGGACGTGGACGTGCACGACCGCCGGGAGAGCCCGTCCACGAAGGAGCAGTACATCATGGACACGAAGAAGTTCGGAGTGAAGCCCAACCGGAAGGAAGTGAGCGTCCGGGTGACCATGGTCGTCAGCGTGTCCAAGCTCGACGACATCGTGGGATTCTAGTGGCCCGCCGGTTTGACCTAGTCGCATACCTGAAGCTGGTCCGCTTTCCCCTGGTCTTCACCGCGATCGCTGACAGCGCCGCGGGTTATTGCGTCGGCACCTCGAACAAGCTGGAGTTCTCGGGAACGCTGGCGCTGCTCGCGCTCGCCTCCGGGTGCCTCTATTTGTTCGGGATGGCTTTGAATGATATCGCGGATCTGGAAAAGGACCGGGAAGCCGCCCCGGGCAAGGTTCTTCCTTCTGGACGGGTGTCCCGAATCGGCGCGATCGCGATCGCCTGGATCCTTCTGGGGGTTTCGTTGGCGGCGATCTGTTGGATTCCGGCGACTCCGCTCCTCAACCGTCTTCTTCTCTGGGGATGCGTGGTCCTGGCCATCCTCGCGTACGATCTGCATTGGATCAAAATGCCGCCGATCATGGGTTTCGTGCGGGCGTGCAATTTACTGCTCGGAGTTGTTGCGGTCGTAACCATCCGGTTCGACTCGGGGTTGGATGGTGCGCATCCCTGGAAATGCGCCGCGCTGGCCGCCCCTTTGTTCATCTACGGAACGTCTTTGACCTATGTGTCCACGCTCGAAGACGCCGCGCTGGACCGTCGCAAGCTGATGATCGGTGCCGTCGGCATGTCCATCGGGGCGCTGCTCGCGGCGACCGTCGTTCCCTTGATCCTGATTCTGACGCACGGTCATCGGCACACGGGGCAACTCGTGTTGTCCCTGGCAGCGGCCTGGATCCTGGTGGCGTGGATCGTCCGGCGAGCCCGGAGGGCGAACGATCGCAAAGGCCTCATGTTGATGGTTCGCGACGGGGTCGCCGGCTACATCCTGGTCGACGCCGCGATCGTGCTTTCGGAGGGGCCTCCGCTCAAGGGATTGCTGGTCGCCTCTCTGCTCGCTCCCGCGATCCTTTCCCTCTACATCTTCAAGAAACTTGTCTGAACTCACCGTCCGGATCTGCGACCATGTCCTCCGCGTTCAGGCGGACGATGCCCGGTTTGTCGCCGCGGCGCGGAAGCGCTACGCAGCGTTTCTCGTCCGGTCGGATCCGCACCTCACCCTGACGATCACGCTGGTCCGGAAGAAGTTGCGGCCCTATAGAGACGAACCCCGCGTCGTCTGGGACGGTCGGGCGGGGCGGATCGAGCGGCACGACCTGGAGCTCGACCTGGCGCCGCAACTCGGACGCGCGACGATCGCCGGGAAAGCGTCCGCCCTCGACTCGCTCCTGCGCATCGTGCTCAGCTTCCTCCTGGTGAAGCGCGGCGGCTTCCTCTGCCATTCGGCGGCCGTCGACGGCTGGCTGTTCCCGGGCGTGTCCGGGGCGGGCAAGAGCACCCTGGGAAGATCGGTCCCCGGAAAGCGGCTCCTGGCGGACGAACTGGTCGGCGTCGTCGGCGACCGCCTCCACGGCACGCCGTTCCGCGGCGATTTCCTGATCGGGCGCAATAATGTCTCCCGGCCGCTGGAGGCCGTCATCCTGCTCGACCGCAAGGGGCCGCGCGGCGTCCGCCCCGTGAGCAAGGCGTTTGCCCTCGTCCGGCTGCTGCAGTGCGCCCTCTACTTCGGCGACGACGTGCGGGGAAGCCGCGTGCTGCTGGCCGCCGCCCGGCGCTGCGTTTTGCGGGCGCGAACCTTCGCCCTCGGCTATGATGCCCGCAAGACGCCCTTCGCCGGCGTCGACTCGATGATCCGAAAGGCCCTCGAATGAAGCCCATCCTCTGCGAGTTCCTCCGCGCCGGCCGGCCGGAGGCCGTCCACCATGTCTCGCTGGCGGCGGTGGAGAACGGTCGGACCGTGCTCGCGCGAGGCGACGTCGACCACCCCGTCTTCCTCCGCTCCTGCGCCAAGCCGTTCCAGTGCCTCAGCGTGGTCGAGAGCGGCGCGGCCGACGCGTACGGCTTCGTCCCGGAGGAGATCTCCGTCATCGCGGGATCCCATTCCGGAGAGGCGGAACACGTCCGCGCGGTGAGCTCCATCCTGAAAAAGGCGGGGCTCCTCCCCGCCGCGCTCCAGTGCGGCGTCCACCCGCCGAGCAGTCCACGGGCGCTTCGCGACCTCTATAAGGCGGGCAAGGAACCGACGGTGCTCCACAACAACTGCTCCGGAAAGCACTCCGGGATGGTCGCTGCGACGAAGTTCATGCGGGCGGCCGTCGGAACCTATCTCAAGCCCACGCATCCCCTTCAGAGGGGCAACCTCGCGAACCTGGCCCGCTTCTCGGGCCTGCCGGAGAAGCGGATCCCCGTCGGCATCGACGGGTGCAGCGCGCCGACCTTCGCGCTTCCGCTGAAGGCGACTGCGGCGGCGCTCGCCCGGTTCTGCGGGACGCCCGGGACTCCGAAGCGGGTGCGCGACGCCATGATGAGCCACCCCCGGATGGTGGGCCGGCCCTGCTCGACGATCATGGGAAGCGCGCCCGGGAAGATCCTCGCCAAGGCCGGCGCGGAAGGCGTCTACGTCTGCGGCTTTCCGGGACGGGATGCCGGTCTTGCTCTCAAGGTCGAGGACGGCGCCGCGCGCGCCTGGCTGCCGGTGCTGTACGAGGCGATCCGGAAACTGGGCTGGCTGGAGAAGGGCGAGCTTTCGGGGCTGGGCAAGGCGGCGTCGACCACGCTGCGGAACCACGCCGGAATCGTCGTCGGCGAGGTCCGGGTCAGGCTGTAGGCAGGGACCCCTTCGGCGGCGTCTGCAGCACCTGCTCCAGCCGCCGGAGGATCTCGTCGATGCGGCGGCGCTCCTCGGGCTCGGGAGGCCTCGCGCCGTAGCGCTCCTCGCAGAACTTCTGGGTGATATAGTCCACGCCGTCGTCCGGAACCGCGGCCCGCACCTGCACGGCGAACTCCCGTGCCGTCAGCGACGGATGCTTGCGGATGCCCCGCTTCGACAGCAGCCAGAGGAAGTCGCGGTAGAAATCCACCGTCGTCGTTTCCTTGAAGCCGGCGACGATCTGCCGCAGGCGGTTCTTGCGGTTGCGGGGCAGCAGCGCATACGCCACCGCGGCCAGCAGCAGCAGCCCGGCCAGGAGTCCTCCCGTGACGGGGGAGACCACTCCGCGCGCGACGGCGCCGAGGCCGCGGAGCAGCTTGCGCGCCCCTTCGCCGAGCGCGAGCGCCTGCGTCGACGGATCGAAATCCGTGATGAAGGAATCCCAGCGCTTGGGAGGGCCCTTCTCGTTCTTCTTATCCTCGATGGACGCGACCGGCGCGCCGTCGGGCGCCGCGGCCGCATCGGGAATGGCGCCCGGGGTGGCGTCGTAGACGCGCCAGCCGTGCTCGGGGCCGAACCAGACCTCGACCCAGGCGTGCGCGTCCGAGTTCCTCACGAGGAAGGAGCCGTCCTCCTCGGGATCGTGCAGCTGGAAGCCCGTGGCCACGCGGGCGGGCACGCCGGCCGAGCGGCAGAGCAGCGCCAGCGCCGTCGCGAAATGGACGCAGTACCCGGTCCGCGTCTCCAGGAAATGCTCGGCGGGGTCCTTGCCGGCGACGGGGACGAAGGGGTCGAGCTTGTACGAGAAGCCGTTGTGCGTCAGGTAGTGGACGAGGCGGCCGGCGCGCAGGTTGCGGCCGTCGCCGAGCGAGTCCGTCACCCGCCGGGCGGTCATGCGGACGAGGTCCAGTCCGGGCGGCAGCTGGAGATAGCGTTCGGGCACCGGGCCCTTCGGGGGGCTGGACGGCAGTTGCGAGGGCATCAGCGCGCTGTCGACGCGGTATTCGACGACCCCCTGGGGCGGCGCGGGATAGAAGAGGACGCCCGCCGGGTCGTACCGGGCCTCCTTCATGCCGACGCTCACCGGGTCGGGCAGGGCGAACGCCAGGTCCTCGGAAAGGCCCACCGTCTGGATGGTCTGCCGGACGACCTTGCGGCCTGCGGGGACGTTCCGCTCGAGCTCGGTCCAGCCGTCGATCGTGCCGTCGTCGGCGTCGCGCCGGGTCTGCTTCCGGAAATCGCTGCGCCACTCGCCGTTCTCGTACGTGTCGAGCACGGCGCCGCGGACATAGAGGGTCTGCTCGGCGGGGACGGGCTGGTCGAGGAGGTCGCGGATCTTGATGCGCATCACCGGGGTGGGGTCGGTCTTGAGCTTGTTGAGGTTGGTGAGCCTGAGGAAGGCGGCGGTGCGCGGCATGCCGACATGGTCGCCGGGCAGCGGGGCCTGCGGCAGCTCCTGCTTCGCGGTCTTCTCGGGCGTCTCGAGCCCCGGGGTCTTCTCCATGCGGAAGGACTGGCGGGGGAAGAGGACGAAGACGACGGCCGCCACCTCGAGCGTGATCCCGAGCGTGGTCAGCGAGAGGCCGAAGCCGCCCTTGGCCGGTTCGCCGACGACGCCGCACTTCAGAATGGCCGCGCGCTGGAACGTCGCGAAGAGGCAGAAGAAGCTGACCAGAAGGAGCGGGAGGAACAGCGGCGGCTGGACGAACGAGCCCGAGATCATGAAGAGCGACAGCTCGATGATGGCCAGCGTCCAGAAGTCGTACTCGGTCTTGTTGCGGGAGAGGATGAAGACGATCGCGTTCCAGAACAGGAATCGCGAAATCGAGTTGGCGAAGTGCTCCGCGCTGCCGCCGACGTTGCCGGCGATGAAGACGATGAAGATGGCGCCGCCGACGGCGATGAGGCCGACCTTGATCGGCGCCGAGAAGAGCGGCTTGCGGAAGCGGTGCTCGGCCGCGAGGCTCCACAGCGACGCGACGAGGAAGAAGCCGATCTGGTAGGGCGTCAGCGGGTCGTTCTTCGCGGCCGCAACGTAGGCGGCGAGGACGCCGGCATAGGCCGCGAGCCGGACCCTGCGGTCGACCGAGAGCGGGCTGATGGGCTCGGGGTGGGGAGTCACTCCGGCTCCTTCTCGCCGAGGTCCGAATCCTCGAGCAGCCCCTTCATCTGGACGGGCGTCAGGATCGTCGCGTTCCGCAGGTCCTCGGGGCGGGACAACGGATCCTCGCCGATCCGGAGGATGAACACCGCGTCGTCGCGGCCGATCTCCGCCTCCGCCAGGAGCTCGGAGAGCGGGCGCGTCCGTGTCGGACGCAGGATCGCCAGCTCCTGGAGCAGCGTCTCGAGCTCCCGGCCGCGCGGGTCGAGGTCGACGGCGAGCGGGTCCGGAGCGAAGGCGCGGAAGCGGACGCGGTATTGATCGGCGAGCAGGACGTCGGCGAGGGTGGCGGCGAAGCGGATGGCGCGTTCGAGCCGCCCGCGGCGGCGTCCCTCGGCGGTCTTCGGAACGTGGGATTCGAGCAGGATGACGGCGTCGCGGACGCGGGGGTCTTCGTGCTCGCGGACGAGCAGGCGGCCGGGGAGGCGGGAGGACATCTTCCAGTGGATGTCGCGGGGGCTGTCGCCGTCGCGGTAATCGCGCAGTCCGGCGAACTCCTCGCGGCCGGCCTGGAAGTCGTTGGACGCGAGCTCGCTGTAGTCGACGGGGGCGAGCATCGCCTCGAGCAGGCGCCGGGAGAGGATCCCGACGCGAGGGAGGACGAGGAGGCGGTTGACGACGGGGACCACGCGCCGGTAGGTGAAGAACCCGGGGGGGAACTCGGAGACGACGGTGAACGGGCCGAGCCGGGCCCAGCCGCGGTCGCCGGCCGTGGCGTACGAGGTCGTGCGGACGCGCTTCCGTGCGCCGGCCATCGGGATCCAGACGGGGGTCGGCGGCAGCGAGGCGGGGCGGCCGGCGGAGTCCATCCGATCCTCGATGCGCAGGCAGAACGCGGGCCAGAATCGCTTGAGGTTCCGCAGGCGGATGCCCAGGGGGAAGACTTCGCTCGCGACGGCGGTCGGAGGCAGGATGCGCGAGAGGTCGATGCCCCGGGCGACGACGACGGTCAGGACGGCGGTGACGATGAACTGGGCGATCAGGAGGCAGAAGATGGCGAAGAGGAGATTGTTGCCCTTGAGGGCCGCCGCGAAGGCGACGGAGGCCGCGAGCGCGAGGTAGATCCACCCGCGTCCGTTGATGCGGAAGGACGCCCGGGGGGTCGGGCGCCGAAGGCTGCTCATGCCGGAGCCCTCTTATTGGGGAACCGGGATCTCCTGGAGGATCTTGCGGAGGATCTGGCCGGAGGCGACGCGGCCGTCCTGCGACGCCCTGGATCGCTTCTCGACCACGCGGTGCGAGAGGACGTTGACGGCGACCGCCTTGATATCGTCCGGCGTGATGAAGTCGCGTCCGTCGACGAGGGCGTAGGCGCGCGCGGCCCGGGTCAGGTGGATGGCGCCTCGGGGGCTGACGCCGGCGACCAGGGTGCGGTCAGCGCGGGTGCGGTTGGCGATCTCGATGACGTAATCGGTGATCGCGTCGTCCACTCGGACCGCGTTGACGCGCTCCGAGAGGCGATGGACGTCGTCGGCCGTCAGCACCGCCTGAAGGGCTTCGACGGGATCGTTCCCGGCACGCGAGGTGATGATCTGGCGCTCCTCCTCGGCGGTGGGGTAGCCCATCTTGAGGATCATCAGGAAGCGGTCGAGCTGCGACTCGGGCAGCGGATACGTCCCGGTGAACTCCAGCGGGTTCTGGGTGGCGATGACGAGGAAGGGGGAGGGCAGCGCGTGCGTGGTGCCGTCGACGCTGACGCGGTTCTCGTTCATGGCCTCGAGGAGGGCGGCCTGCGTCCGCGGCGTGGCGCGGTTGATCTCGTCCGCGAGGATGATGTTGGAGAAGATCGGGCCCTTCTTGAAGGCGAAGTCCTTGCGTTCGGCGTCGAAGATGGTCACGCCGGTAACGTCCGACGGGAGCAGGTCGGGCGTGAACTGGATGCGGCGGAAGGCGCAGGCGATGGACTTGGCGATGGCGCGGGCGAGGGCCGTCTTGCCGATGCCGGGGACGTCCTCCAGGAGGACGTGGCCGCGGGCGAGGAGGCAGGTCACCGCGAGCTTCACGACTTCGGTCTTCCCGAAGATGACGCTCTCGATGTTGCGGCGCAAGGCCGAGATCAGATCGAGGTCCTGGCGTTGGATGGGCATCGTCGACGTTTTCAGGAGCTGCATCGAGCCTCCCGCAGGGTCGAATTATAGGTCAAAGTCCCCGCCCTTCACAATCCATTTGACGCCGCCGGACGGACAGCGTGCGGAACGGCGGTCCCGTTAGTTCTTGATTCTTCTTTCCCGGAACCGTTAAATCGCCGTTCTGGACGAGTGACGCGGAGAATGCCCCGAGGGGGCAGGAAGGAGAGACCCATGGCGGCCGAGGTATACGTCGTGCAGTCGAAGGTCCGGGCGCTGGCCAAGAAGAAGGGGTTCCGGTTCAGCGGGGAGGCGGTGGACGCCCTGTCCAAGCTGGTGGAGGCGGCGGTGGCCACGGCGGGGGCGCGGGCGAAGGCGAACAAGCGTCAGACGATCAAGGCATCGGACATCTAAACCGGGGAGCAAATTTTCATCCTGCGATCGGTCCCGTCCGGCCGATGGAGGACACGGGGGGGGAAGTTCACGGGGCATTCGTCCTTCCTGGGGCGCGGCTTGACTCCCCCTCCGGAGCGGAGTATCATAGCCCGTTGAAGCCCTAGCCTTTCTATCGGAGAACCCGTGCCTGATCTGACCATCCAGGTCCAGGAAATCAAAGGCCTGTCGGGGACCGCTTTGGTCATCCTCAACGGCTCCATTGACGCCAAGACCGTCATCACCTTCCAGACCCACCTCAATTCCGTGAAGGAACGCGGGGTCGAGCGCTTCATCA
>DASQOM010000073.1:0-27078 GCA_035644495.1 Planctomycetota bacterium | reverse complement strand
AGATGGCGTCCGAGTACACGTCGATGTCGATCTTCACCCTCTGATAATGCCTGGACCATCCTGGTTATTTTTGGGAAGTGATCAGGGGGCCTCTTCTCCCGCCACCGGCGTCCCCGGATCCCATCCGGCGCCCAGGGCCTTGATCAGCTGGACCGCCGAGATCATGCGCTGGCTCAGGATCTGGGCTGCCGAAAGCTCGTTCGACAGCAGCGTCCGCTCGGCATCGATGACCTGGAAGTAGCTGATCAGCCCCTGCTGGTACTGGTTTTGCGCGAGTCGCTGGTATTCCCGGGCCGCATCGACCGCTTTCGACTGCGACTGCGCCGCATCCGCCCGGGCATGGAGATCCGTCAGCGCGTCTTCGACGTCGCGGAAGGCGATCAGGACCCGGCTCCGGTAGGCCGCCAGCTGCTCCTCATAGCGGGCCTTGGCCTGGCGATAAGTCGCGTCGAGTCTTCCGCCCTCGAAGATCGGAACGAGGGCCGCGGCGCCGATCTGCCAGATCCGGCTCTGCCAGTCGGGAAGGTGACTGATGCTGAAGCTCTCCCAGCCCGCGGTCCCGGTCAGCGTGAAGTCCGGGTAGAACTGGGCCGCGGCCACTCCGATCTGGGCGCTCGCGACCGCCAGGTTCAGCTCCGCCTCGGCCACGTCCGGCCGCTTCCGAAGCAGGTCGGCCGGCAGGCCGGCGGGGACCTTCGGCGGCTCGAGGTCCAGGGGCTTCGCGGCCATCGAGAACTCCGACGGGGGCCGTCCCGTCAGCGTCGCGAGGGCGTGTTCCAGGTCGGCCCGCTGGCGGCGGACCTCGGCGAGGTCGGATTGCGTCGCATACAGCAGGGCCTCCGCCTGGACGATGGTGATCCGGCCGACGAGCCCCGCACGGAATTGCGTCTGCATCAGCTCGACTTGGCGGCGGTAGGAGGCGAGAGTGCCCTCCAGAATGACGATTTGCGCGTCGAACGACCGCATCGAGAAGTAGTTCTGGGCCACGTCCGCCCGGATCGTATGGAGGACGACGGCGAGGTCGGCGGCGCTGGCCTGCGCCTGCGCCTCGGCGGCCTCGACCGTGCGGCGAACCTTTCCCCAGAGGTCGATCTCGTAGGAAAGATCGAAGGGCACGCGCAGGTCGGTGAACGTGAACGCGCGGCCGTTCGACTGGGCGGTGTTCTCCGAAGTCCTCGTCCGTTCGGCCGAGGGATCGAAGCGGACGGTGGGGTAGTAAGCGCTCTTCGCGCCGCGGACGCCGGCGCGCGCCTGGACGACCCGGGCGACGGCGGCCTTCAAGTCCTGATTGGCGCGGGTGGCCGCCTCCTCGAGCGCGGCCAGGTCGGGATCGCCGAAGAGTTTCCACCAGTCGGCGCTCAGTTCATGCGGGCCGGCCTTGTCCGGCGCGGCGCTCTTATAGCCGGCCGGAACCTGGAGAGGGGGGCGCTCGTAATCGGGCCCGACGGTGCAGCCCGCCGCAGCGCCCACGAGGGCCGTCATCAGAATGGTCCGAAGCATCATCGCGCGTCTCCTCTCAGGATTTCGACGGTTCCGGATCCGCGGACGGGAAGCGCCGGCGGAAGGCTCTCCGGCAGGCCAGCCGGAAGCGGTCCAGGTACAGGTAGACCACGGGGGTGGTGTACAGCGTGAGCGCCTGGCTGAAGATCAGGCCGCCCACGATGGCGATGCCGAGCGGGCGCCGGAGCTCCGCTCCGGTCCCCGTCCCCAGCGCCAGCGGCAGTCCGCCCAGCAGCGCGGCCATCGTCGTCATCGTGATCGGACGGAACCGGAGCAGGCAGGCCTGGAAGATCGCCTCCTCGGGGGTCTTCCCGTCGCGCCGCTCGGCCTCGAGCGCAAAGTCGATCATCATGATGGCGTTCTTCTTCACAATCCCGATCAGCAGAATGATGCCGATCAGCGCGATGACGCTGAGGTCGGTCCCGGTCAGCATCAGCGCCAGCAGCGCGCCGACGCCCGCGGAGGGGAGCGTCGACAGGATGGTGATCGGATGAATCAGGCTTTCGTACAGCATGCCCAGGACGATATAGACCGTCACGAGCGCGGCGGCGATCAGGATCGGCTCGTTCTTGAGCGAGGCCTGGAACGCCTGCGCCGTCCCCGAGAAGTTTCCGTGCAGCGAGGGCGGAAGGCCCATCTCCCGGGTCGCCGCTTCGATGCGCTCGACGGCGTCGCCCAGCGCGGTGTCGGGGGTCAGGCTGAACGAGATCGTGACCGAGGGGAACTGCCCCGAGTGGCTGACCAGGAGGGGATTCGTAGAGGCCTCGTAGTGCGTGAACGCGCTCAGCGGGCTCAGCTCGCCGCCGGAGGAGCGGACATAGATGTGGCGCAACCCCTCGGGGTTCTGCCAGTACGACGGCTCCACCTCCATCACCACGTGGTACTGGTTGAGCTGGGTGTACATCGTCGAGACCTGCCGCTGGCCGAAGGCGTCGTAGAGGGTGTCGTCGATGACTTTGGGCGTGATGCCGAGGCGCGACGCCGTCGTCCGGTCGATGCGCAGCGAGGCCTGAAGGCCGCGGTTCTGCTGGTCGCTGGTGACGTCGACGACCCCGGGCAGCTTCCGCAGGGCCGTCTGGATCTTCGGGGCCCATTCGGTGAGATCCTCGAAGTTGTCCGCCTGCAGGGTGTACTGGTACTGGGCGCTGCTGGCCTTGCCTCCGATTCGCAGGTCCTGGACGGGCTGAAGGAAGAGGGAGGCTCCGGGGATGCGGGCCGTCTTCCCCCGGATCCGGCCGATGACCCTGTCCGCGCTCATCCCCCGCAGCTCCACGGGCTTGAGCGTCGCGAACATCATCGCGGTGTTGGTAGACCCGCGCTGGCCCCCCAGGACGGCGATGACGCCCTCGACCGCGGGATCCTTGCTGACCTCTCCCGCGAATCGGCCGAGGATGGTCTGCATCGACTGGAAGGAGGTGTCCTGATCTGCGAGCAGCGAGCCCGAAAGGCGGCCCGTGTCCTGCTGGGGGAAGAAGCCCTTCGGGATGATGACGTACAGGTAGACCGTGAAGCCGACGGTCGCCAGGGTCGCCATCAGGGTCAGCCGGGGATGATGCAGCACCCAGGACAAGGTGCGCCGGTAGAAGCCGAGGATCGCCTCGAACACGGCCTCGCTGAAGCGGTAGAGGCGTCCGTGGGTCTCGTCCTTGCGGTGACGGAGCATATAGGCGCACATCATCGGGGTCGTCGTGAGCGAGATCACGAGCGAGACGAGGATGGCGACCGACAGCGTCACCGCGAACTCGCGGAAGAGACGCCCGACGATCCCGCCCATGAGCAGGATCGGGATGAAGACCGCGACGAGCGACACGCTGATCGATACGACCGTGAACCCGATTTCCCTGGCTCCCTTCAGCGCCGCCTCGAGGGGCGACAGGCCTTCCTCCAGGTAGCGGGTGATGTTCTCGATGACGACGATGGCGTCGTCCACCACGAACCCCGTCGCGATGGTCAGCGCCATGAGCGACAGGTTGTCGATGCTGTAGCCCGCGAGGTACATGACCCCGAAGGTTCCAATCAGGGACACCGGAACGGCGACGCTCGGGATGAGCGTGGCGCGCCAGTTGCGGAGGAAGAGGAAGACCACCAGGATGACGAGCCCGATGGACAGCAGCAGCGTGGATTCCACGTCCCGCACGGACGCGCGAATCGTCGTCGTCCGGTCCAGGACGACTTCGAGCTTCATGTTCGCGGGGATTTCGGCCTGCAGCTGGGGGACGAGCGCGCGCACGCGGTCGACGGTCTCGATGATGTTCGCCCCGGGCTGGCGGAAGACGATGAGCAGGACGGCAGGCCTGCCGTTCCACAGTCCGCCCGTCCGGATGTCCTCGACGGAATCCGTGACGGTGGCCACGTCGGAGAGCCGCACGGGCGCGCCGTTCCGGTAGGCGATGAGGAGCGGCTGATATTCGCCCGCCTTGAGCAGCTGGTCGCTCGTGTTGAGGGCGACGGCCCGCTGCGCGCCCGCGATCTCCCCTTTCGGCCGGTTGGCGTTCGCGGAGGCCAGCACGGCGCGCACGTCCTCGAGGCTCAGGCCGAGGCCGTGGAGGAGCGTCGGGTTGACGTCCACCCGGACCGCGGGAAGGGCGCCGCCGCCGACGCTGACCTGACCGACCCCTTCCACCTGCGCGAGCTTCTGCTGAAGGATGGTCGCGGCCGCGTCGTACATCCGGGGGACGCCATAGGTGTCCGAGGTGAGGGAAAGGATGAGGACGGGAGCGTCGGCTGGATTGACCTTGCGGTAGTTCGGATTGCTCGGCAGGTTCGCGGGGAGCTGGCCCCGGGCGGCGTTGATGGCGGCCTGCACGTCGCGCGCGGCGGCGTCGATATTCCGGCTCAGGTCGAACTGGAGGACCACCGAGGTCGATCCCAGGAAGCTCGTCGAGCTCATCTCGGTGACTCCGGCGATGCGGCCGAACTGCCGTTCCAGCGGCGTGGCCACGGAAGAGGCCATCGTCTCGGGGCTGGCCCCGGGCAGGGACGCGGTGACCGAGATGGTGGGGAACTCGACCTGGGGGAGCGGGGAGACCGGGAGAAAGAGATACGCGAGGCCGCCGGCGAGCGCGACCGCAAAAGTCAGCAGCGTCGTTCCCGCCGGACGATGGATGAAGGGGGTCGAGACGCTCATGTGTGTCCCTCCGCTCCGGCCGGCGCGGGCGCCGTCGCCGGGGCTTTGCGCTTCGCCAGCCGGTCGAACGCGAGATAGATGACGGGGGTGGTGTACAGCGTGAGCACCTGGCTGAAGAGCAGGCCGCCGACCATGGTGATGCCCAGAGGCCGGCGCAGCTCGGAGCCGACTCCGGAGCCGAGCGCCAGGGGCACGCCGCCCAGAAGGGCCGCCATGGTGGTCATCAGGATCGGCCGCAGCCGCAGCAGGCAGGCCTGGTAGATCGCGTCGCGCGGCGTCATCCCTTGGTTCCGCTCGGCATCCAGCGCGAAGTCGATCATCATGATCGCGTTCTTCTTCACGATGCCGAGGAGCAGGATGATGCCGATCAGGGCGATGACGCTGAAATCCTGCCGGCAGATCATCAGGGCGATGACGGCCCCGACGCCCGCCGAGGGCAGCGTCGAGAGGATCGTGATCGGATGGATGTAGCTCTCGTAGAGGACGCCGAGGACGATATAGACGGTCACCAGGGCGGCCAGGATGAGCAGCCATTCGCCCTGCAGCGAGGCCTGGAAGGCGGCGGCCGTTCCCTCGAAGCCGGCCTGAATGCCGGTTGGGAGACCGATCTCCGCCCGGGCCGCCTCGATGGCCTTGACCGCATCGCCCAGGGAGGCGCCGGGCGCCAGGTTGAAGGACACGGTCACGACGGGGAACTGCCCCTGGTGGTTCACCGCGAGCGGCACCGCGCTCTCCTCGATCCGCGTGATCGCGGTCAGGGGGACCTGGCCTCCGGCCGACGAGCGCAGGTAGATCTTCTCCAGGTCGCGCAGCTCGTTCTTGAACTCGGGATGCACCTCGAGGACGACGCGGTACTGGTTGAGCTGCGTGAACATCGTCGAGATCTGCCGCTGGCCGAACGCGTCGTAGAGGGCGTCGTCGATCATCTGGGGCGTGATGCCGAGGCGCGAGGCGGTGTCGCGGTCGATGACCAGCCGGGCCTGCAGGCCCTGGTTGAGCTGATCGCTGGCGACGTCGCGCAGCTCGGGAAGCGCCTGGAGCTTTTCGAGGAGCCGGGGGACCCAGACCGCCAGCTCCTTCGGATCCGGATGCTCCAGGCTGTACTGGAACTGGGTGCGGCTCACCCGGTCTTCGACGGTCAGGTCCTGCACCGGCTGGAGGAAGAGGGTGACGCCCGTCACGCCGGCGAGCCGGGGCTGAAGCCGGCGGATGACGTCGGTCGCAAACGTCTTCCGCTCCTCGAGGGGCTTCAGGTTGATCTGAATGCGGCCGCTGTTGACCGTGGTATTGGTGCCGTCGATGCCGATGAACGATGACAGGCTCTCGACCGCGGGGTCCTTCAGAATCTCCCGGGCGAGCGCCTGCTGACGCTCGGCCATCGAGGCGAACGAGACCTCCTGCGGGCCCTCGGAAACGCCGAGCAGGACGCCGGTGTCCTGAACCGGGAAGAAACCCTTCGGGACGATGATGAAGAGCCACACGGTGAGTCCGAGGGTGCCGACGGCGACGGCGAGCGTCAGACCCTGGTGGCCCAGCACCCAGCTCAGGGTCCGTCCGTAGAAGTCGATGACGCGCTGGTTGAAGCGCTCCGACGCCCGGTAGAAGCGGCCCTGCTGCGCCTCCGGCTTGTGCTTCAACAGCTTGGCGCACATCATCGGCGTCAGCGTCAGCGAGACGATCGCCGAGACGACGATCGTCACCGAGAGGGTGACGGCGAATTCGCGGAACAGCCGGCCGACGATGTCGCCCATGAACAGCAGCGGGATGAGCACCGCGATGAGCGAAATGCTGAGCGAGAGGATCGTGAAGCCGATCTGCGCGGCGCCCTTGAGGGCGGCCTCCAGCGGATTCATGCCCTCCTCGATATAGCGCACGATGTTCTCGATCATGACGATGGCGTCGTCGACGACGAAGCCCGTCGAGATCGTCAGCGCCATCAGCGTGAGGTTGTTGAGGCTGTAGCCGAGCAGGTACATCGCGCCGAACGTGCCGACCAGCGAGAGGGGCACGGCGACGCTGGGGATGATCGTCGCCGCCACGTTGCGCAGGAAGAGGAAGATCACCAGGACGACCAGTCCGACGGTCAGCATCAGCTCGAACTGCACGTCCTCGACCGACGCGCGGATCGTGATCGTGCGGTCGGTCAGGATTTCGACGTGCACGGCCGAGGGCAGCGAGCTGCGCAGCTGGGGGAGCAGCTTCTTTACACGGTCGACGACCTCGATGATGTTCGCGCCGGGCTGGCGCTGGATGTTGACGATGACCGCGGGCGTCAGGTTCATCCACGCCGCCTGCTTCACGTTCTCGGCGCTGTCGATGACCCCGGCCACGTCCGACAGCAGCACGGGGGCGCCGTTCCGGTACGCGATCACGAGGGGCTTGTACTGGTCGCTGGAGAGCAGCTGGTCGTTGGCGCCGATCGTGTAGGCCTGGCTCTTCCCGTCGAAGTTGCCCTTGGCCTGGTTGACGTTCGCCTGCGACACCGACGCGCGAAGGTCCTCCAGGGTGAGTCCATAGGAGGATAAGGCGGTCGGGTTCGCCTGGATGCGCACCGCCGGCTTCTGCCCGCCGCTGATGCTGACGAGGCCGACGCCGGGCAGCTGCGAGATCTTCTGGGCGAAGCGGGTGTCCGCCAGGTCCTCGACCCTCGACAGCGCGAGCGTCTTCGAGCTCAAGGCCAGGGTGAGGATGGGCGAGTCCGCGGGGTTCGTCTTGCTGTAGACCGGCGGGTTGGGGAGGTCCTTGGGGAGAAAGGTTCCCGCGGCGTTGATCGCCGCCTGCACCTGCTGCTCGGCCACGTCGATGTTCAGCTCCAGGGAGAACTGCAGCGTGATCACCGAGCTCCCTTCCGAGCTGGTCGACGTCATCTGCTTCAGCCCGGGCACCTGGCCGAACTGCCGTTCCAGGGGCGCCGTGACCGAGGAGGCCATGACGTCCGGGCTCGCGCCGGGGTAGAACGTCAGCACCTGGATCGTCGGGTAGTCGACCTGGGGAAGCGCGGAGACGGGCAGCTGTTTATAGGCGACGGCGCCCGCCAGGACGATCGCCGCCATCAGGAGCGACGTCGCCACCGGCCGGAGGATGAACGGGCGGGAGAGGTTCACGGGTGCACCTTCTTCCCGGCGGGCTTCCCTTCGGGGACGGACACGCGCGCCCCGGGTTGCAGCTTGTCGACGCCGTCCGTCACGACGGTCTCCTCCGCCCCCAGACCGCTCTCGACGATCGTGTCGTCGCCTTCCGTCGGTCCCGTGACGATGGCCTGGATGGCAACCGTCTTCTCCATCTGGGTCGCGTCGGTCTTGGACGGGGTCTCCTTGACGACGTAGACGTAGGTCGACGACTGCAGGCCGCGCTGGACGGCGGTCGTGGGGATGAGCACGACGCCCTTCCGTTCGTCGATGAGCAGCCGGGCGTTGACGAACTGGTTGGGGAAGAGCCTCGTGTCGGTGTTGGGGAAGCCGGCCTTCAGGCGGATGGTGCCCGTACCGGGGTCGATCTGGTTGTCGACGGCGAGCAGGGTGCCCTCGGCGATCCGGTTGCGGATCTCGCGGTCGTAGGCTTCGACCACCAGCGTTTTCCCCGCGGATTGCTTTTCCAGCACGGCCGGGAGCTGGTCGGACGGGAGGCTGAAGACGACGGCGATCGGCTGGATCTGGGTGATGACGGCCAGGCCGCCGGCGTCGCTCGCATGGACCATATTGCCCTGATCCACCAGGCGGAGGCCGATTCGCCCGCTGAGCGG
The DNA here is from genome assembly GCA_035644495.1 of Planctomycetota bacterium. Taxonomy (GTDB): domain Bacteria; phylum Planctomycetota; class MHYJ01; order MHYJ01; family JACPRB01; genus JACQFK01. The sequence goes on along the minus strand of DASQOM010000073.1, from coordinate 18,709 downwards.
GGAAGTGATGCGGCTGTACGTGAGCTGGAGGCGGGCCAGGTCGGCCTGCGCCTGGTCGCTTTTGACGATGCCCTCGTACTGGGCGACGAGGGCGGCCTGGGTGGCGAGCTGCTGGGCGGAGATGGCGTCCTTCGCGATCTGGTCCCGCTCAAGGTCGATCTTCGAGTTCTTCAGGAGCGCCTGGTCGCGGATGAGCTGGCCCTCGACCTGTTCCAGCTGGGCCTGGAAGGGGCGCGGATCGATCTCGGCCAGGAGATCGCCCTCCTTGACGAGCTGGCCCTCGGTGAACGCGACTTTGATGAGCTGCCCGTCCACGCGGCTGCGGATCGTGACGGTGTTGAGCGCCGTCACCGAGCCCAGGCCCGTGAAAAAGAGCTTCATGTCCCCGCTGCGCGACCGGGCGATCAGGACGGGAACCGCGCGGGAGTCCGGGGACGCGGCTTTCTTCTCCGCTTCGCCCCCCTTCAGGCGGGGGATGGCCCAGACGGCGCCCAGTCCGACGGCGGCCAGGAGGATGATCCACCAGATCCAGGCGCTACCCGAGGATGAACGCATGTGAAAGCCCCTCGCAGCAGAGAGAGTCAAACCGGAAGAGGGATGGGAACCGGCGCAGACGCTTGCGGGAACGGGGGTCAGGCGGGGGGCGAGAGGCCGTTTCGCGGCGGAGAGCCGCCCGAGTGTCTCAGGTATTCGGGTTGGGTGAGTTCGGGGATGGAGCGGCCGGCGCTTCCGGGCGCGAGGGCGATGCGAACCTGGAGATCGTGGGTCAGCGTCGGAACGGGGAGGGAGGAGGGGGGACGCAGGGCCCGGGAGAGCCGTTCGATATTGGACGCGTGATTGCTTTCCGCCCGGACCACGTTCTTCGGCATCTTGGGCCGCTTGGACTCTTCCGACCGATTGAAGGATTTCACCGGCGCAAGCAGGGCGCGCGGGCTGATCGCAAGGATGACGAGCGCGACGGTCCAGCCAACCAGCGCCAGGGCCCGCCGTCCGGCGAGCGGCTTAAGGCATTCGGGGCTGTTCATTCCTCTAATTTAAGGACGCCAAGGATTATACCGTTTGTTCCGTCATTTGGGGGGCGGAAGGCCGGAAAGCGCTTTGCCCACGGGGACCTCCTTTGGCGATTCGCGATTCCCGTTGCTCCCCGGCGGCCGTCGGGCAGGAACAAGGGGGCTGCTGGGGATGAAGGAAATCACGCTCAGCCCGGCGGAGGTCCGGTCGACGGGGGTCGATGGGGTCCCACTCGACGGCGTGGCCTGCCGTGGAAAGGATCGTGGTCGACGGACCCGCTCTCACCATCTACATCAGCGCGATCTCCGCGGTGGTCGTTCCCCGTCGGGTGTTTTCCCAGGATTCGGAATTCGCGGCATTCGCGGAGACGGCCCGGAAGTACCAGGCCGAGGCGGCCGCCCGGGCAGAATGGCGGCTTCTCTCAATCTCGATAACGCTTGTAGACCCGGGCTTCAAATCGCATAATCTCTGCCCTATGCACGTCCCTTGCACCAAGTGCGGCAAGCCCGCGGACCTCCAGGAAACGAAACCCGACCGCTCGCGGCTGTTCCTCTGCCGCGACAAGAAGTGCCGGGAGAAATTCAACCTGCCGCCGCTGCCGCCGCCGACCCAGACCTGGCGCTGACGCCCTCCGGCCCTACTGCAGCACGACGTACATTGCGTTCTTGGGCAGGGTCAGCGTCAGCGATCCATCCCTGGCCTCGACCGGCACCTCGGCCGTCGGCATCCCGTTGGGATCCAGCGCCGTCGCCTTCCTCAGCTTCGGGTTCCGGATCGTGATCACCGCCTGGGTCTCCACCTCGTTCCAGGGCTCGGCGCCGGTGTCGTCGATCCGTTTCCCCTGGTAGGTGTTCTTCTTCTCCGGATCCTTGAACGTGGCGGGGGACTCCTTCCAGTGATAGGGACGGGACATCGTCGTCACCTGCACGAGGACCTTTCCGCTCGAGGCAAGATCCTGGTCGTCCAGCGGGACGGCGAGGATGGCCGCGTACTCGTTCTTGGAGTCTATGGTCAGGGTCTTCAGGGCGAAGGGGCCGGCCTTCGAGAGGAACCCGGTGACGCCCTGCGCCCGCGGGGCATCGATCGTGCAGGTTCCCCCGCCGTAGTTGAACGTCAGCTCGCCGGTGGAGCTCGTCACGACCTTTTTCTGCTCATCGATGTACTTTGCCAGATCGATGGCGGTCGTCTTCGCGGGATCGCCGCCGTACTTCACCTCGACGGGCCCGACGAGGAAGGCCAGCGGATTGATCCCGCCCTTCAGGTTGACTTCCTTGGGGAGGTGGCCCGTGTGGCGGTTGGGATCGAAGGATTCCTCCTCGCCGATGACGGTCGACCGCAGCGTCCAGATGTCGTTGAGCGCGCGCTCTTCGTGCACGGCGGGCTCGGCCTTGCGGACGTAGCCCTTGCGGAACATCAGCGACGAGGCCGGCCAGCCGCCCATGGAGGCGGGGCAGGCAACCTGCCATTTGTTGACCGTGCGGTCGTAGCCCAGGTTGCCCATCGCGAACCAGTACAGGACGTCGAAGCCCGTGAGCGAGCTGTAGGCCGCCGTGAGGAAGGGCGCCTCGGCCTGGTAGCTCATCGGGGGCACCCACGTGCACTCCGAGATCAGGTACGGGTACCCCGCGACCAGCTTCCGGTTCGTCGCCAGCTTCCGCGGCGAGAGCAGCACCGATCCGTCCTGGAAGTAGTCGCCCTTGGCGACCATCCAGCCGGTCTTGGAGTTGTCCTCCGGATTGATGTGGACGCCGGCGTTCACGTAGTAGTTCATCCCGATGATGTCGTTCGCGGTGTAGGACCAGTGCTCGGCGTCGAGCATCACCAGGTTGTTCGCGGTGTGCCAGTTGCCCGCGTTGATCAGCATCTTGCAGCCGAGATCCTTCTTCGCGTACTCGGCGATGTTCTTGTTAAAGGCGTACATCGTCTCCGAGTAGAACTGCAGCGTGTCGGCCAGTCGCTGGAGGCGTCCGCCGGTCTGGTTTGGGTCGAACTCCCACATGTGCATGAGTCCGGCCGTCGTGTTGCCGAAATCGTCGCCGTCGGCCTTCGTGCCGCCCCACGCATCCCTGGCCTTGTCCATCGAGCCGTACTTCTTCGCGGCCCAGGCGCCGAACTTCTGGAGGAGGCGTTTGCGTTCCTCCCCCTTCACGCTCTCCATCGTCCAGAAAAGCATGCTGTCCTCGTTCTGGATCTGGAAGATCGCGATGGCCGGCTCCTGCGCCAGCGGAGGGCCGTGGGGGTTCTTGTGGGTGAAGAACTCCTTCAGCCAGCCCTTGTAGGCTGCCTGGAAGTCCTCGTCCCAGAAGAGAAGCCCGGGCAGGTTGCCGCTGGGATGGCCTTTGAGGCCCCAGTTCGGGTTCGCGCTCGCGGCGATCGCCCAGTACGGCGAGAAGGTCGTGTAGATGCCCTCGGCCTTCATCGCGGCGACGTAGGTCTGGACCTTCTCGATTTCGTGGACGTCGACGTCGGTGATCTTCGACTGCGGCCCCTTGGGGTTGAGGAAGCCGTGCCAGCGGACCATGTTGATGCCCCGCTTGGCCAGGAATCGCGCGTGTTTCCGGATGTCGGCGATGTCCGGCGAGGGGCCGCCGCCCGAATTCACCGCCCAGAAGCGGACGGGCTGGCCGTTGGCCAGAGCGAAATCCCCCGACGCGGTCCGCTGGACGAAGCCGGATTCGCCCGCCACCTTCTCGTTCAATCCGCGGAGGTCGAACAGGGCGTCCGCGCTGTACTCGTCCTCGTCCGGCTCGAAGGCCCAGGTGCCCGGCTCGGCGAGCGCCAGCTTCTGCCCCGGCTTCCGCGCTCCGCTCGGCGTGAACGACTTCGTCGTCAGGCAGAAGCAGTCCAGGCCGCCGTGGTGATTGTTGCCGGAATGCATCTTGAAGGTGATGGTCGACGTGCCCGCCTTCAGCTCCACGGGACCGACTTTCATCCACGCGAGGAAGCGGATATCGGGCCGGTTGTCCGTGGCGAGATTGACCTGGTCGAAGTTCTGGCCGGTCTGGATCTCCTTCCACTCGCCCTCATCGAGCTTCCAGGCGAGCGCGGAGCCGATCGGATTCGCGCGCACCCACAGCGTATAGGTGCCCTCCTTCTTCACGGGGACGTCGTAAGTGGCGGTGCCGTCCTTGTCGCCGAAGTTGTGAAGCCAGTCGCCGCCGGACAGCAGGTCCTTCTTGATGTTGTTGTACCACCCGTGCGGCGGGCAGACGTCTTTGGTCTTGGCGGCCTCGCCTTCGATCCAGATGAGATCGTCGTCGCCGGAGGGAGAGGAAAGGGACGCGAACGCGGCAAGGAGGATGGAGATCATCGAGGCTGCCCCTACTCGAAGGTGTCGATCCCGCAACAGTACGGCAAGGATAACCGGAGCCGCAGCTAATCTAACGCCGCGGCGCTACTTCAGCATCGGAGAAAGGATGCGGAACGCGTCGGCGGCCGCGTCGGCCGCCCGGTGGCTGTCCCGCGAGAGCTCCAGGGCGACGGATCCGGTGTAGCCCAGCCGGCGGAGTTCGGCGAAGACCGGGACGAAGTCGATCTCGCCCGCGCCGGGCATCAGGTGCTCGTGGACTCCGCGGCGCGCGTCATCCACCTGGATGTTTCGCAGGGACGGGGCGAACTCGGCCAGATGCTCGTGGGGCTCCCCGGGCTCCGTCACGAGGAGATGGCCGACATCGATCGTGGTCATGAGGTCGTCGCGTTTCAGCCGACGCCGGAGCTCCCGGTAGCGGGCGTGGCTGTCGACCACATGCCCCGGCTCGGGCTCGAAGCAGACGTGGACGCCGGTCTCCCGGGCGTCGTCGAGGAGACGGACGAGCCGGGGGACGAGGCGTTCCACCGCGGCGTCCCGGTCGTCGCCGGCCTCCATCGGGCCGCTCCAGATCGAGATGAGCTCGGAGCCCAGGATTTTCGCCATCCGGAGGCAGCGCAGATAAAAGCCCAGACGGCGTTCGGCGGCGGCGTCGTCCTTCGAGACCAGGTTGGGCCAGTGCTTGCGGCGTGCATCGAGGATATAGCGCGCGCCCGTCTCGATCACGCACTGCAGCTTCAGGCGGTCCAGCAGCCCCCGCGCCTTCTCCCAGTCGCGCTCGTGGGTGGTGAACGGGTCCAGGTGGCCGACGTCCGGTGTCAGCGCGACCCCGCGGTAGCCCAGGTCGGCCAGAAGATGGAACGCGTCCTCCAGCCGGTGATGCGCCAGACCGTTGGTGTTGTACGCGAGGTACATTCCCGGCCTACTTGTTCTCCACGAGGGTCGACTTCTCCGCGGTGGGGAAGTTCTCGGGGAGGGCGACGGTGACCTTCCCGGTGGCGAGCCACTCGCAGGAGCGCAGCAGGATCGTGACGAAACCGACGCACTGGACGGCCTTTCCGTTTTCGTGGCCCATGACGTTGGTGACGACCTTGCCCTGTCCGTAGGGGATGACCCAGAGCATCGGCTCGCCCATGCCGGTGCCGCCTTTGGAGCGGTCGGCGAACGCGGACGCGAGGATCTGCATCTTCTCCGCGGGGCCGCGCTGGCCCTGGTACAGCTCGTCGGTCGCGTGCAGCCACGTCTTCGGCATGCCCTTGACGATGGGATGCTCGGCGTCGCGGATCGTGATCAGGAATTCATGCTGCGGGCCGTGTCCGGCGCCGGGGCCGTCCTTGGCCTCCTGCCGCTGGAGGACGCCGGCGTCGTCGTAGAAGACCCGGGCCCCGTAATCCTTGCCGCGCCAGCCCAGGCCGATCATCTGGTCGTATTCCTTCCAGCCCGGAAACGCGTTGTTCGCGGCGTGGATGACCAGGAAGCCGCCGCCCGACTTGACGTAGTCCTCGAACGCCGTGTTGACTTCGACCGGCCACGAATCGCCGTTGTAGTTGCCCAGGACGACCTTGTAGTCCTTGAAGTTCGGGCGCCATTTCGCCCACTGCTCCTTGAGTTCCTCGACCTTCTTCTCGCGCGTCTCCTTCTGCTCCGGCGTCTCCGTCTTTCCAGGCTTCGGCGCCGCCGGCGGGGTCGTGGAGACGTCGACCGCGAAGAGCCCCGACCTCTCGAGCTGGGCCTTCATGAACGGCGTCATCGCCTTGTAGTTGTGGTTGTTCTGGCCGTCGACGATGAGGACCCGGATCTTGTCGTCGGCGTGGGCGAAGGCGGCGGCCGCGGTCAGAAACGCGCAGGTCAGCAGGGATCGGATCATGGTCGGGCGTCCTTAAAGAGATCGGTTTCCCTGAACAGTACGCCCGCAACCATCCCCGGAGGGCGGGTGTTTGTTAGATGGGGTCTCTTATACAGGAGGAATGGATGGAGCGGAAGAAGGTTGTGTTGGGATTCGTGGCGATGGCGCTTGCGGCCTGCCTGACGACGGCCGCATCGGCCCAGGACAAGAAGAAGGGCGGGGCGGACGCTTCCGTCGGTCCTTACGGGCTGCCGACCCTGGACGCGGTCGAGACCAAGGTGAAGCCGTCCGACGACGAGAAGAAGAAGCTCGAGGAGATCTACGCGACGGCGACGAAGAACGAGGCCGAGTCCAAGACCCGCTCCAAGGAGAACGGCACCGATCAGAAGACGCTGCAGAGCTACCTGACGATCGGCCGAAACGAGACGGTCAACAAGGTCAAGGAAGCGCTCGACAAGGACAAGGGGAAGGCCTTCGACGAGCTCTGCGCGGCCTCGCAGCCGGTCAAGAAGAAGAAATAGCTCCAATCACGATTGAAAGGCCGTCCGTCCAGCGTTGGGCGGGCGGCCTTTTGTTTTTGGCGTACGGCATTGGACCGAACCCTGCTTGTCGGAATTGAAGGTGACAAGGTCGCCGCTGGGGTCCGTCCAGGTCCCCATCGGACCCTCCCCGGGACGGTCGTTCCACTCCGCCTTCTCCATCAGCCGGGGCAGCGTCCGGCCGAGATCCTCGGCGTTCTCGGTGGGGATCCCGATGCAGAAGAAGTGGCCAGCCATTCTGGAAGCAATCCTACCCTGAGGAGGGAGATCCGCGACTGAAACCAATCCCGGGTCGCCCCGGTAGGGTGGGGCATGAATGATGCCCCCGCCGTCCGCGCCGAGAACCTCCACAAGTCCTTCGTCCTGGGGTCGAACGCCGTCGGTGCCCTCCGCGGGGTCGACCTGTCCGTCGCCCGCGGCGAGTTCGTCGCCGTCATGGGCCCCTCCGGCTGCGGCAAGACCACGCTGCTGAATCTCGTGGGCGGGATCGACGTCCCGTCCCGCGGCGCCGTCTGGGTCGACGGCGTCGAAATCTCGAAGCTCTCCGACGACGACCTCACCGACCTGCGCCGGGACCGGTTGGGCTATGTCTTCCAGTTCTACAATCTCATCCCCACCCTCACCGCGCGCGAGAATATCGAGACCCCGATGCATTTCCGCGGGAAGTCGAAGGCCGAGCGCCGGGAACGGGCGGCCGCCCTGCTGTCCCGGGTCGGGCTCGCGGACCGCGCCGACCACAAGCCCTCGGAGCTCTCCGGCGGCGAGCAGCAGCGGGTCGCCATCGCCCGGGCGCTCGCCAACGATCCGGCCCTCGTGCTCCTCGACGAGCCCACGGGCGACCTGGACTCGGCCACGGGCAGGGAGATCCTCGGCCTCCTGCAGAAGCTCAACCGCGAGGAGAAGGTGACCCTCATGGTCGCGACCCACGACGCGGCCGTCGCCGCGATCAGCTCCCGCGTCGTGAAGCTCCGCGACGGCAAAGTCGAGAGCGACGCGGCCGTCTCCGCATGATTCTCCGATACGTCCTCCGCAACTTTGCCCGCCGCAAGACGCGTACGCTGATGGGCGTGCTGGGCGTGTTCTGCACCCTCGCGCTGCTCACCGCCGTCCACGTCGGCCTCGAATCGGTCGCGGTCTCCTACGTCGACCTGGTCTCGCTGCATGCGGGCAAGGCGGATATCGTCATCCGACGCGAGGGTTCCGAGTGGTTCCGTCCCGAGGCCTTCGATCCGGCCGAGGTGGAGCGGCGTACGGCGTCGAATGCCCACCTGAAGGGGTTGTCGCCGCGGCTGATGGCCGTGCGGCCCGTGGGGGGCTCCGGGGACAGCCGCTTCGCCGTCGTCGTCGGCATCGATCCGAAGCGCGAGAAGGACCTCGGCATCGACGGGTTCACGCCCTGGCCGGCGCTGACCCCGGGAACCTGCGCGCTGTCCGAGTCGCTGGCGAAGCAGCTCGGCGGCGATACGGTCGAGATCGGCGACATCTCGCTCAAGAGGGTCGCGACGATCGAGCGGCAGCTTGTCTTCCCGCAGCACCTCAAGGACTTCGTCGTAATGGACCTCGAGACGGCGCGGGGGGTGATGTCGGAGGGAAAGGGCGTCCATTTCCTGGCGGGCGCGTTCCGCGATCCGCAGGCGTACTATGATGCCCGCGATCTCCGGAAGAGCGTGCTGTCGCTGAAAGAGGCGGGCGAGGCGATTGCGGAAGACCTGGGCCGGACTTTCGAGATCTCCCTGCCGAAGGCGGAGGCGATCACGCACTTCGAGCAAGTCAGCGGCCCGCTGCGCGCGGTCTTCGGCATCTTCGCGCTGGTGGCCCTCGCCATCACCGCGCTTCTCATCTATTCGGTGCTGTCGGTCAGCGTCGAGGAGCGCATCCGCGAGCACGCGATCCTCCGGACGATCGGCGCCCGCAAGGGCCATATCTTCGCCCTCGTGATCGCCGAGTCCGCCGGGCTCTGTCTGATCGGGGTCGTGCCCGGCGTTTTCGCGGGGCTGCTCCTCTCGAGAGGCATCCTGGCGCTGGCCGGCCTGGCGATGGGCGGCGGAGCGGGGACCATCGCCCTGGAGCTCTCGGGGTCGACGGCGCGCTTCTGCCTGGGAGCCGGCGCGGCGGTCTCGCTCGTGAGCGCCCTGCTGCCGGCCATCCGCTCGACGCAATGGCGCATCGTCGACGCGCTCCACCCCCTGCGCCGCGGCCAGATCGCGCCGGCGTCCGTCGAAGGGGGCGTGAGCCGTCCGCTGCTCCTCTCGGGCCTCGCGCTGTCGGCCATCTCGGGAACGGTGTTCTTCCTGCTCCCCAACGCGGTCCTGTCCGGCGATCCCTCCCTCATCGGCGGCGTCGCCCTCGGCCTGCTCGTGGTGATCCTCAGCGGCTTCACGATGATCGCCGTCGCCGCAGCCCCGGTGGTGGAGCAGGCCGTGCTCTTCGTCCTCGGCGGCCTTTTCGGGCCGTCGGCGGAGCTGGCCGCACGCAACCTCGGGCGCCACCGCCGCCGCAACGTGACGACGTCGATGATGTTCGCGCTCTCGGTTTCGTTCGTGCTGTTTCTCTCGAGCCTCGTCGCGCTGTTCAGCCGCACCTCGCTGTCCTTCATCGAGCGCAAGGTCGGCTCCGACCTGCGGATCTCCATGCCGGATCCGAAGGAGGGCGAGCTGATGGGCGAGCTCCAGGGCATCATCGGCGTCGACAAGGTCGCGTCCGCCGTCCACCTGAGGAGCCGCTCGGCGGAGGGGATCGCCTACGACGTCGTCGCGTCCGACCTCGTCGGCATGAAGCACCTCTGGGTCGTGCCGTTCGGGGTCGACGCCGGCCTGGACGAAGCGATCGCCCCGCGGCCGGTGCAGTGGGAGGAAGGGGACGCGTCGGCATTCCGGGCGCTGGCGGGGGATAAGGGGGAAGGGGAGACGTCGCCCACGATCGTGAGCCTTTCGATGGCGCGTCATCTGGATCTCCGGAAGGGCAGCCTGATCAACGTCTCGTTCCGCCTGGGGTCGGAGAAGAACGACCTGCGGGCGAGGGTGGTCGGGATCGCGTCGAGCCTTCCGGGCTTCGGGAACTTCCGCGCCCGCGCCGGGAACGCCCAGGGTTCGGGGCTGCTGCTCTCGCGCGCGACGTTCGACCAGATGACGAAGACCGCCCCGCGGGAGGCCTTCGAGGGATTCGCGCTTGCGAAGGTCGGTCAGGATGCGAAGAAGGTCGCATCGACCGTCCGCGACCGGCTGGGGCTGCAGCACCGCCTCGGCGTGGAATGCGCCGAGGAGGAGAAGCACGAGGCGGAGATCCTGTATTGGGTCACGCAGGTGCTGTTCGCGATGCTCCTCGGCGTGGCGGTCACGATCGCGCTCTTCGGGCTGGTCGCGTCGATGGCGACCGCGGTGATCGAGCGGCGCTGGGAGGTCGGCGTCCTGAAGGCGGTGGGCCTCCGGCGGGGCCACCTGTTTCGCATGTTCGCCGCGGAGGCGGTCACGTTGACGGTGTCGAGCGGCCTTCTGGGCGGGGCGATGGGATTCCTCCTGGCGTGGCTTTTCGTCGTCCAGGCGGCGCTGCTGATGGAAATCCCGGTGGCGTTCACGCTCCCCTGGGTGACGTTCTCCGCGACGTTCGTCGTCTGCGTCGTGGCCGGGCTGCTGGCGTCGTGGCTGCCGACGCGGCGGATGCTGCAGCGGCCCGTCGCCGAGATCCTGCGCGGCGGACTATAAGCTGCCGGCCTTCATCCGCTCGCCGCTTTCGGAGACGTCCCGCCACGACAGGTGCGGCAGCAGCGCCTTCAACTGGGCACGGGCCGCGCCGAGCGCCGGAGCCTTGTCGTAGGCGGGGATCACCTCGATCCCGTCCCCCGCGCGCGTCCAGGTCCAGAAGAACATCCCCGACCCCCAGTGCGAGAGCAGGTCGATGAGCGGGCTGCGGCGCACCGACGCACCGACGAGATTGCCGCGCACGCTCAGGAGATGGCCCCGCGTGAATCCCTGCGTCTCGGCGTGCTCCATGAGTTCGGCGTACCAGGCCTGGAACGCGAAGGCGCTGCGGGTCATCGCGTCCACGTCTTTCTCGACGACGGCCCCGGGCACGATGGTCCAGAGGTCGACGCGGAAGTGGTCGGGCGTCCCCTTCTCGTGGCGGACCGAAAGGAGATCGACGCGGCCCGACCCCGGGATGCGGAACCGGGGCCGGAGCTCGAAGCAGTGCTGCGCGGCGGAGTCGCCGGAGCTGTTGAGGGTGCTTTCGACCCAGGCCGCAAGGCCTTTCGACAGGCGGATCCCGCTCATGATGTTTTCTCCATCCCGTGAACCCCTACCTACTGATAGGACGCCGCCCGCCGCGAGGCGGGCATGGAAAGATTCACAGAATCCGGGCGGTCTTTTCATGAAAACTGCAGCAGGGCGGGAAGGGCTACTTGCCCAGGGAGCGCTTCTCGATGCGGCTCAGGAGATCCTTGCCGATGGCCTCGTCCACCGTCATGGAATCCCGAACGGCGGCCTTGGACTCGACGAGGACGTAGACCGTCTGCCGGGTGTCGGTCTTCTCGATGGTGACGCGGGCGTAGCGGCCGGTGCTGCCCGTGCTCAGGCCCTGGGAGGAGTTGATCACCCAGCTGCTCGAGTCTCTCGCATCCCACTTTTCGTCCTTGACGCTGAAGGCCATGTCGGCGAGTGAATCGTAGGCGGCCCGTTTGACCTTGTCGAAGGGCGCCTCGAACTCGCCCTTCACCCCGGAATCCAGCGGCTTGGCCATCATCGATTTCCGCGTGGCGCAGGAGGCCAGGGGCACCGCGAGCAGGAGGAGCATCCAGGCGCGCTTCATGGCCTCAAAATAGGGCCTGAATCCGTGACTGTCAAGAAGCGCGGAAGGCGTAATACTACCGCGTCCTTGCGCTATCGGATTAGCCCCCTGAAAACGAGGATTGGATGAGAAATGCGCTGCCGCTCCTGTTCGCGACGCTCCTGCTGACCGGGCCGCTCTCGGCGCAGGACAAGGACTTCGAGCCCGGGCTCGTGGCGGAATACTTCGCCATGGCCGGAGGCCTCGGCGGCTTCCCGAAACTCGACGCGGCCCAGAAGCCCACCCTGGTCCGTATCGACAAGGCCGTCGACTTCGCCGACGTCACCGGCGACTTCTACGGCGCGCGCATGATCGACAACTTTTACGCGCGCTGGACCGGCGTGCTCCGGGTGGAGAAACCCGGGAAGATCGCGTTCTATACCGAGTCGGACGACGGCTCGCGGCTGCTCATCGACGGAAAGATGGTCGTCGACAACGGCGGCGTCCACTCGATGTCGGAAAAGGGGGGCCCGGCGGACCTCACCGCGGGCGACCACGAGGTGAAGATCGAGTTCTTCCAGGGCGGCGGGGAGGCGGGCGTCCGCGTCTCGTGGCAGCCGCCGGGCGGCAAGAAGGAGGCGATCCCCGCAAAGGCGTTCTTCCATAAGAAGGGCGCGGACCAGATCGCCTGGGACGAGGCCGGCTGGAAGAAGCGGGCGAAGGGGGCGACGGCGGGCGGCCCCGGGAAGCGGGGAGCCGGCAAGTTCGCCGAGATGGATCACGGCCCGTTCGCGGCCGGCACCATCGACGCCGCCTGGGGCGGCAAGGGCAACTGGGCCAACAAGGGCATCGCCATCAAGCTGGATGCCGAGAAGCAGGCTCACGTCTGCTTCGACCCCGAGCAGATGCGGATGTCGAGCGCCTGGACGGGCGGCGGCGTCGGCTGGCCGGCGGGCCGCGACGGCCTGGAGGGGCAGCCCTTTGCCGACGGCAACATCCTCTGGGGCACCAAGAAGGCGAGCCTCGGGTTCTCGAAGGACGGCGACTGGAAGGATCCGAGGGGCAAGGTCCCTTATGGTCCTCTCCCGCGCGACTGGGCCCACTGGAACGGCCTGTACCGGCACGGCGAGTCGACGGTGCTTTCCTATACGGTCGGCGCCGCCGAGATCCTCGAGCTGCCGGCCTATGATGCGAAGAGCGACACGTTCTCACGGACCTTCAACGCGGCCAAGGCGGCCGGTCCCCTGTCCATGCTGGTGGCCGAAAAGGATGGGGCCACGGCGACGATGGACGGAAACCTGGCGCTCCTGGACAGCGGAGAGACGGTGGTGGCAGTCGCGGCCGCCGGAGCGGCCCTGCAGACGGGAATGAACCGCATCGAGGCCGTGCTGCCCTCCGGCAAGTCGGCGCTCTATCTGTGGGCGGGCCTGAAAGCCGATCTCGCGAAGTTCCGGGCGGCGGTCAAGTCGGCTTCCGCGCCGGCAGACCTCGCGCCGCTGACGAAAGGCGGCCCGGGGCGCAATACGGCGGTGACCACGACGGGCACGCTCGGCAAGGAGCCCGGCGCCTTCCAGCTCGACGTGCTGACCGTTCCCTATGAGAACCCCTCGAAGTCCTATATGCGCCTCACGGGAGTGGACTTCTTCAAGGACGGCCGGCGCGCCGCCGTGTGCACCATGGACGGCGACGTCTGGATCGTCGACGGCCTCGACGACGGCCTCGAGAAGCTCACCTGGAAGCGCCATGCCTCGGGCCTCTTCCAGACGCTTGGCCTGCGCATCGTGGACGACATGGTCCACGTCCTCGGCCGGGACCAGATCACGAAGCTGCACGACCTGAACGGCGACGGCGAGGCCGACTTCTACGAGAACTTCAACAACGACTGCGGCGTGACGCCGGCGTACCACGAGTTCGCGCACGACCTGCAGACGGACAGCCAGGGGAACTTCTATTACCTGAAGGGCTCGAACCTCGGCGGTGCGGTGGTCCCGTATCACGGCAGCCTGATCAAGGTGGCGAAGGACGGAAAGAGCTCCGAAGTGTGGACCACCGGCTTCCGTGCGCCGAACGGGATGAGCGTCGGACCGGGCGACATCCTGACGACGAGCGACAACCAGGGCAACTGGACGCCCTCGACTCCCATCAACTACATCACGAAGCAGGGGCAGTTCTGCGGCTTCCTGCCGTGCTCGCACCAGACGCCCGCGCCGAAGGAGCGTCCCAATCCGCTGTGCTGGATCCCCTACGATCAGGACAATTCCGGCGGCGGGCAACTCTGGGCGACGACGACGAAGTGGGGCCCGTTCAACGGCGAGCTCTTCCACCTCTCGTACGGCAAGTGCGTCCTCTTCCACGTCCTGCGCGAACAGGTCGGCGACGTCATGCAGGGCGGCGTCGTCAAGTTCCCCTTCAAGTTCATCAGCGGCTCGATGCGCGGCCGCTTCAATCCGGCCGACGGGCAGATGTACTTCGTCGGCATGCGCGGCTGGCAGACGGACGGCGCGCGCGACGGTTGCTTCCAGCGCGTCCGCTGCACGGGGAAGCCCATGAACATGCCGCTCCGCGCGAAGGCGGATGCGACGTCGATCGCGATCACGTTCACCGACAAGCTGGATGCGGAGACCGCGGGCTCGGCGGACAGCTACACCGCGACGTGGGCGAACATCCGCTGGACCGGCGACTACGGCTCCCCCGAGTTCTGGGTGAGCGAGCCCAACAAGAAGGGCAAGGAGCCGCTGCCGGTCAAGAGCGCGGAGCTCTCGGCGGACGGCATGACGGTCACGCTGAAGTTCGAGGCGCTGAAGCCGGTGCACGAGCTGGTGATCCGCTATAAGATCCGCGGCGCGGACGGGTCGCCGATCAACCAGGAGCTGGACTACACGATCAACAAGCTGCCCTAGGGCGACGTCGCGCCGGACTACTCCCTGGCGCCCCGGGCGAAGTCCAGCACGCAGGTTCTGCAGTGCCAAAGGTATCGATTCTCGGGGGCGACCGTGCAGCCCCCCAGCTCCCAGACCGCTCCATCCACTTCCATCATGACGAGGCCGTACAGGATGCCCACGACTCCTCCCGCGGACGCGCATTTCGGGCAGGTGCGGTCGGCGACATGGTCGACCCACCAGCCGCCGGAGTCCAGCCGCACCCCAATCCAGCAGGACGGCAGGTGATCGGGGTTGAGAGCGCAGGAATAGGACCACGAACTGCCTTCCGGATAGAACCGAGGTCGAAACCGGCCCGAACACGCCGGGCATCGCCAGCGTTCGAATTCCTCCCTGGATTCCAAGGGCTCAAACGAGGCAATCCAATCGTCTTTGGCTCTGCGAAGTTCATCCTTGTAGCGTGCCCGGGTTTCAATGGTCGAGAGATGCTCCTTCGCCCAGGTTGAGAATCCGCCCGACGCGGGATCGAACTCCACCGACGCCACGTAGTGGTCCCGCAGGCGGGTGGGGCCGTCGCGGTCGACGTCGACGCTGACCTCGAATCGATACCGGACCACGCTGTTCGGTCCCAGATAGCGTTCGTCGGTGTACACCGCGCGAACCACGCCGCTGCCGTTCGTCGTCTGGTAGGCCCCCGACGTCCGGATCCGGGCGGTGACGAACGCCTCCAGGGCGGCGATCCAGGAGGGGACGGCCAGCGCCTTGTGGAAGGCGGTGACGAATTCAGGCTGAAGCGTGATCATCTGAATCCGTCCCTCCGGGCACCCTCATTTGCCGGGCACCGGGTTGTCGCGCCCGCAGCGGGGGCAGGGGATCGAGGGCCAGGTCGAGCCCGGGGGCACCTTGATGCCGACGCCGCATTCGCAGCGCATCATCGTCATCCCGTCGAGGCGGCCCATCATCTTCGTCACCTCGCGCGAGCGCTCCACGATCTGCTCCCGCGTGTCCGGCGCCGCCGCCGCAACTCCGGGGGCCTCCGGCACCGCGGCCCGCGCCTGCTCCGGCTTGTCCTCGGCCAGAGTCCGCGACCCGATCACGCCCTTGCCCGTCAGCTTGCGGAAGGCCGCGTCGTAATCGACATAGCCCACGCCGCCGCCCATCGAGCGCAGGAGTTGCACCCGCTCCGTCGTGGGCGGATGCGTCGAGAACAGCCCGACCGCGGCGAGGGCTTCCATCGGGTTCACGATGTACATGGGAGCGAGGACGCGGTTGGCCTTGCGGCCCCCCGAGGCCTGCACCGTGATTTTCTCCAGCGCGGAGGCCAGGCCCTCGGGATAGCGGGTGAAGCGCGCGGCGCTGGCATCGGCGAGATACTCCCGGCGCCGCGAGCAGGCGAAGTACATCATCTGGGCGAGCACGGGCGCCAGGATAGCCAGCACGATCGCCAGAACGAGGAGGATCACCTGCAGCCCGCCGCTGTCATCCTTGCTGCTGCGCGAGCGCCGGCCGCCGCCCATATAGAAGGTCCCGCGCAGGAAGACGTCGGCCAGCAGGACGATCGCCCCCATCATCACGCCCAGCAGGATCATGAGCGCCGGGTCGCCGTTCTTGTGGTGGCCGAGCTCATGGGCGACGACGCCCTGGAGCTCGTCGCGGGTCATCATCTTGAGCAGGCCGGACGTCACGCAGACCACGCGGGTCTCGGGCTTGCGGCCCGCGGCGAAGGCGTTGGGCCGGTCGTCGGGGATGACATAGATGTCCGGCATCTTCCCGAGGCTCGAGGCGATGACCATCTCCTCGACCACGTTGAAAAGCTGGGGGGCGTCCGATTTCTCGATCTTCCGAGCCCCGGCGACGAGGAGCATGATCTGGTCGCCCTGGAAGACGGCGACCAGCCAGAGGATGAACCAGAGGAAGAGGGCCGCGCCGACGCCGAACACGGGCCCCGTGCGGGGCTGAACGGCGCCGCCCACCGCGGCTCCCAGGAGGACCAGGAGCACGGCCATTCCCGCGACGATCCACCGGGACCGTCGCCGGTTGCTTTCAATCGCCTCCCACATGGGGTCTTAGAACTTGACTTGAGGGGCCTGGCGCTCTTTTTCGTCCTGGACCTGGAACAGCGGCTCGGGCTTGAAGCCGAAGTTGCCCGCGATGATGTTCGAGGGGAACGTCTCGATGCGCGTGTTGTAGGTCGTGGCCGCGTCGTTGTAGGCCTGCCGCGCGAAGCTGATCTTGTTCTCGGTCGACGTCAGCTCCTCCTGCAGCGCGAGGAAGTTGGTGTTCGCCTTCAGGTCGGGATACTGCTCGGTGACGACCATCAGTCGGCCGAGGGCCTGGCTCAGCTGGCCTTCGGCGGCGATCTTGGCGTCGACGGTCGGCGCCGCGACCGCCTGACTCCGCGCGGCGATGACGCCCTCGAGCGTCTTCGACTCGTGCGAGGCATAGCCCCTGACGGTCTCGACCAGGTTGGGGATCAGGTCGTGCCGGCGTTTGAGCTGCACGTCGATCTGCGCCCACGAGTTCTTGGTCTCGTTGCGGGCGCGCACCAGGCCGTTGTACATCCCGGCCACGATGATGATGAGAAGCACGACGAACAGACCGATGCCGAGCGCGACGACGCCGACGATGGCTCCGCCCATATCATCCTCCCTTTTTGGGTTTCGCGGAATGGAGTTCGCCGAGGAGGCGGGCGGTGCCCGCATCCTTGAACGCGGCGATCAGCGACTCCATCTCGTTCCGGTCGAACCAGATTCCGTGCCCGCGGGGGCAGCGGTCAATCTCCACCGATTGTACGGTCGCCAGTTTCATCCGCGAGTTGCAGCGCACGCAGCGGCGCTCGCTCGCGACGCCGTCGGCGGCGTCGGCGACCGCCTTCCCGAGCGGGTCGCCCTTGGCGCCCTCCAGGCGCGCGATCTGGTCGAACTCGCCGTCATCCAGCCAGGTTCCCGAGCAGCGGAGACAGCGGTCGATCTCGACGCCGTCCAGCTCGAACGTGATCAGGGGTTCCTTGCAGGCGGGGCACATGGGGTAATTATGTAGACTGGGCGGGTCGCTGTCCATGACACGAACTGACGACAATTCTGCGCCGCAGATTTGTCCGCACCCGTAAGAGGAATAGGATGAAGACAAGCGCGATCCTGGTTCTGGCGGCGCTCCTCGCGGGAGCCCAGGACAGCCCCTTCAACGGCCGGGACCTCGCGGGGTGGAAGCTCAAGAGCCCCGCCGAGCGCAGCAAGTGGAAGGTCGGCAAGGCCTCGCTCGACCCGGCCGATCCGCACAAGCTCGTGATCGCCGAGGGCGGGGACCTGGTCAACGCCGAAAGCCACAGCGTGGATGCCTACTCCGAGGCGAAGTGGGGGGACTGCGTCATCGACCTCGAGGTCCTGGTGCCCAAGGGCTCCAACTCCGGCATCTACGTGATGGGCGAGTACGAGGTGCAGGTGCTCGACAGCTTCGGCAAGCAGAAGGTCGGCCAGGGGGACATGGGCGGCCTTTACGCCGCCGCCGCGCCCAAGGTCAACGCTTCCAAGGCCCCCGGCGAATGGCAGCGCTTCGTCATCGACTTCCGCGCGCCGAAATTCGACGCCGAGGGGAAGAAGACCGGCAACGCGCTCTTCGTCAAGGTGGAGCTGAACGGCCAGGTGATCCACGAAAACGTCGAGCTGAAGGGACCGACGCCCGGCGGTCTGACGGGGAAGGAGGCCGCCGCCGGGCCGATCCTGTTCCAGGGCGACCACGGGCCTGTGGCCTTCCGGAACATCAAGGTGACCCCCGCCCGGTAGCCGATGGGCCTTCTGACGGCGCTCGTCCTGCTCCTGCCCCAGGAGGAAACGGTCCGGAAGCTCATCGAGCAGCTGTCGGCCGACAGCATCGACGCGCGCTCCGACGCCTTCCGCAAGCTCGAGGCCATCGGCCGGCCCGCGCTGCCGCTGCTCGAAAAAGCCGCGCGGGACCCCGACGGCGAAGTCGCCACCCGCGCGCGCTCCCTGATCGTCCGCATCCCGATCCGTGAACACCTGACGCCCGGGCTGCTTACCCACGTCTCCGGGATCTACGACCGGCTGGCGATGGGCGAGTGGAAGCAGGTCTTCCTCGAGCTCGCCGACGACCTGCGCCAGCCCGAGGAGAAGCGCCGCTTTCCGGGCCTGCGCGTCGACGATCTCTCCTTCATGGCGCCCATGGCCGTGGAGCGTGCCGAGTCCGAGGCCGACCGCGTCTCGGTCTGCCAGGCGATCGGCCGGCTGCGCCTGCGGACCGCGATGCCGTCGGTGGTCGCGCTGATCGCGGACGAGCGGCCGGTCGTGCGCTCGAACGCGATCGCGGCGATCCGCGACGCGGACGCGAAGGACCGCGCCGCGGCGCTGCG
>DASQOM010000072.1:0-23281 GCA_035644495.1 Planctomycetota bacterium | reverse complement strand
GGGCGCGCCTTCGGCGCGCAGGAAGTACCCAGCGGTTCAGGTCGACGATCTGAGGCTTCTTCTACAGAGCCAGGCCGCGCTTCAGACGCTCGAGGGCGGAGCGGGCCGCTGCGATGCTCGCATACCGGTTGTCGGGCCGTCGCTCCATCATGAGGCGGATCACGTCGACGGCCTCCGGGGGCGCGCCCCGGAATTCCGAGAGCGGGATGGCGGGCCGCGATTCGAGGATGCGGTGCATGAGATCCGTCATCGCGCGGGAGTCGTAGGCCCGCACGCCGGAACTCCTGGGCGACAACAGGCGAGGAGATCGCGAGCAAGGCGGTGAGGACGGTCAGGGTGTATCGAATCAGCTCGCTCCCCAACATCACTCTTGAGGAATTATCCCGCGTCCTCTCCAGTGAAAAGCATGAAATAACGCGCAATTAAATTGAGATTTCTGACGCGAGCAGGCCCCCGTCTTTCTGTGGCCTGTGGCCAGGCCTACCGCTTCCGGACGCTGTAATCCTTGTTGATCTGCTCCAGGACCGCGCTGGTGAGGTCGATCGACGGATCGTACTGCAGGATGGCCCGGCCGTCGAGCTTGCCGAGGAAGTCGGCATCCCCCGATTCCAGGGAGGGCACGCGGTCCACGCGCTGGACGAGGTCGAAGCCCCGCTCCTTCGCGAGGGCGCCGCTGATGCGGACGATCTCGGCGTAGACTTCGAGCTTCCGCCGGTTGCCCGCGTCGATGTTCTTCGTGCGGATGCGGAGGCGCTCCTGGGGATTGAGGTCGGTGGCGCGTCCGGAGTCGGCCTCCTGCACCTTCTGGAGCTCGACCTCGATGTCGGTGATCCAGTGGTTGCGGGCCTTGTCCATGCATTCCCGGAGGTTGAGGACCGCGGAGCGGCCGCCCCCGACAGGCCTTTCCTGGGCGCTCCCCGCGAGCAGGGCAACGACGGCGATCGCCAAGGCGGCGGTGACGGTCGGGGCGGGTTTCATACGCTATCCTCCAGTCCTGTCCCTGGATTCCACAGGGCGCGGCGGGCCGCGCGCATGTCGGCTTCACGCGCATTTTGTAACGTCTTCACGGTCAGCGAGCATAATAAAGCACGATGAACCTGGTGACTGCCGGATTCTGCTCGCTGCTCCTCCTCCAGGCCGGCCCCGATGCCGGCGTCTTCGAGACGCCGGTCAAGGCCGACGATCTTGATCCCGCTGCGTTTGCCGAATGGGTGGACGGCGCCGAGCGCGCCCCCGAGGCCAAGAGCGGGCCGCGCCACGTGCTCTGGACGACGACCAGCGCGGGCGAATGGAACGGCCTCGGCTACGGCGGCTCCAAGACGCCGGGGCTGCGCCATCTTCGCATCGGATTCAAGCGGGCCGTCGACGTCGGCAGCGTCGTGGTCCAGGGCGGTGGCAGCCTGAGCGTGCTGAAGCCCGGCGCGGCAGGGAAGCTCGACGACGAGGCGCAGTGGATCCCCGCCCAGCGGATGAGACAGGGCGCGGTCGTGCGAGACGAAGTCGAGCGGAAGGAATTCGCCGTCTGGGTGCTGCCGCCGGGGACGAAGACCACGGCGCTGCGCTTCACGCATGGATCGCTCCCCTCGGACAAGGATTACGGGGGCTTGATGGGCGGAGCCTTCGTGCTCGCATCGCGTTACGCCGATCTGGCCGGCCAATCGGCGGCCACCGCCAGCGTCAACGAGCATCACGCGGCGAAGATCATCAACGCCCGGCATGACGACTGGGGTCCCTGGGACAACGTCACCGAGACCCTGGCGCCCGTCTCGAAGGAGCGGCCGGAGTGGGTCGTGCTGACGTGGCCCTCCGAGGTCGCGCTGCGCGGGCTCTGCGCCCTGCAGGCGGGCTTCAGCCAGGGCGAGATCCAGATCTATACCGGGCCGGCGGATCGGCATCCGCGCGACGCCGCCGCGGGCGATTGGAAGAGCCTCCGCAGCTTTGACCACGTCAAGAACCAGTACCCCCGCAGCTTCGGCGTGAACTGGATCGACTTCGGAGCCGAGGTGAAGACCCGGGCGCTGCGGCTGCTGATGACGAAGGTGACCGACGAAGGCCACCCGCACCTGAAGGGCAACACGAAGGACGGCCGGCGCGTCTGGCTGGGCGAGCTGCTGGCCCTGTCTCCCATCGGCGCCGATGCGCTGGAGAAGTCCGCGCTCAAGACGGCGGAGGCGATGCATCCGCCCATCCCGATCCGCTTCACGCTGAAGGAGGCGGGCGTGGTCACGCTCGTGATCGACGACGCGGCCGGCAAGCGTGTCCGGAACCTGCTCGCCGAGATCCCGTTCCCGGCCGGAGACAATACGGCGTGGTGGGACGGCCTGGACGACCTTGGTCGCGACCGCGACGCCGCCGCGCACGCGGTCTATCACATCCCCGGCCAGTTCGTGAAGCCGGGCGCCTACAAGGTCAACGGGCTGGTCCGGAAGGAGATCGACCTCAAATACGAGATGACGGTCTATCACTCGGGCAATCCGCCGTGGCCGACGGCCGACCGCTCCGGCGGCTGGCTCGCGGACCATTCGCCGCCGCAGTCGGTGCTCTATATCCCCGGTGAGAAGCCGCAGGTCATGATCGCGAGCTACGTCGCGGAAGGCGGCGACGGGCTGGTGTTCGTCGATCTCGACGGAAAGAAAACCGGCGCCATCCACTGGCTGGGCGGCAACTGGACGGGGGCCTCCCACCTGGCGCGCGACGCGGGCGGGAAGGCCGTGAAGGGCGTCACGGCCTATACCGCGGCGGGATGGGAGCAGGACAAGGACCGGAAGAAGGGCGAGATCCGCCTGATGAAGATCAGCGGCAACAGCGCCAAGCCGGTCGTGCCCTTCAAGCTCGAGAACCGCAAGGACGCCGAGGTCAGCGGCCTCGCGGTCCACGACGGAATCCTGGTCGTCAGCCTCCCGGTGCTCAAGCAGGTGGCGATCGTCGACGTGGCCGCGGAACAAATCCTCGGTACGCCGGAGCTTGCGGATCCTCGCGGGCTGGCCTTCGACGCGTCCGGGAGCCTCCTCGCGATCTCCGGCAAAACCGTGCTGCGCTTTACGCTCCACGGCGGGGAACTCGGCAAGCCCCAGGAGCTCCTCAAAGGCCTCGAGGATCCGCAGCAGCTCGCGCTCGATGGGGCCGGAAAAATCTATGTGAGCGACCTGGGCAAGTCCCACCAGGTGAAGATCTTCGGCGTCGATGGAAAGCAGGTGGGGGCGATCGGCACGCCCTGGACGCCGGTCGCCGGCCCCTATGACCCGAACCACCTGACGAATCCGAACGGGGTCACGATCGCCGACGACGGCCGCGTCTGGGTCGCCGAACACGACCACCAGCCGAAGCGGATCAGCGTCTGGACCCCGGACGGCAAGCTCGTGAAAGCGATGTACGGTCCGCCCCAGTACGGCGGCGGCGGCGCCCTCGACCCCAAGGACAAGACCCGCTTCTACTTCAACGGGATGGAGTTCAAGATCGACTGGGAGAAGGGCACGAACCAGCTGATCCGGGTGTTTTATCGCGCCGGCTCGAACGACTGGGCGACGCCGAAGGGTCACGCTTCCGACGGCGCGCCCGAGACGGCCCTCCATGTCAACGGCCGCCAGTACATGACGAACTGCTTCAACAGCAACCCGACGAACGGGAGCCCGCTGGCCTTCCTCTGGGAGCTGCGCGACGGCATCGCGGTGCCGGTGGCGGCGGTCGGCCAGGCGAGCGCCTGGGAGCTGCTGAAGGAGGACGCCTATAAGGCGGCCTGGCCGGAGAAGACCGACCCCAAGGGCGATCCGTGGAAGAGCCCGACGATGTTCTCGTGGGTGGACCTGAACGACGACCATAAGGTGCAGCTGGACGAGCTGAAGATGGTCAAGGGTCGCACGGGCGGCGTCGTGGTGCACCCCGACCTGACGATCCTGACCTCGCTGGGCCTGAAGCTGACGCCGAAGGGCTTCACGCCCAAGGGCGCGCCGCTCTACGACATCGCCGCGGCGGAGACGTTCGTCGAAGGGGCGCAGAACAGCCTGTCCTCCGGCGGCGAGCAGGCGATGCAGGCGTCGGGAGGCTGGACCATCCTGACCGTCGGCCCCAAGCCCTTCGGCGCCGACTCGATGGCCGGCGTGAAGAACGGCGTGCCGATGTGGAGCTACCCCAGCATGTGGCCCGGCCTGCACGCGTCTCACAACGCTCCCATGCCCGAGCATCCCGGTGAAATTCTGGGGACGACGCGTCTGCTCGGCGGCTTCGTGTCGCCGAAGGGATCCGACGCCGGCGACCTCTGGGCGATCAACGGCAATATGGGCAATGTCTACCTGTTGACGGCCGACGGCCTCTTCGTCGGCACGCTGTGGAAGGACGGCCGCGTCTCGTCGTGGGCCATGCCGGCGGCGACGCGCGGCATGTCGGTGAAAGACGCATCGCTGAATGCCGAGGACTTCTGGCCGTCGATGACCCAGACGTCGGACGGGGCGATCTATATCACCGTCGGCGTCGAGACGACGTGCTCGATCGTCCGCGTCGAAGGCCTCGAGACCCTCCGCCGCCTCCCGGAGGCGACGGTCCGCGTCACGAACGAGGCCCTGGCGGAAGCGGGGCAGTATTTCGTGAAGCGCGACCTGCTGCGCGCCGCGCGCGAGGGGACGGGGACGCTGTCGATCGCGATGAAGAAGACGGCGCCGGTGGTGGACGGCAATCTTGACGACTGGGCCGACGCCGCCTGGGTGACGATCGACTCGCGCACGAACCAGGTCGGCGACTGGGGGCACGAGGAGACGAAGACGCGGGCGTCGCTGGCCGTGGCGGGCGACCGCCTGTACGCGGCCTTCAAGACCGAGGACCCGAACCTGCTGCGCAACACGGGGGAGGCGCTGCCGATGCTGTTCAAAACGGGCGGGGCGCTCGACCTGATGATCGGGGCCGATCCCGCGGCGGATCCCAAGCGGGACAAGCCGGTGGCCGGCGACGTGCGCCTGGTCGTCACGATGGTGAAGAACAAGCCGATGGCCGCCCTCTACCGGGCCGTCGTGCCGGGCACTCCGAATCCCGTGCCGTTCAGCTCGCCATGGCGAACCGTCACCTTCGACCGCGTCGACGACGTCAGCGCGGAGGTCCAGCTGGCGGCGGGCGGGGAGAAGGACGTGAAGAAGAAGGGCGACCACGGCATCTTCGAGCTGTCGATTCCGCTGTCGGTGCTGGGCCTGAAGCCCGAGGCGGGGAAGTCGATCAAGGGCGACGTCGGTCTGCTGCGCG
Source organism: Planctomycetota bacterium (assembly GCA_035644495.1). GTDB lineage: Bacteria > Planctomycetota > MHYJ01 > MHYJ01 > JACPRB01 > JACQFK01. The sequence continues at coordinate 18,055 of DASQOM010000072.1, read as the reverse complement.
GCAACGGTTTCCAGACGATGCAGCGCGTCTACTGGCAGAACAAGGCGACGGGGCTGATCTCCGACGTGCCGGGCGAGGCGATGCTGACGCCCCAGCTCTGGGGCAAGCTCCAGTTCGTCGTCCAGCCCTGAAGAGTTCAGTCGCCGCCCGGCACGCAACTCCCGGGCGCCGAGCGGGTTTCATGGTCATGATCCTGAAATCCGCCATCCTCCTCCTGGCACTCGGGGTTCCGGGGCCCGCCTCCCCGAATCGAGCCGAGAAGCCGAACCTGATTGTCATCCTCTCCGATGACGTCGGCATGGGCGACATCGCCTGCTACGGCGGGAAATATCCCACGCCGCGGATCGACGCGCTGGCGAAGGGCGGCACGAGATTCGAGTACTGCTACGCGACGCCGCTCTGCGGTCCGTCGCGCAGCGTCCTGCTGACGGGCCGATATCCCTTCCGCACGGGATTGATCAACAACCAGAGCGCCGCCGCGATCCAGCCCGACAAGGAGATCATGCTGCCGACGATCCTGAAGAAGGCGGGCTATGTGACCTGCAGCGTCGGCAAGTGGGGGCAGATGAGCCATGGCCCCGTCGAATGGGGTTTCGACGAATCCCTGGTATTCAAGGGGAGCGGGCGGTACTGGCGCGATCAGACCCAGACCTATCACGTGAATGGGCAGGAGAAGAATCTGGCCGAAGGCGTTTATCTGCCCGATCTCATGCACGACTTCGCGGCCGACTTCATCAGCCGCCATAAGGACCAGCCGTTCTGCCTGTACTACCCGATGTCGCATATCCACGGACCGATCGTGAAGACCCCCGATTCGAAAGGCGACGCCACGCTGTACGCCGACAACATCGCCTATATGGACAAGCTGGTCGGGAAGCTGGTCGACGAGCTGGAGCGTCAGGGGCTGAGGGAAAAGACCCTGGTCCTCTTCACCGGCGACAACGGGACCGCGCGCAATGGCGCCCGGTCACCGGTCGATGGCATGCCGCTTTCGGGCCAGAAGGCGACCATGCTGGAGGGGGGCAGTCGTGTGCCGCTGATCGCGAACTGGCCCGGCACCACGCCGGCCGGCGCGCTGAATCACGATCTGACCGACTTCAGCGACTTCCTGGTCACGTTTGCCGAACTCGGAGGCGCGACCCTGCCCGAGGGCCGGAAGATCGACGGCCGCAGCTTTGCCGCGCAGATCCGGGGGGAGAAGGGCACGCCGCGGGAATGGGTCTACGTCGAGCTCGACGGCAAGTCCTATGTCCGCGACGGACGGTATAAGCTCACGAACGGCGGCGAACTGTTCGACATGAAGGAAGCCCCGTTCAAAGAGATCCTGGTCCCCAAGGACGCGACCGATGAAGCGGCGCCCGACGCCCGCAAGCGACTTCAGGCGGTCCTCGACGAGCATCCCGCGGCACCCGGCAGCCCCAGGAAGAAAAAGAAGAATTAGCCGGCGCCGATCGACGCTGAAGTGGAAGTCCCCTCCGGCCCATGCTAGTCTGGGCGCATGAGAAACCTCCTCGCCCTCGGGATTCTGGTTGCGGCCGGCACGCTCGCCTCGGCGGACGAGGAGACGATCAAGGATGCGGCGGCGGGCACGCCGGAGGCGACGGTCGCCGCAGCGCTGAAGGCGGCGCTGGCGGGGGACTTCGAAGCCTACGTCCAGCTGCTTCCGGCCGAGAAGAGAACCGACGAGCAGCGTGCAAGCGTCGAGCGCTACGAATGGGCACGCTTCAAGCGGCAGGCCGCCGGCTATGTGAAGTCCAAGGACCCGCTGACCTTCGTGATCGTGCGTCGCGAGCCGAAGGGAGAGGACGCGGTCAAGCTCTTCATCAAAGATCACAAAGTCGAGGGCCGGATGCCCGTGCCGGTCCAGCTCAAGAAGGACGGCAACACCTGGCTGATCGTCGCGAACGCCCTGTAGCGCTCCAAAATCGACCAGGTTGATTTCAGCCCGCCGCCAGCGCTGCCTGGCGCGCTCCCACCAGCAGGTCGATCAGCTCGTCGCGGTCGAAGCGCTTGAAGGTTCCCGCGTCGACGTCGACGATCGAATTCATCAGATCGCCCTTGGAGGCGATCATCTTGTCGATCTTCTCCTCGAGCGTGCCGCGGGTGATGAGCTTGAAGACCTGCACGCCGCGGCGCTGGCCCCAGCGATGAACGCGGTCCGTGGCCTGGTCCTCGCGCGCCGCGTTCCACCACCGGTCGTAGTGGATGACGACGCTGGCGCTCGTCAGATCGATGCCGACGCCGCCGGCCATCAGGCTGCAGACGAAGACCTTGCAGTCCTCGTTCTCGTTGAAGCGCCGGATCGACTCCGCCCGCTCCCGCGAGTCGCCGCGGATCTCGGCGAAGTCGACGCGGTGGTGCCGCAGGTAGTCCTCGATGATGTCCATCATCTCGAGATACTGGGTGAAGACGACGATCTTCTGCCCGCTGGCGAGGGCCTCCTGGATGAGCTCCTTGAAGACCTCGAACTTGCCGGAGTGCAGGTCCATCGTCCGCGGGCCTTTGACGACCAGCGCGGGATGGTCCACGATGCGCTTCAGCTTCGACAGCGCCGCGAAGACCGAGATGTAATCGATCTTCTTGTCGCCGTCGCGCAGCTCCTCCGCCAGCCGTTCGCCGTAGCGTTCGACCAGAGCCCGGTATAGAGCCTGCTGGTGGGCCGACAGATCGCACATGCGCACGTCCTCGACCTTGGGCGGCAGGTCCTGAAGAACCTCGCTCTTCACGCGGCGCAGCTTGAACGGCGCGATCAGCCGCTTCAGCTTCTCGCGGGCGATCTTGTCGTTGTTGCGGATGATCGGGATCTCGAAGCGCTCGCGGAAGCTCTGCTGGCTGCCGAGCAGGCCGGGGAGCACGAACTGGAAGATCGACCAGAGCTCGTCGAGGCGGTTCTCGATCGGCGTCCCGGTGAGCGCCAGCCGGGTCCGCGCCGAAATGCGCTTCGCGGCCTGGGCGTACTGCGTCGACGAGGTCTTGATGTACTGCGCTTCGTCGAGGACCACCGTCTCCCATTCCATGGACGACAGGGTGTCGATGTCGCGGGCGAACACCGCATACGTCGTCACGATCGCGCGCTGGCCGGGCAGGCGCAGGATCTCGGGACGCCGCTCGGGGCCGTAGTAGCGGTAGGGGCGCAGCGACGGGGCGAAATCCTTGATCTTCTGCATCCACGAGTCGAGCACGCTGGTCGGCGCGACGATCAAGGAGGGGCGTTGGGCGCCGTCCTCGTAGGTCGACATCAGGAACGCCATCGTCTGGTGCGTCTTGCCCAGGCCCATGTCGTCCGCCAGCACGCCGTGCAGTCCCGCGCGCCGCAGATAGCGCATCCAGTCGTAGCCCGTCTGCTGGTAGTTGCGCAGCTGGGCGCTGAACCCCTTGGGCGGTGGATCGGCCTTGTGCGGGTCGAAGTCGGGCAGGTCGCCCTCGATCGCGATGTCCGGCTTGTTGAGGATGAACTCGACGCGGCGCATCCGCGTGGGGCCGGCATAGGGCTTCACCTGCTCGGCGGGGATGAACGTGTTGCCCTTGCGGAGGAACTTCCTCTTGCCCTGCACCGCGAGGATCTCGCTCATCGCGAGCCGGATGTCGTCCGCCCTATAGACGGGGTCCAGCTCCAGCCAGTCGCCGGTCTCGTCCTTGACGCGCAGCGCCGACAGCTTGGGCGGGCCTGCGACCCTGGTCTCCTCGACCTCCTTGCTGGGCTTGAACGAAGGCTGCGTGACCAGCTGGCGGAATTCGCTCTCGATGAACTGGGGGATGTCGTCTTCCTCGATGACGCGCTCGCCCTTGAAGTAGGACTTCAGGTCGCGCGGGACGGTGTCGAGAGCGTGGTACGTGGTGCCGTCGAAGTGCCAGCGCGCGTCCGTGTCGGGCCGCACGCCGTTCCCGTATACGGGGCGCAGCACGATGCGCCGGCGGTCGTCGTACTCGGCCCGCAGCTCGGGCGAGATCGGCTTGCGCGACACCCGGATCGCCTTCGCCTTCCCGGTGCGGACGATGTTTTTGGGGAGGTTCCAGAGGAAGGACGGGGCGTCGTCGGGGGGCAGCTCGAAGGTCGCCTTGCGCGCGCCGGCGCTGAGCCGGACGGAAAGGGAGCCGTCGGCGTGGACGTCGACCTCTCCCGCGGCGTTCTTGAAGTAGTCGGCGGCGAAGTGGTCCGCGTTCTTCCACCCGGGCGACGAGAGGAGGCGGTCGATGAGACCCAGCCGCTTCGGTTCGCGCACGGGGACTCGCTTCTTCACCCAGGCGAGCAGGGCGGCGGAGAAGTGCGGGCAGGGCAGCACCGGGCAGGCCGAGCACTCGGCCTCCTCGAAGTCGGCGCTGACGGTGACCCGCGCGTCCTTCATGCGCGCCGTCAGGGCGGTGGGACTGCGACGGATCTCACGGACGGACGCGACAGGGGCGGTCTCCGCTCCCGGAATGTCGGCGGCGGTGACGGACTCTAACGTCCGGTCGGGGATGAGTGCCATGCGTTCCCTCTCTCCATCTTGCCTGGTCGGTAAGGATATTATCGGCCGTTACGCCGCGGATTTTGAGCCGATCCGCATCGAAGTGCGAAGGAAAATGGCATAATCCCCCGCATGCTGACGATCGTCGAGGCGGCCCGGAAGTTCCGCACCGGCGAGCTGTCGCCCGAGACGCTGACCGAGATGTACCTCGACCGCATCCAGCGCGAGAATCCCCGCCTGAACGCCTTCTACGAGGTGTTCTGGGACGAGGCCCGGAGCATGGCGGCCGAGGCGTCCAAGGAATTACGCTCGGGGCTGGACCGGGGCCCGCTCCACGGCATCCCCATCGGGATCAAGGACCTGATCGACGTCAAAGGCTATCGGACGACGGCGGGGGCGCATCCCGGCTTCCACCCGCGGGCGGCCGTGGAGGATGCGGTCGTCGTCGAGCGCCTCCGCGCGGCGGGCGCCGTCCTCCTGGGAAAGACGGGCCTGCACGAGTGGGCGCTCGGGGTCAGCTCCAACAACGCGCATTTCGGCCCGACGCGGAACCCGCACGATCCGACGCGGATTCCCGGGGGTTCGTCGGGCGGCTCCGGCGCGGCGCTGGCTGCCGAGCTCTGCCTCGGCGCCCTCGGAAGCGACACGGGCGGCTCGATCCGCATTCCCGCCTCCCTCTGCGGCGTCGTGGGGTTGAAGCCCACCTTCGGGCGCGTCAGCACCGGCGGCGTCGTTCCGCTCTCGCGGTCGCTGGACCATATCGGCCCCATGGCGAACAGCGTCGAGGATGCTTTCCTGCTGCTGGCCGGGATGGCCCCCGTCGACGAGACCCCGCTGGAGCCGGACCGCATCGTGGTGCCGGCCGGGTATTTCCTGGAGGAATGCGATCCGCGGCTCGCGGAGCTGGTCTCCCGGGTGGGGAGCCTGGAGACGATCGACCTCGGCGACGTCAAGGAGGTCTGGGAGGCCACCGGCGTCATCCTCCTGAGCGAGGCCGCGGCGGTGCACGAGGCGCGGCTGCGCGATCATCCCGACTGGTTCGGCCCGTCCGTCGGTCCGCGGTTGAAAAGCGCCCTGGAGTTCCGCGCGGTCGACTACGCCAAGGCGCGGGAGATCCAGCGCGAGTGGATGGCGCGGCTGCTGCGGGTGCTGGGGGACCGGACCGTGCTCGCGGTGCCCGCCACGCCCGTGGCGGCGACCGTGATCGGCGACCGGGAGGGCCCGGCGCTCTCGCGCGTCATGACCCGGTTCACGTCGCCGTTCAACCTCGCCGGCGTCCCGGTGCTCTGCGTCCCCGTCGGGACGATCGACGGCCTCCCGGTCGGGGTCCAGCTCGTGGGAGGGCTCGGGCGGGAATCGCTGCTGCGATCGGCCGCCCGGAGGCTCCGCTTCTAGCGATGCAGATCCTGGCGGCCCGCCTCTGGAACTTCCTCCCCTGGGTCATCGCCGGGGTCGCCGTGGTGCTGTCCGCCATGACGTCGGCGCATGCGATCCTGCGGAAGCGGGACCCGCGCTCGGCGGTCTCCTGGACCGGGATCATCTGGCTGGTCCCGATCGGCGGCGCGCTGCTGTACCTGACGTTCGGCATCAACCGCATCGCCCGCCGCGCCGGAAAGCTGCGGCGTCGCCGTCGTGCCCTCGAAGCGCGCTCCGTCGGCAGCATCTGCGCCGAGGAGGCGCTGACCACGACCCTCGGGCCCGACCACGCGCACCTCGTCTCCATCTCCCGCGTCGCGGACCGGCTCACGGGGCGGAAACTTCTCGAAGGCAACGGCGTCACGATGCTGGTCAACGGCGAAGAGGCGTATCCCGCCATGCTGGAGGCCATCCGTCAGGCGAAGCGCTCGGTGGCCCTCCAGTCCTATATCTTCGCGAACGACGAGGTCGGCCTGCAGTTCGTCGACGTGGTCGCGGACGCCCGGAAGCGCGGCTGCCAGGTCCGCGTCTCGGCCGACTACGTGGGAAGCCATTACAGCCTGTCCCGCGCCTTCGAGAAGGCGGGGGTGCCGTTCGCGATCTTCCTGCCGCCGGTGCTGATCCCCCTCAAGAACCGCTATATGAACCTGCGGAACCACCGGAAGATCCTGGTCTGCGACGGTCAGGTCGGTTTCACCGGCGGCATGAACATCCGCAAGTCGCACCTGCTGAAGACCCCGGGGCAGCACCACGAACAGGACACGCACTTCCGCCTGGAAGGACCGGTCGTCAGCCACCTGATGGATGCGTTCGCGGACGACTGGGCGTTCGTCGCCGGCGAGGTCCTCACGGGTCCGGACTGGTACACGCCGATCGAGAAGCGCGGGGAGGCCAACGCCCGGGGGGTCGCCTTCGATCCCGGCGAAAACCTGGACCTCCTGCGCCTCGTGGTCGGGGCCGCGATCTCGTCGGCCCGCCAGTCGATCCGCATCGTGTCGCCCTACTTCATTCCCGAGCCGCCGGTGATCACCGCGCTCAACGTGGCCGCGCTGCGCGGCGTCACCGTCGACATCCTGATCCCGGAGAAAAACGACAGCCAGGTCATGCAATGGGCCATCCAGGCGATGCTCTGGCAGGTGCTCGGCAACGGCTGCCGCGTCTGGATGACGAAGGAGCCCTTCGACCACACCAAGCTGATGGTCGTCGACGAAGGCTGGGTCTTTCTCGGATCGATGAACATGGACACGCGCAGCATGCGCCTGAATTTCGAGTTCAACGTCGAGAGTTACGACCGCGAACTGGCGCGCATCGTCACGCGCCATATCGAGGCCAAGATGCAGGCCGCGCGCCGGATCACGCTCAAGCAGGTCGACGCGAGGCCGCTGGGGATCAAGCTGCGCGACGGCGTCGCCCGCCTGTTTTCGCCGTATCTCTGAGGAGAAGCGCATGAAGATCCTGCGATTCGCCGCGGCCGTCGTCCTGCTGGCGTCCGCCGGCTGCATGAAGGTCCGGGAGGAGCTGCTGATCCTGCCCGACGGCTCGGGCCGCCTGACGTTCAGCTTCTCCGTCCAGAGCAAGGGCGATGCGGCCCGCTTCACGCAGGCCGAGATGATGTCCGGCGATCCGGACGAGATCCTGGAGAAGGTCCGCGGCGTGGCCGCCCTGGCGAGGCCCTCGATGACCGAGAAGGACGGCCTGGTGACGATCCGGATGACCGCCTATTTCGACGACGTCAATGCGCTGAAGTTCATGGACGACGGCGAGGGCGCGAAGGCGAAGCCGAAGGAGGAGTTCGTCTTCCGCCGGGACGGCGAGACCGCGACGCTCGAGGTGAAGGGCAATCTGCTCGCCGACGAGATGCCGGAGCGCGCCCCGGCCGATCCGGAGCTCCTCAAGCAGCGCGAGGAGCTGTTCAAGGCGATGTTCTCGGGCTTCGAGTTCCGCCTGGAGGTGAAGCTGCCGGGGAACGTGACGATGGCCGAGGGCTTCCAGGGGAAGGAGGGGCGGGTGGCGAGCTATACGGTGGCGGAGAGGGACCTTCAGAAGCCCGCGGACCAGCAGAAACTCAACGCCGCCGTGAAGTTCCGCGCCTCCTGCGGGAAGAGCGAGGTCTCGGACGCCGAGGCCGCCGACTTTCGGAAGGAGCTCGAAAGCGCGAAGGCCGCCTGGGCGGAGCTGCGCCAGGAGATGAAGAAGCGGTCGGAGAAGAAGTAATCGCCGTCTAGAATCGACCGGGTTGATTTTGGACACGGCGACGCCGCAGCAGCCCGAGCATCAGCACGACTTCCAGGCCCGTGAAGCCGCAGCCGCCGCCGCCTCCTCCTCCTCCGCCCTGCGCCACCGGCACGGGGGACGTCGCCGCCCACGGCGTGTTTCCGAAGGCGCCCAGGTTGACGCGCCCGCCGTTGAAATCGGGCTCCAGGGCGAAGGCGTCGAGCGGATCCCCGCTGTCCACGGCGAAGGAGCCGGAGGTCTCCGTATAGTCGTTGCCGGGCTCGTTCGTGAACGTCACCGGCACCGAGCTGTTCGCCGAAAGGCTGACCCCGGTGGAATAGGCGCTGCCGGTGTTCGTGTAGGAGTCGGAGTAGGTCACCGACGCCGCCACCGGGACGCTGATGCCCAGCAGCGCGTTGCCCGAGGCGATCGTGTTGCGCACCGTCGTCGTCCCCAGCGCGAGCAGGCCTGCGCCGCCGTTGTGCATCAGCGAGCAATTGAGCACCAGCAGGGTACTCGGCGCGAGCGACGACACGCCGTGGCTCGCCGTATGGTGCACGACCACGTTGCGGACGATCAGGGACGCGTTCTGCGCGTTGATGCCGACCTGGCCGCCCGTGACGGTGAGCATCATCACCGTCGCTGCGGGCGTCGTCCCCGTGACCGTGATGACGTCGGCCGCGCCGCTGGCGGCGGTCAGGGTCGTATAGAGGGGCGAGTAGCCGCGCAGGGTGATGCCCGCGGGCAACGTCAGGTTCACGCTGTAGTTCCCGGCCTGGATGAGCACCGTATCGCCCGGATTTGCCGCGTTGATCGCCGCCTGGATGGTGCCGAAGCTGGTCCCGTTGATCGTGATCAGCGCGGCCGGCGTCCCGGTCGCGATCACGCCGGGGGATTCGCTGCCCGCCGCGGTCGACGCCCGGACCAGGAAATCGTACGACGTTCCGTTGACGAGACCCGGCACGGTCGAGGTCGTGCCGGCGATGTTGTCGACGAGCGTCGCGGCCGTCCACGGCGAGGCCGAGGGTTTCCACCACAGGCGGTAGAACGTGACGGTCGCGCTGGGGCTGGGAAGCCAGACGACCTGGATCGACGCGGCCTGTGGCAGGGCGTCGACCCGCGAGGGAGGCGCCGGCGCGGCCTCTGCGGTTCCGGTGACCTGGACGCCGTCGGACGACACGAGGGTGACCAGTTCCCCGAAGTCCCGCGCTTCGACGGTGACGAAGTACGGGGTGCCGATCGACAAGGACAGAGGGAGGTTTGCCATGCTTGTCGACGCGGCGGTCTGCAGGCCGACGTCGGTGAAGGGCATCACATTCGACAGCCCGGCCGCGGTGCCGATCGCCCAGCGGTAACCCTCGATCCCAGAGCCGGGATCGGAGAAGCCCGTCCAGTGGGCCGACAGGGTTGTCTGGGACGTCTGCGTGTCGATATCGGGTCCGCTGAACCCATCCGACACCGTTCCGGCGATGGGCGGCGCGCCGTCCGTGATGGAGTACACCTCGCCGACGAGACTTCCGTTCCCCGCGCCCACGCCTCCGAGCGGGTTGCCGGCGCCGTCGAGAATGCTGTCGTTGTCGACAAGGTTGAGCCCGATCATGCCGCCGCCGCTGCCGCGGTTGATCGTCACCGTATACGTTTTGATGCCGCCCGTGACGGAGGTGATGGACGCTCCGGTGACCCCGCCCGAGGGGACGAGCACGAAGTCCGAGGCGTCGACCCCCGAGGTGTACTCGCTGAAGGTGACGGTGAACGTGAGGGGGTTGGCGATCGTGGTGGCGGGTTGGTCCCGGGTGATGGACAGAACAGTCGGGGGGGTCGTGTCCGGGATGGGAGTTCCCATCCGGGCGAGGAAGCTGAAGGAATTCCAGGTTCCCGTAGAGCCTGCCGTGACGTCCGCCACGCGGATGTGCCAGGTTCCCGCCGGGTTTTCGCCCCAGAAGGCGTTGCTGAGGAACGTCCAGGCCGGGAAGGACCAGGCCGAATCCGGGAAATCCCCCGTGTCCCCCGACCGGAACATCAGGCGGCAGGAGGTGCCGGACGGCGATATCAGGGTCGCCTCGAGATTGCCCCGGGAGGGATGGTTGATATTGAGCGTCATCTGCACGTCCTCGAGGGGCGTACTGGCCGCCACGGTGAAGGTCTGGTCGAGGCCGGCGGCGCTGTTATCCGGGATCGGAGTTCCGACGTTGCCCGGCACGGTTTCGGTCGCGAGGGGGGTGACCCCGCTGTATTTGACGGCCTCTAGGACGAGCCTGTCGGCGTTGATGCGGCCGAACCCGTAGTTCTGGTTGAACTTGAAGCCGGCGGCGTTCGTCTTCCACGCGGAGCCCGCCATGGCCCCGTCTCCTCCGCCGGTGGCGCTGCCGTCGTTGATGTCGACCTGGTCGCTGGAGCGGACGAGGCAGTGCTGGGCCAGCCGGCAATTGAGGGCCGGATTGGCCTGCTTGACGATCGCCATGATCCCGGTGACCAGGGGAGCGGCGGCCGAAGTTCCTCCAAAGCGGCTGGTGTAGTTCCGGTCGGGGAAGGTGTCGTTGACCTGGGCGAGCGGCGGATTGGCGCCGGGTTCGGCGTACTGGACAATCGGATTGTAGCCGGAGGAGCCCAGGCGGTCCGTCGTCGTCACGGAAAACAGGCCGGCTCCACTGGAGCTCGAGGGCGCGGTGACGAAAACGTTGGCGCCGAACGAGCTGTAAGTGGCGAATTTGTCGTCGCTGCCGAGTGCCGCCACCGCGATCTGATCGGGGCTGTTCTGCGGCATGGTCTTGTTGGAATCCTCCACCGTGGTGCCCCTGGCGTTACCTGCGGCGTAGACGTGGATCGTATTGACCGCGCTGGAGGTCGCCAGGGCGCCGGTCTCGCCGGAATCGTCGATGTAGGGGGCGTTGAATCCGTAGCTGTGATTCTTGACCTTGATGGACGTGTTGCCGCCGCTGGCGTTGTGAAGGACGGCGTTGATAAGTCCCGCCGTCGTGAACGTGTTGTCGAAGGCGATCCGGTTGATGGCGAGGCTTGCTTTCGGAGCCGCGCCGGTCCCTCCAATGCCGTTGCCGCCCACCGCTGCGGCGACGCCGCTGACGGAGGTGCCGTGTCGATCCTCGCCGTTAGTGCCGTCCTTCGCGACGTCGGGTCCGTAATTGTTGTCCGGCGGGACGGCGCTGAAGTTCCGGCTGTTGGCGGCGTTGAAGTTTTCCGCAAGGTCGGGATGGGTGAACTCACAACCGTCGTCCACCACTCCCAGCAGGACGCCGAGCCCGGTTGCCTCGCGGGCCCACGCCGCCGGAAGATTGGCGTTCACCAGGTGCCACTGACCGGGGAATACGGTCGCCGAGCCGGGCTGGGCGCCGGCCGGGAACAGGGGATCGTTGGGCACGAAGAACCGGGAGAGTTGAATCCGGCTGTTGTTGAACGCGGAGGAAACCCGCGGATCCGAGGCGGCTTTTCTCCGGGCGTCCTCGGCGGCGTCCACCGTCGGCGCGCTCAAGACCCAGATGTTGAGGTCGAGTTCGAGCTTGTGCTTCGCGACGAGCTTGAGGTCGCGGGCGACGGCAGCCACGTCGGCGTCGGGCGCCAGCATGAAAACGACTTCGTTGGTCGGAGTCACCCGCGATACCGGCGGTCTTGTCGACTGAATCCCGGACTGCTCCGTGGAGACGCGCGCCGCCGTGAGCGGAACCGATATCGACGTCGACGCAGGGTACGGGAGGAACGAAGAGACGCTCAGGTTGAGGACGGGGATGGAGAGGCGATCCCGATCCGGAGTCGGGAGCAGGAGCGCGCCGTCATCGCTCGGTGCGCGGGTGGCCGGGCGTTCGGGGGGCTTGGCTTCTGCTGCGCTCCGCTGCCTGCGGATCTGCAGAACGACGCTGCCGCCCAGGAGACCGAGGGCTGCGAGGCAGAGGATGACCAGGGTGGCCCGGACCGTATTCTTCATGAAGTCCATTTGCTGCCCGGCGCTCCGACCGTCACTTCAACAGTTCGGCCAGGGGCTCCTTGATCGCGTCCGCCCAGATCTGGTACCCGTGGGCCGTCAGGTGCAGGAAGTCGGGCATGACCTCCTTCGCGATCGTGCCGTCGGGCTCCAGGAACTTATCCCCGATATCGAGAACCTTCACGGTCTTGCGGTCGTCGCCCAGCTTCGAGATCCCTGCGTTGATCTCCTTCACCTTGGCGCGCAGGGGGTCGTCGGGCTTCTGCCCGCGGGGGAAGACGGTCAGGAGGAGCACATTGGTGCGCTCCGATTTCTGATGGATCAGCTTGAGTATGGCCTCGACTCCGGCGATGGCGCTGGCCGGGCTCTCGGGGTTGTCCTTCTGGCCGATGTTGTTGGTGCCGATCATGAGGACAACGACCTTCGGCAGGGTGACGCCCTCGAACTCGCCGTTCTGAAGGCGCCAGAGCACGTGCTGGGTGCGGTCGCCGGAGATGCCGAAGTTGACGGCTTTCAGCGGCGCGAACAGGTCGTCCCAGATCTTCTTCGCCGGCCCGTTGCGCCAGCCGTCGGTGATGGAGTCGCCCTGGAAGAGCACCTCGAAGCCGCCCTTTTTCGCCTCTTCGACGAAGCCCTCGTGCCGCGTGATCCACCCTTTCGCCTTGGGCGCCGGGGTCGCGCCCGGCTCGTCCGCGCAGGTCAGCAGCAAGGCGAGGCCGAGAAACAGAGCCTTCATGGGAGATCCTCCGGGAGTCCCGAAATGCTAGCGCAACCGTCAGGCGGGGTCAATCTTGAACCACAAACAAGACCGTCATGTTTGGGGGACCGGTTAGAATCGCGGAGGGGGAACGCACGAACAATATATGAATATGCTTGTTGCAGCCCTGCTCTTCCAGGCGGCCCAGGCCGACTATGCCGAGGCCATGAAGAAGGTCGCGGCCAGGTTCACCGGCAAGGAGGGCGTCGTCATCCATCTCGGCGATTCCATCACCTACGCCAATCAGTACGGCGGCTGGGCGCGCAGCGGGAAGGGGAAGACGCCCCAGGAGGAGGCCGCCCTCAAGTGGATGCACTGCAACGACAACAACGACAGCGACGGCTGGTTCCTCGCCCGCGTCGACCGCCCGGGCAACCGCTCCGACACCGCCGTCAGCGGCATCCGCAGCTACGAGTTCCTGGAAGGCGGCAAAGGCGGCATCCCTCCGATGGCCGAGGTCGTGAAGAAGTTCAACCCGCAGATCGGCGTCGTCATGCTCGGCACCAACGACGTCAACGGCGGCCGCAGCCCCGCGCAGTATAAGGGCGACCTGACCAAGATCGTCGACCTCCTCACGGCCAACGGGACGATCCCGATCGTCTCGACCCTTCCGCCGATCAAGGGCAAGGACGACGCGGTCAAGGCTTTCAATGCGGTGCTGATGGAGGTCGTCAAGGAGAAGAAGATCCCCTTCATCGACTACTACGGCGAGATCGTGAAGCGCCGCCCCGCGGACTGGCTGGGCACGCTGATCAGCGACGACGGCGTCCACCCGACCGGCGACCACGGCGGCGCGTCGGCGTCGAGCGAGCCCACCGAGGACAACCTCAAGAACTCCGGCTACCTGCTGCGGGGAGTATTGTCGGTGCGCAAGATCGCCGAGGTGAAGGCGAAGGTCCTCGACGGCGCCAGGCGAAAATAGTCATTGCCCCGAAAGCTCCAGCAGGCGACTCGGCCGCTGGGCATCGTAGGTGATGTATTCGAGGATATAGATCTTCCCCTTCCACTGGCAGAGGTCGATCGGGCGCCTCAGCTTTTCGAGAACGGTCCGGAACTCCCCCTCGAGGGCCCCGTTCTTCTCCGACAGGCGGACGTTCAGCAGATCGAAGCCGACGGGCTCCTTCCCGAGATAGTTCCCGAAGCGCGCGATGAAGAAGCTGTGCTCGTACTTCTCCGGCAGCGTTCCCTTGCGGTAATAGATCACTCCGGAGGGGGAACAGTGCGGATCGAAGGTGAACTCCGTCTCGGCCTTCGGCCGCGCGGACGGGCCCAGGTTGGCGATCGGCCGCTCGAACACCAGCCCCTCCGGAGCGACGGCGGCGTCCGGATACATCGGGAGCGCCTGGTTGCCGAAGCGGTAGGGAAAGCCATAGTGCTTTCCCTGCCTCACCCAGTTGAGTTCCTCGGGATGATCGGCGTCCGGCCCGTTCTCCGACGCGATCAATCGCTCCTGCTCGTCCCAGTCGAAGCCGAAGGAATTGCGCAGACCCTGCGCGAACAATTCGGTCTTCGGCGGGCTCGCCTTGGGGTCGATGCGCAGCAGGCAGGCCGTGAGCGGGGTTTCGCCGTGGGTGTCGAGCCTCAGCTTTTCGGAATCCTTGCCGGCCTCGCCATGATCCGTCCGCGAGCCGACGCTCAGATAGAGCTGGCCGTCCGGCCCGATCGCCAGATGGTTCGCCCCGTGATTGTATGGGCCGATGCCCCAGGGATGGTCGAACTGCAGCCAGGCCTCGGCTTTGTCCGGAACCTGGTCGCCGTCGCTGTCGGTGATCCGGTAGACGCAGACATGCGAGCGCCGAGGGGTTTCGTCGTCGTGCCGCTCGTTCACGACGATATAGACCAGGCCGGACGCGTCGATATGCAGGCCGAGAGCCTGGACGAAGGCGGCGGCGTCGGCCCGGAAGTAGTCCTTTCTCGCCAGGACTTTCTTCTTCGCGCCCTTGTCGGGGTCGACCTGCCACAGGTCGCCGTTCAAATAGAGCACGTAGAGGAGCCCGGATTTCGGGTGGGGCTGGACGCGGACCGGCTGCGAATCGTCGGCCGGACCGAGCTTGACCACCTCGCGCACCTGGAGGCCGTCCGGAGGCGACGGCAGATCCTGGGCGACGAGCGAGAACGCGACCGCGAGGAGCCCCAGCATGAGGCGCCGATTCTACCGGGGGTTCACTGCGGCGCGAGCGAAATCTTGATGTTCTTGACCCCGGCGCCGTCCTTCATGAAGCGCGCGCAGCCCTGCCAGTTGTTCTTCTCGTTGAGCACCTTGAAGACCACGACGTTCTGCCCTTTGAGGAGCGTCGTCTCGCCGGAGTCGCTGTCCTTCTCCAGCGTGCGGGTGTCGGAGAACTTGACGACCTGCTTGCCGTTGACGAAGGCCTTGCACTGGTCGTTGGAGCCGACCGCCAGCTTGACCTTCATCTCCTCCTCGGCCCAGACATAGGCGACGGCGTACCCGGCGGCATCCTCCCCGCGCTCGGCGCCGAAGGACTCGCGGAAGTCGATGAAGAAGTCGGCGGTCTTGTGGGCCTTCCAGGCGACCTCCTTGCCGTCGACTTTGACCTTCTCGCCGGCCTTGGGCTTCATCGACCCCTCGCCCTTGACGATTTCGCGGTCCAGTTCCGTGGAGGCCGAACCTTCCTCGATGGCGAGGGGGGCCAGCACGAGCCAGTTGCGGATGAACCCTTCCGCATCGGGCGCGAAGGTGTCCTGCGCGGGGGCGGCCAGGAGCATGAGGATCGGGACGAGGATCGTTTTCATGGGATTCTCCTTCAGTGATTGTGGGACTCGTTCATCCTAAACTCCGGGACGGTTTCCGCAACAAAAACCTGCGGAATTGGAATTCGCGATCGGGAAAACGGAATCGGGAGAGATTTCGGAGGGGAAATCGTTTACTAAGGACATCAACAGGAAGTATCCCCGCACGCGCGAGGGCGGGCCGAACGCGCTCCAAGATGTTTCCGGGAGCGGCTAAACCACGGATCCCCGCTGGCGGTATACTGTTTCAGGGGCGAGCTGGAACTCGGGGGGACACCATGACGGCACGCTTTTCGACCTTCATCCCGATCCTCGTCGCCGGCCTCCTGAGCCCGTTCGCCGCCTGGGCGCAGACGGTTCCCGCCAATACCAGCCAATCCACCTACAAAGGGGGCATGAGCGAGATCACGGCCATGGCCTGGGCCAAGGACGGCACCGACGACCTGCTCTTCGTCAGCCAGAAGAGCGGCGATCTCCGGGTGATCAAGAACGGGAATCTTCAGAGCGCATCGGTCTTCACGCTGGCGGTCCTGACGAACAACGAATGCGGGCTGGACAACGTCATCGTCGATCCGAGCTACTCGAGCAACACATTCATCTACGTCTTCGCCTGCGTGAACAGCGGCGGCAACAAGCACAAGATCTACCGCTACACGATCAGCAACGGGGCGACGGTGACTTCCTCGGGCCAGATGCAGATCGGCCCGGACACCCCCTGCGGCAACGAGAACCACAACGGCGGCGGCATGGCGATCGGAGCCGACGGCTTCCTGTATATGGGAACCGGCAATCTGGGTCTGTCGGGACCCCATGGGAACGACGGCAACACGGACGAATGGACCTCGCTGGCGTCGAAGATCATCCGCATCGACCGGATCAACAACACGGCTCCCTCGTCGAACCCCTGGTTCAGCGATCCGGTCCACACGGACCCGGTCATGAAGTGGGTCTTCGCCAAGGGCTTTCGGAACCCGTTCGGCCTGCGGTGTCGTCCGGGAACCAGCGACCTCTGGCTCACCGAGGTGGGCGACAACTGGGAGCAGGTCTTCCTGGTGACGGCCGGGAGCACCCAGGGCTGGTCGACCGAGAATAACACGACCGACAACTCGAAGCTGAAGCCGGTCCTGGCGTATCCCACCAACGGTGGCACCTTCGGCGGCTGCCTGACCCGCGGGGCCTTCTATAACGGCGCGATGTTTCCCGCCGGCACCTACATGGGCAACTTCTTCTTCGTGGACTACAACTCGGGCAAGGTCGTGCGCAACGTGATGAACGGTTCGAACAACGGCTTCACGAGCAGCGCCGATTTCGTGACGGGCAACAGCAGCCTGACCGACATCAATGTTGGCCCGGACGGCGCCCTCTACTACAGCGACCACGGCGGGACCATCTACCGCCTGCAGTACAATTCGGGCCAGAGCCTCGTCGTCTCCACCGGCAGCATCTCGTTCAACGAAGGGGGCAGCGGCACCTTCCAGGTCCACCTCTCCCAGGCGCCGGCCTCGAATGTCACCGTCACGGTGATGCGGACCTCGGCCGATACGGACGTCAGCGTCGCGGCGGGATCGACGAGCCTGACGTTCACGCCGACCAACTTCGGGACCAACCAGACCGTGACGATCAACGGCGCCAGCAACCCGGACATGATCAACCACCTGGGAACGATCCAGGTTTCCTCGTCGGGGCTGACCAGCCAGAACATCTCGGTCACGGTGGTGAACACGAACACGGTGAACGGCGCGCCGACGGCGACGATCACGGGGCCGACGAACGGCAGCACCGTGTCGGGGACGAACGCCGACTTCTTCGGCCAGGGCACGGACCCGCAGGGGAACGGAACGCTTTCGAAGGCCGAGTTCTACGTCGACGGCGTGCTCAAGTACACCGATCCCTACGTCGCGGCGGTCGGCCACTTCCACTACGGGAGCGCGCACACGCAGTGGAACACCACGGCGCTGTCGAACGGAACCCATACCCTGAGGCTGACCGTGTATGACACGGGGGGACTGAGCGGCAGTTCGCAGGTCTCCGTGACGGTGGACAATTCCGTCGCGTCGAAAGGCCTGAGGGGCGACTATTACAGCGGCACGACGCTGACGAACTGGGTGATGTCGCGGATCGACCCGACGGTGAATTTCGACTGGGGAACCGGCAGCCCGGACACCTCGGTCCCCGTCGACGGCTTCTCCGTACGCTGGACGGGCCAGGTCACCCCGGCCTTCTCCCAGGCCTATACCTTCTACACGAACACGGACGACGGCGCCCGCCTCTGGGTGAACGGCGTGCTGCTCCACGATCACTGGGTCAACCAGGGACCGACGGAATGGAGCGGGATGATCAACCTGACCGCGGGGACGCCGGCCAGCATCGTCTTCGAGTACTTTGAGAACACGGGCGGCGCGATGGCGCAGTTGTCGTGGTCGAGCGCCAGCCAGGCCAAAGGCGGCATTCCCACCAGTTCGATGTCGGCCCAGGTGATCACCGGTCCGCCCGCCGGGGCGGGCGGCGGAGCCCCGAGCGGCGGGGGCGGCGGAG
>DASQOM010000071.1:0-16610 GCA_035644495.1 Planctomycetota bacterium | reverse complement strand
AGCTTTTCCTCGGGCGACAGGAGATCCGCATCGGAGTCGAGGAAACGCTCGACCAGCTCCGGAGCCTTCCGTCGGGCGAGGCTCGAGAAGAGCAGTCGCGCGCCGGGGCTGAGGGGCAGGGACGCGTCCGCGACCTGCTCGACCCGCGGGCGAAGCTCCTTCTCGGGGATCAGGTCGCCGAGAGCCGCGCTTCGCAGGGCCAGTCCGCGCCAGACGGCCGTGGCCGCGTCCGCAGGCTTCGAGGCTTTCAGGAACGCGACCGCCTGCCCGGCGGGTTCCTTGAGGGAGGAGGCGGCGGTCATGCCGTAGGCCTCGGAGAGCGCCAACGTGGCGAGGGCGTTGGACTGGGAGCTCCCGGCCGTGAACGAGCCGTCGTCGCGCTGCTGCTGAAGCAGCCACTTCAGCCCTTTCTTGACGACCTCGCCGAACTTGAACGCCCTGGTGTTGTCGACGGGCGCATCGCCGTACTCGTCCCTGCTGAGCTGGGAGTATCCGCAGTTCATGAAGCAGATCAGGATCAGGCCGGTGGTGTTGAGGGCGAGGTCGAGGTCCGGCTCCTTCTCCCGGCCCTGCTCGAACAGGTCGCGGGACACCGCATCGGTCCGCCAGAGGGTCGCGAGGATATCCCGACAGCGCCAGCGCAGCTCCGGCTCCGCAGCTCCCGCAGCCTCCTGGAGCAGCGGGATGACGGAGGCGCCGAGGGAGATCAGTTGCTTCCGGGCCCGCTCGCGGATCCCGGGGTCGTCGTCGCTCAGGTCTTCCTGGACCGCCTGGAAAAGCCCGCGGGCCTCATCCAACGGGGTCAGGTCGACGGGCGTCCGGACCACGTCGCGAAAGCGGCAGCGGCAGTCCGGCGGCGGAGCGCCCCAGGAGCCGTCCGCGCGCTGGTGCCGGGCGAGGAACTTGAGGGAGCGTATCGAGGGGGCCTCCTCCCGAGGGGCCGGGGCAGGCAGGAGGATCAGGAGCGCGAGGGCCGTCCTCACGGGGGATAAGAACGGGGCGGCGGCGGAAAGGTTCGACCCGGCCACGCCATCCTTGAAATGAAGCCGATTCAACAACAATATAGCGGTATGACCCGCTGCCTCTTTTCCTTTCTGGTCCTCCTCGCAGGGCCCCAGGCCGCGCAGGACGACAGGATTCTCGAACGGGCCGATCAGATTCTCGAGGAAGCCAAGGCCGCCTACGAGAGCGCGCGGGAGACGAGCTCCGTCGTGGGCTTCGTGGACGCCGGCTTCAAGCTGGAAGAGGCCCGCATCAAGTACTTCGTCGTCCAGGAGATCGGGTCGCCCGAGAAGCAGAAGCTCGCCGCCGACCGCCTCCGCGCCGTCAATCAGCTGAGCAAACTCATCCACGACGGGAAGACCGCCATCTCCGGAAAGCCCGGCGACGCGCCGGTGAAGCCGGAGGATCCGGCGCCCGTGGATCCGGTCAAGCCCGCGGCGCCCGCGCCGGCTCCCGCGGCGGTCGACGTCAGCAAGCGCGCCTCCGTCCCGGACGCCGCCCGGCAGAAGGAAGCCGAGAAGCTGCTCAAGGATCTCTATAAGGAGCAGTATGCGAAGAAGGCGCCCGCCGACCGGCTGGCGCTGGCCCGCACGCTGCTCGACCAGGCGCGGAAGTCGAAGGACGACCCGGTCTCGGTGTGGGTGTGCTGCCGTGAGGCCCAGGACCTGGCGGCACAGGTCTGCGACGTTCGGACGCTGACGGCGGCGATCGACGAAACCGCGCGCGTGTTCGACATCGACCCGCTGCCGGCCCGGACGGCGGGCCTGGCCGCGGCCGGCAAGGCGGTGAAGAGCGCGGAGGAGGCGGCCCTGCTCGCGATGGCGCTGGACAAACTGATCGACGAGCTGCTGGCGGCGGACCAGTACGACGCGGCGGACAAGGCGGCGGCGTCGGCCCTCCAGTTCGCGCGCAAATCGAACGACGTCCGGCTCGCGGCGCGGGCGACCGCGCGGGCGAAGGACGTGACGGAGGCCAAGTCGCGGTTCCAGTCGATGAAGAACGTGCTGCAGACGCTGGCGAAGACGCCGGAGGATGCGGGCGCCAACTCCGAGATGGGGCAGTTCCTGTGCTTCGTGAAAGGGAACTGGGACCTGGGGCTGCGCTTCGTGGTCAAGGGCTCGGATGCCGGGATGAAGGCGCTGGCCGAGAAGGAGCTGGGCCTGGCGTCGAATCCCGCCGACCTGGCGGCGGTGGCGGACGGCTGGTACGACCTGGGGGAGAAGGAGAAAGCGGCCTATAGGAAGAGCCAGCTGCTCGGGCACGCCCGGACGCTGTATGAGGTGGCGGTGAACGACGCGGTGGGCCTGGCGCGGGCGCGGATCGAGAAGCGGCTGGACCAGATCCAGACGGCGATCGGCCTGGCGCCGGGCGGCGCGATCAACCTGCTGCGACTGATCGATCTCAAGAAGGACGCGATCGCGGGGGACTGGAAGCTGGACGGCACGGCGGTGGTCTCGGACGCGAGCGACGCCCCGCGGATCGAGTTCCCGTATCAGCCGCCGGAGGAGTACGACTTCCGCATCGTGTTCACGCGCCGCGGCGGGGAGATCCTGGACGTCTTCCAGATCCTGGCGGGCGGCGGCAAGCAGTTCCTGTGGCTGAGCGGCGGCAAGAACGGGGTGTTCGGGTTCGGCATGGTGCAGGGGAAGTGGGCGCCGCAGCCGGTGAATCCGACGTTCGTGCGGGGCCCGACCACCGGCGTGGCGGACGTGACGCAGACGTCGCTCGTCGAAGTCCGGAAGGACGGGGTGAAGGCCTATCTCGACGGCAAGCTGATCAGCCAGTGGAAGGTGTACTCGGACTTCTCGATGAACGCGAGCTACGCGCTGCGGGACGAGAAGCGCCTGGGGATCGGCACCTACAGGACCGTGACGGCCTTCCAGAAGATCGAAGTCGTCGAGGTCACGGGGAAGGGAAAGCTCTTCCGATAAGAGGAGCAGGGAACCGGGTCTGACGCGTCGACGTCTGCTCGCCACGGCCGGGACGCTGGCCGTCGCCGCCGCGGGCGGCCTGGAGGCGCAGGAACCCCGGAAGGTTCATCGGATCGGCGTCCTCTCCGCGGCGATCGACGGGAAGCCGCAGAAGACGAACGGCCACACCTGGCATTTCGCGCAGTACTTCCATCCGGAGATCGATCTCGAGGTGGTGCGCAAGACGCTGGATCCGGGGTCGGCGCGGATGTTCGAGAAGTACCTCCGGAACCCGCGCTACTCGTTCGACCCGCTGCCGTTCCCGGACACGCGGATCACGCACGGGTATGCCCGGCCGGCGGACGGACTGGACCGCTTCGTCGAGGCCTTCCCGGGCGTCAAGATCGCCGCGTCGGCGGAGGAACTGGCGGAGTCCGTCGATGCGGTCTGGCTGGGAGACGCTTCGGGGAAGGGGGAGGACCACTTCGACCTGGTGGCTCCGGCGCTGAAGAAGGGGCTGCCGACGTTCTGCGACAAGCCGATCGGCCGGACGGTGGAGGGGACGCGGAAGATCCTGGAGTGCGCGAAGGCGAACGGGGCGCCGCTGATGTCGTCGAGCCTCTTCCGCCACGAGTTCGGGATGGAGCAGGCGCTGCGGATGCGGGACTCGGGCGATTTCGGCGCGATCGAGTTCGTGCTGGCGAGCCCGGCGGGGGCCTGCGAGGACCGGGGGCGGAGTCGGTGAGCCTGACGGCGCGGGAGGGGTCGGCGCACGCGATGATCCGGTACAAGGACCGCGGGCCGGCAGAGGTCTGGTACGGCCGGCCGGACCTGCTGGGGCAGTACTGTCCGACCTCGGTGTATTTCGCGAAGAAGCGCTTCGAGTTCATGCCGGCGATCGAGGACGACTTCTGGCACGGGCACCACTACGAGATGTTCCGGATGGCGGCGACGTTCCGGGAGCTGCTGCGGACGCGCCGGGAGCCGGTGCCGCACCGCGAGATCCTGGAGGTGACGGCGATCCTGTATGCCGGCGCGAAGTCGCTGGCGGAGCAGGGCCGCCGGGTGGAGCTGTCGGAGGTCCTGGGGGCCGTAGCTCGGGGGTGGTATCCCGGGGCAGGTTCGAACTGCCGACCTGCGGTTTAGGAAGATGCACTCCAAGCGTCTCGAGAAAAGTTGGTACCCCCGGGCTGGCTCGAACAGCCGACCTAGTGTTTAGGAAACACTCGCTCTATCCAACTGAGCTACGGGGGCCCGAACTTCGAGACTGATTATATCGACGCGCTGGCCCCGCGAGAAGCGAAGCCGTACCCGAGGGTGAAGCAGCCCATGCCCGATCGGACTAGACAGAGGTGCCGACGAGCTCTCACGGTGGGAGAGGTTGCGGCCCTGCTGGGGATTCCCAAAGTTCACTAGGTGCCAGTTGCCGTGATCAGGTGGGGGTTGCGCAAGGTCTGGACCCAGGCCGAATAGGCCTTGAGGTACTTGCGCTTGGTCTCCGCCAGGTCATGGCGCAACTTCACGATCAATTCCTCGGAGCGATCCGCCAGTCGCGCGCGCTCCTCGGCCCACTCGGTCTTAAGCGCGTTCCACGTGTCGAGCATTTGTTCCAGCGTCTCACCCGCGATCCTTAGTTCCTCTGCCGTGTGCGGGTGCGCCTTCAGCTGCACCTCGGCCCGCTTGGCCTGCATGCGCAACTTCGCCTTTAGGATCACCGGCTCGGGCACCCGGATCAGGTTCTTCGCCAGGCCCACGACCGTGAAGCCGCTGAGAATCCACTTCGTGGGATCGTATTCCCAGGGATTCACGCCGTTGCGGTAGTCTGCCGAGAACGTGTGGTGAAAGTTGTGGAAGCCTTCGCCCATCGTCAGGAACGCGGTGAACCAGCTGTCGCGCGCCGAATCGTCGTCCGAGTAAGGCTGGCTGCCGATCATGTGGGCCACGGAGTTGATGCTGAACGTCGCGTGGTAGAAGAAAACGATCCGGAGGAAGCCGCCGATGATGAAGCCGCCCCAGGCATCGCCGCAGAGCGCGCCGATCGCCGCCGGAAGGCCGAGACCCACCGCGAACGCGATCGGGACATAGTACTTGTGCTGGAACATGATCCATTTGTCTCGCTCGAGGTCGCCGACCTTGGAGATGCCCTGCGAGGCGGGGTCCTTGGTCAGGATCCAGCCGATGTGGGCCCACCAGAAGCCGCGCTTGATGTTGTAAGGATCCTGGTCCTTGTCGATGTATGCGTGGTGGCGGCGGTGGCCCGATGCCCACTTGAGCGCCGAGGACTCAAACGAGGCCGCGCCAAAGAGCAGGTAGAAGACCTTGAGGATCGGATGGGCCTCATACGTCCCGTGCGCGAAGAGGCGGTGATAGCCGCCGCTGATGCCGAACGTGGTGAGAAAGAGGAACACGACGGCGATCACGATCGCCGACACCGTGAACCCATGCATCGTGGCGTAGAAGTACGTTCCGATGGCGGCGGCGAAGTGTGCGGGGATGATGAAACTTGCGATCGGCCAGCAAATGTTGCGGTACCAGGGAATCTTGTTCATGACAACTCACCTTTTCAACAACCTGCTATGGACTCTGGAACCCACGGTCCTTGTTGTACTTTTCGATGCCTTTTAGAGCGTTCTTGAACGCCTTCACCTCGGGAGTATTCGCTTCTCCCTTCGACGCGAGCTGACCGAGCCAGGCCAGGATTTGCGGTTGATCCGTAAAGTGCCAAGCGTAGGGTTCGATATCGCGGATCATCATCGCGATGAACGGAGCATCGGCACCGTTCAGCTTTTCCCTTAGGATCCCGAGCGCCCGCTCGTTGACGACTTTGCTCTTGTCCCGAAGTAGGCGCGACGCTTCCATGAATTGGTAGGTCTTGGCGCGTGACCCAAGCTCGTCGAGCGCGCGGGCCCGGACGTCCGCCGACGCATGGCGGAGGTCGTTTGCCGGATCCGCTTTCGGTCGTTCCGAGCGGATGTGGTCTTCCACGTCTATCTCGATGCTTCCCTTCACATGGCGTCGGCCGTCGAACACGTCAATCTGGATATTGGGATAGCGGCCCAGGCTGTGCAAACCCGGCTTCCAGCGGATGATGCCATCGTAGACGTCGAGCTGGGCCCCTTCGGGGAGGTTCGTCGACGTGAACACCAGGTTGTCTCCGTCGACGTCGACCACTTCGAGCGCCTGATCGAGCGTTTCTCGCTGACCGACGACGATCGCCTCCATCGGCGAGAAGACGGGCTCGAAGTTCTTTTCTCCGGTGTCGAGCACCGCGATCTCGACCGTGCGCTCCACGGTCCGGAGCCCGTCGGTCAGCACAAAACGAGGCCGCCATGCTCCTTGCTGGGCTTTGGCCGGCGTCCACGAGAACTTGCCATTTTCGTATATCGCGCGCTCGGGAAAATCCTTAACCTCGAGTTTGAACGTCGCGGGATCGGGCACCTCGATCCTGATATCGAACGAGACGGCCTCTCCCACGTTGGCCTGGACTTTGTCCGGGCCCTCCCACTTGGGCTTCCTGTACTTCGTCACGTCGATCTTCCATCCCGCGGAACTGGAGAGCCATCCGTCGTCGCGGCGGATGCGGTGATTGGAAAAGTCCACGCGCAGTCCCGCCTCGTGGACCCCAGGGCCCAGCTCGGACGCCCTGAGGCTCATCACGGTCGTCAGTTCCTTGGACGACGTGGCGTTCTTCGGTTTGGAGTCGACGTACCAGTAGCCGTCGAACTTTCCGATGCGCTCGCCGCCCGTCGCCATCGTCCGGATCGCGTCGGCTTCGAGGACGACGGCGTCGTCCTGCCACGCGCCGACCAACGGTCTTCTGGGCCGCGCGTCGTCGATCGGCGCGATCAGCCGGTAGAACATCTTCTCCACCTGCTCGAAACAGACGACGCAGTACTTGTCGCCGGTCTGCATCAGGCACTTCTCTTCAGGCCGGTAGACGCCTTTAGACTGATAGGCCGCGCCTTCGTAGCACCCGACCTTGTGGCCGGCCGGAAGACGGTTCATCTCGTGGGCGGCGGGCCAGACATCCTGGGTCCAGTAGTGCCACTTGGCGAGCTTCGGGTTGCTCGTCGCCGTGACGTTCGTATAAAAGTCGTTCTCCGGATCCTCCTTGAACGGTCTTCCCGGCGCCAGTCCCGCGTCGACGTATTCGTCGTTCAGCCAGGCGAACGCATGGCCCATCTCGTGGAGGAAGGTGCGGCCCAGATTGAGGTCGGAATCGATCGTGATCACCGGCGGGTAGGCCGTAGATCGTACGTTTTTCACGTTGCACAGGACGACCACAAGATCCACGCTGGGCGCCTCCGAGGCATATTCCATCGCCAGACGATGGTCGCAGGTGAGGATATTGCCCTGAAGGGTCAATTTGATCTTTGCTGTCTGGACCGACGCATCGTCGACATTGATCCGGTGGAAGTTGATGTAGTCGGGATAATTCTGGAAGGGGTCGACTTTGAGCAGGGCCGTCTTGAGCTGATCGGCCATTTGGTTGACCCGTTTCTCATCCGACTTTGGGAAACCCGCGGAGACGATGACGACATCGACGCGTTTAGAGGAGTCTCCTTTGTCGACCAAGGTGGTGACGTCGTAGATGCCTTTGTCCTTTTCGAGCTTGGAGAGCCATTCGGCCCGCTTGGCGGCCGCTGCCTTCTTGGCACCCTTCTGCTCCTTCCTAGCAGCAGCAGCGAGCTCGGTTTGTTTCTTCTGCTTCTCGTCGTCGGCCATCCCTCCGGGCTGATAAGGTCCCCTGCGCGCAGGACGCGCAGACACCGTGACCCCGACGCCCCCGACCTTCGTTTCACCGTTCACAATGGGGGAGGGAACCGGTTCCTTCTTCTGGACCGCCGGTTCGGGTGCCCTCTTTTCGAGAGTGGATGCGGGCTCCCCTTTGGGGGCTGGCATCACATCCTTGGGCCTGGAATCACTCTGCGCGGTCGCTCCACTTTCGAGCGCTGCTTCGTCTTTCCGGGCACGCTCCGCCAAGGTCGGCAGGTTCCACTGGGCGATCTGGGCGAGATGAGCGCGACCCTCGGCGAGCTTACCCCGCTCTGCCAGGCTCCGCGCGTCACGAAGCATAGCGTCGTACTTGGGTTCTGCGGCGGCTGCGAATTTCGGGCGAACCCGGTCCTGGATAGGCTTGGGGCAATCGCGCATTGCCGCGGCGGCGCCGCTTAAATTGCCCCAATCGATCATCTCCAAGATGGCTTTCTCGAGTGTTGCTTGCTCGAAGTCCCCTTTAGGGGTGGCCGATGCGTCGGGAGCACTTGCCGGGCCGGAAGCGTAGCGGGTCTTTTCCTTCCCCTTTGTCGCCTTCGGTGAAGGGTCGGCGGCCACCGGGGCAGAATCCGACTTCTTGAAGGTAAGGATCAGAACAACAACGAGAAGAAGGACGGCAACGCTTCCTCCAATGGCGATCCGAAGCATGGGCGACTTCTTTCTCGGCACCGCTTCGCTCGCCGGTTTGGTATAAGCCGCGCCAGGCGGCCGGGTCGGTGATTTATCGGGAATCGCCACCTTCACTCGCTTTCTGGATTGGATCCGACCGGACATTGAAGACTCCCTAAGACTGAGTTGGATGAGAAGGTACAAACGGCAGAATAGCTTTGGTGGAGGCGGAATCTGGAATGGGGGGGATGCCGTGGACGGTACTGCACTTCATAAGAACAACTACTGCGGGGTTAACTTAGGACTGAACTCTATGACATTGTCGGATTTCATGCAAGGCTCAATTTGAATGGCGGATGACCAGTGCTACTCCGTCAGGAAGAGCTGTGTTGGTCAGGTCTTGCCTGAGCTACTCTCCAAGAAAAGCCGCACTTTTCGCAGAGGTAGACGTAGTCGAGCCGACGCGTTGGTGGAGATGTCCCATTTTCAGTCTTTTCCAGTGTCCATCGCGCAGTGCCGGTGGGCTCGCGACCGATCTTGTTGACGCGCGTCGATTCATACTTCGTACAGGGTGGGGTGAGCCCCTTTCAGTTCAGTTTGGTCAGTCGTCTTCGACTGACGGAGATCGTAGCTGCAGAGCACCACGATCCGGTGCGTTCCGATGACGTCGTTCAGGGCCTCCTCATAGGCCATGAAAGAGTCCCACTCCGGCCTCGTCACGAAGCTGGTGTTCCCGCTCACCCGAAGCCCCCGATACCCGGCCGCCAGCGCCTGCTCCTCTTCCTTCAGCCACTGGTCGACCGCTTCCCGGGGAAGCCGCCCCCGGTACCACTGCCCGGCGTCCAGGATCCGGATCCGGCGTTCCTGGATCATGCCGCCCAGGGCGGGCTTGAATCGGATCAGTTCGGCGGCGGCCTCGGCGGAACTGAATGGCGCTACGGTGATTCAGAGGCAATGCTCGTTGTTCTCCAGGCCCGCCTCGAAGAACGGAACCAGGCTGTCGATGAGGTCCCGGCGCTGGGCGTAGAAGTGGCACAGATGGCTGCCGTAGGGAATATCTCCGATCCCGGGGATTCCACAGGGCGTGAGCTGCGAAGCGGGCGCCTTATTCACCGGCCGTCTCCGGCACGCGCGGCGCCTTCGAGCAGCTTCGCCCGATCGATCACGTCGCCGAATTTGTCCGGGGCCGCCTGACGGAGCCAGAGGAGCAGGGCTTGCGACGACGGCATACCCGTCGCGGGACTCCGTTTCGAAGCCGCCAGCGAGCGGACCAGGGCGTCGTCCGTCCCTCGGAACGCCTCGGCAAACGCCTGATCGACCCCCTGGCGGTGCCGCCGGTGCTGGAACAGGTCGAATCCCTTCCGGGTCAGACGCGCCGAAATGTTGTCCCAGGGGATCGACGTGGCGACGAGGATGATGGATTCGCCCTTGATGAGGCCCTCGGCGGCGAAATGGCTGATGGCGTCGCCGTAGAGGGCTTCATCCTGGCACAGCTGGACGATAGGGCCGTCGGGGCCGGGAAGCGCGCTTCCCGGCCCCGGTGAAATCGATGGCGACTACTTTTTCTCCTGTTCCCGCTTCCGAGCCTCCTTGAGCCCCTCGAGCGTCTGCTCCATGAGCGTCGACGGGACGAAGCTCGGCGGAAAGGACCGCGGCGGGTATTCCTTGAACGTCTCCATGAACTTGAAGACCTCCTCCATCGCCCCGTAGATGCCGCCGACCTGGTTGATGCTCCAATCCCAGTAGGTGTTGGAGGTGATGTCGGCCCGCTCGAAGGGATCCATGAAGAGGTTGTAGGTCTTCTGCAGCCGCAGCTTGGTGAAGGGCTCGGCCCAGACCTGCATGGTCCCCGGAGAGCGCTGCTCCGCGTAGACGTACTTCCAGGGGCCATGCCGGAAGGCCACGAGCATGCCGTCGTCGTCCGCGTAGAAGAACTTGTCGCGGGCGCTCTTGACGCCGTTGTTCTTTCCGGCGCTGCCTTCGACCGTCCGGAGGAACTTGGACTGGTCGTAGCCGTCGAGATGCACCTTATAGGTGTGGCCGTCGGCTTCGTAGCCCTTCAGGCATTTCCCGATGATGTCCGGCTCTCCGGCGAACGAGCAGAGGGTCGGCAGCCAGTCGTTGTGGCTCATCAGCTCGTTCGTCACCGTGCCGGGCTTGATGACGCCCGGCCAGCGGACGACGCAGGGCACGCGGAATGCGCCCTCCCAGTTGGTGTTCTTCTCCGAACGGAAGTGCGTCATCGCGCCGTCCGGCCAGGTATTCATGTGCGGGCCGTTGTCCGAGCTGTAGACGACGATGGTATTGTTGGCGATACCCATGTCGTCCAGCGCCTTGAGCAGCGTGCCGATGGTCTCGTCGTGCTCGATCATGCCGTCGATGTACTCGCTGTCGCCCAGCTTGAACCGGCCGCGGTGCTCCGCGCGGACGTGGGTGCGGAGGTGCATCCGCGTCGCGTTGAACCAGCAGAAGAACGGCTTGCCCGCGGCGTGCTGGCGCTTCATGTAGTCGATGGCGGCGGCCGACGTCTCGTCGTCGATGGTCTCCATCCGCTTTTTCGTGAGGGGACCGGTGTCCTCGATCGTCTGTTTGCCCACCTTGCCGAAGCGGGGATCCTCCGTGGGATCGTCCTTGTCCGAGGCCTTGCACTTGAGCACGCCCCGGGGGCCGAACTTCTTCTTGTACTCCGGATCCTTCGGGTAGTCCGGCAGCTCGGGTTCTTCTTCGGCGTTGAGGTGGTAGAGGTTACCGAAGAATTCGTCGAAGCCGTTGACGGTGGGGAGCGAGGGATTGCGGTCGCCCACGTGGTTCTTCCCGAACTGGCCCGTGCCGTAGCCCAGGCTCCGGAGCAGGCCGCCGATCGACGGATCCAGCTGGCTCATCCCCATCGGCGCGCCGGGAAAGCCGACCTTGGTCAGGCCTGTGCGGATCCCGTGCTGCCCCGTGAGGAACGCCGCGCGCCCCGCCGTGCAGGACTGCTCGGCGTAATAATGGAGGAAGCGGAGCCCTTCCTTGGCGATGCGGTCGATGTTCGGCGTCTCATAGCCCATCAGGCCGTCGCTGTAGGCGCTGATGTTGGTGACGCCGACGTCGTCGCCCCACATCACCAGGATGTTCGGCTTCTTGCCGTCCTGGGGCGCGGGCGCGGCGAGCGGCGCTTTTTCAGGCGCTGCAGGCCTGGCCTCGGCGGCCGGGCTTGAACAGGCCGCCGCCCAGGCGCCCAGAAGGGCGGCGCCGGCGATCAGCAGCGCTGCATGCACGCGGGGAATGTTCCGCATCTCAAACCTCCTCAACCTTCAAATCCAAAGAGAGGGAGAGAGCGTGGCAACGGTGCGGCAGCCCTTTCCCTCCCCGGCCCGGACTTCTCGGTCCGCCCCCAAGTTATAGAGAATAGGAAGGATTGAACCAAAGGAATCTTGGTCCTCCTCGGTCCAGGGTTCCGCGGACCTCGGGCCCGGATTACGGCCGCGTCACCTTCACCCATAGACGGTCCACCGAGCTGTTCCCCGACGTCTCCGTCGCCGACGCGACCAGCGTGATCGTGTGCGTGCCCGCCGTCAGAGTCTTCTTCACCAGGTTGGTGATCGACGCGCCCAGATAGCCGCCCTGGCCCTGGCTGGAAAACACGGTCGCTTCCTCCGCGGTCACCGGATCCGTCGCGTCCACCCGGGGTCCCAGCAGCGTCAGGTTGGCGAACGTGGGGCCGTTGTTCGACTGCGCGAAGGCGCCGAACTCGATCAGCACGTCCGACGCGGCCGGCAGCGTGATCGTCACGCTGCAGGGCGTCGCCGTCAGCGACGTGCTCGTCAGGCTGCCGCCCGTCACGGCGGTCTGGTAGGCCAGGATCACCGGCAGCCGCGTCCATTGGCCGCCGTCCGACGCCCGGAGGACGCCGCCCGCCGTGTCGTACCAGAGACGCCCGATGTTGCCCGCCGCCGCCCCCGCGGGCGGCGCGGCTGCGTTCTCCACGCGCGGCGCGATCAGCTGGGCGTTGCCCGTCAGCGTCAGGGCTCCGCCGATGCTTCCGTTGCCGCTGATGTTGAAGTTCGCCCCCTGCGGCGCGTTCCCGTTCTGGATATAGCCCGCTTCGCCGGTCGCCGCCGCCTTCCCGGTGAACGCCGTCCAGTCCGCCGGGCTCAGGATGCCGGCCGCGCCGGCGGACGCAATCGGGAGATTGAGCGTATGCGTCCCCGCCGCGCTGCTCCAGGCGGGCGTCGTCCCGCTGCTGCCGATCGCCAGGGTCTGGACCGTGTCGCTGAGCCCGTTCAGGGTGTCCAGGCCCGCCGCCATCGGCGGGATGAACGCCGGATGGCTCGAGGACCCGCAGGCCGGCAGCACCAGCGCCGCCAGCAGACAGAGTGCTCCGTGTCTCGTTCCCATGAGCATGGTGGTATCCCTCCTTGAAGTCTCTTCAGGAGTAAACCACCCGGAGGGCGAAAGGGGGCGAAATCCGCGATCTTCCGGCGACGCCATCCCTTGCGACGACGTAGATAGGCGGTCTTCGGCAAGGAGGAAACGATGCTGGTCTTCGCCTTCAGTCTACTGGCCGCCGCGCTGCTGTCGGCGCTGCTGGGATTCAAGTCCCTGGCGTGGGGCCTGGCGGCCGTCACCTGCGCCGCGCTGATCGTCTTCGTGGTCGCGTCGACCGCAACCCTGGTCTGGCAGCTGAACGCGGGCAGGCACTCGGCACCCCCGGTGTAGGGGGAGTCCGGGTCCGCCTATTTGTTCCGCATACTGGCCTGCGCCTCGCCCTTCAGGAGGCCGAGGTGCTCGATCATCTTGTCGGTCAGGGACCGCTTGAGCGCCGGCGTCGTGTCCGGGGGCACCCGGAGCAGGGCGTCGATCTTGCGCAGCACGCCCGATGACTCCCGGAAGCCGCACTCCCGGCAGCCCGTCGAGAGCGACTGGACGAGCTCCCGAGCCTTGGTGCGCCGGGCGTCGTTGGCGGGGTCGTAGAGGACGTTCAGCACCGCGGCCTCCAGCAGGATGATGCAGCGCGGGATGCCGTCGCGCGCGTCCGAGATCGTGAACATCTCCTCGCTCGCGGGACGAAGGACGTGGCCCATGGAGAGTCTCCCCTGTTCCACCGTCCCTCTGTCTTCGCGAACCGCGCGAAGCGACTTAGTATAACCTATGGGTTGAGAAGGGGGCGTGCAATATGGAATCACGCCGCGTCTCCCGCCGGGGTTTCGCCCTGACCCGGCCGGCCTTCCGCGTTATGCTTTCAGGCGGGCGGAACTTCGCGGGACCGGGTAACGGAACCCGCAACGCCGAGTCTCACCCCAATTGGAGGAACCCCTCATGATCAACGCGAAAACGGTCTGGGAACGCGCCAAGGTCGAAGGCAAGGATCTGCTCGGCCACGTCCAGCGCGTCATCGACGAGGGCAATGCGCGCCGCATCGTCATCAAGCAGAAGGGCAACAAGATCGTGGAGTTCCCCCTCAGCGTCGGGGTGGTCGGCGTCGTCATCGCTCCCCTCCTGGCCGCCGTCGGCGCCCTGGCGGCTCTCGCCACCGAGTGCACCGTCGAGGTCGAGAAGGCCGTCCCCGCGGAGAAGCCTAAGCCGACGTCGACGACGAAGAAGGCGAAGCGGGCGACGGGGAAGCGCCCCTAGCCGCCAGCACGCCCTTTCGCGACAGGATCAGGACGACGAGGCCCAGCAGGAAGATCGACAGCGAACAATAGTGGGCCAGCGTCAAACCGAGATAGCGCGGGTCGGAGTCCGCCCGGTCGGTCGCCCGCATGAAGTCCAGCGCGAAGCGGCCCGCGCCGTAGACCATGCAGTTCATCGCCACGAAGGACCCGACGGCCGGCTTCTTCCGGTGCAGCCACAGATTCAGCGGCAGCAGCACCCCGATCGTGAAGAGCAGCTCGTAGAGGCCCATGTTGTGCCGCGGGCCGTCGGGAGGGGGATAGGGATACGCCCAGGGGACCGTCGTCCGCGGGCCCGGATGGTCGCCCGACACCGTACACCCGAAGCGGCCGAAGATCCACGCGAGGACCATGCCCTGGATCAGGCAGTCCGCCTCGCGCCACCAGCTGCGCCGCGTCGTGATCGCGTAATAGGCGGCGAAGACGAAGACGCCGCCGAAGAAGCCGCCGTAGGAGCTCAGTCCGTCCCAGAAGTACAGCAGCTCCAGCGGTCCCTCGCTCTTCAGCTTCTGCGGCTGGTAGAAGAGGATCTCCGCCATGTGCGAGAGGACGAGGCCGCCGCCGGTGCCCCATTCCATCGACGACTCGAAGCGCTTCGTGTCCAGCCCGGCCTCCCGGGCGCGGCGCAGGGCGAGCCAGTATCCGGCGATGATGGCCGCCGGGACCGCGAAGCTCCAGACGTTGAAGCGGAAAAACTGGATCGCGCCGATCAAGCCTTCCACTCCCCGATCCCGGCGAGCTCGAGGACCTGGTTGGCCGCGGTCCCCGCGACGACGTGCCGGGGATGGTGCAGCGCCTTCGAGCGGCGCAGCTTCTCGGCGAGCGCCGACTCCGCCAGACCCGAGCGGCCCAGCGCCTGCTGATACTCCTCCTCCGCGCGCTTCCGCGCTTTGAAGAGGTCCATCTGGATGCGGCTCTGCACGTTCACCTCGCCGTCGCCCGTGGTCTCGATCGCGGTGAAGATCGCCTCCGGGTAGCGCGCGGTGATGAGCGACTGGATCCCGTCGGACACGCCCGACGACGGCATGCACCCGAACGGCTTCACGCTGATCACCATATGGGCCTTGCGCTGCGTGACCGTGTTGATCAGCTTGCCGACCTCCATATGGCCCTCGCCGCCGCGGAGGTGGTTGTCGTAGTACTGGTGCGAGATCGACGCGACCTGGTCCATGTCGGGCAGATGATATCCGCCCAGGCCGATCGCGCGCGCGTAGAGTCCGAAGATCGCGCGCACGGCCTTCTCGGCGCCCCAGAGCAGGGCGAGCTTCGTCGTGGGATTCTTGTCCTTCAGGCCGACGATGCCCGCGTCCTCGCCGCGCAGCGTCATCCGCTTGCGCGTGTCATGCTGGTGCTCCCAGATGCTGTAGAGCACCCACGCCGTGACGGGCTGGATCTCGACCTCCGCGCCCTCCTGCTCGAGGAAGCGCTGGAGGCGGTGGTTGCCGTCGCCCTCCGTCGTCATCGCCCAGAATTCGCCGATGATGGAGACCTTCGCCTTGGGACGCAGACGATTGACCTCGATCCTGTTGAGCCGGCTCCGGCAGCGGAGCAGGGCGGCGATCATGCTCCCGCGGCGCCGCAGCGTCTCGCGGAGCAGGGCTTTGCAGTCCTCGAGGACGCGGTCGGTCTCGCCCTTCTGCACCTCATAGGGGCGGATGCGGTAGCCGGCGAGGTTGAGGCAGTCGCCGACCATGACGGCGGTGAGGACGCCCTTGAAGAACCGCGCATTGAGGTCGAGGGCCGAGGCCTCGCCCGTGGCCTGCTTGAGGCCGCCCTGCTGCTGGAAGAGCATGACGCGGAAGCCTTCGAAGCCCGAGTCGACGAGCGCCTTGCGGTACTCGGTGACATAGGTGCCGAAGCGGCAGGGTCCGCAGGCGCCGGCCGTGAGGAAGACGTACTTCCGGAGGATGTCGGCGGTCGACATCCCGTCCTTGTCCCGGAACTGCGTGAGCTGCTTGACGAGATTGCCGACGGTGAAGTAGGTCGGATTGCACTGTCCGCGGTTGCC
Source organism: Planctomycetota bacterium (assembly GCA_035644495.1). GTDB lineage: Bacteria > Planctomycetota > MHYJ01 > MHYJ01 > JACPRB01 > JACQFK01. The sequence continues at coordinate 651 of DASQOM010000071.1, read as the reverse complement.
GAACTCCTTGCCGAGACGCAGCGCCTCGAGGTCGGGGCAGTCCAGCGCCTTGACCTTATAGCCGAGGCCGTCGAGGGCGCCGGTGAGCAGGGTGTCGTGGGCTAGCGTGAGGCCGCCGATCAGGATGGTCGTCGTCTCGCGCTGGTCGCGGGTGAAGGTCTGCGGGTTGGCGTCGTGCCAGTGCTGGACCTTCTCCTCCTCGATGCCGAGGCGCTGGCGTTCCTCGGCTTCGAAGGTTTTCAGCTCACGCTCGATTTCTTCAAAGTCCATAACGACCCTGCCTCAAAGAGGGAACATCGGGATACAAAGACCACAGAGAGGAACTCGACATTTCTTCAGCCGCCCTTCCGGAGGACGATCTCGGATTCCACCGGAGGGAGAGGGGCGATATCGCGCCGCACCAGGTCCTCCTCCGTGAAGCCTGCGGGAGTCGACTCCTCCTCCGCATAAGCCTGATAGGCCGCCTCCAGGGCCACCTGGTCGGGATCGCGCAGGGCGGCCTGCTGCAGTTGCCGCCGTCGGCCCTCCAGGAGCTCGCGGCGCTTCTCCTCCACCCGGCGCTGCAGCTCATTGCGCTTCGAGGCCTGGTCCGCGAGCTCCTCTTCGAAGCGCTTCAGCGTGTGGGCATAGGTCTTCACGCGGATCTTGATC
>DASQOM010000070.1:0-31370 GCA_035644495.1 Planctomycetota bacterium | reverse complement strand
ATCCCGGCGCCTGGAGACGACCACGATGAAGGCGGGCTTCACGCGGGCCGCGGCTTCCGCTTCCTCGAGGGTTCCGATCGAACGCACCGAGGACCCCGTATAGAACGGGATGATCGCCCGCGTGGTCTCGTCGGGCCGGTACGCGGGGACGCGCTCCATCCGGGGCAGGCTGCGGCAGAACGACGACAGATCCTTCCGCGAATCTCCATAAGGGACGAGGACGGCGGCGCTCCCGACGAACAGCGCGGCGGTGGCGAGGCCGACGCGGGTGGGCCACGCGCTGCGACGGACCGCGAACAGCCCCGCTTCGAGGGCGACGAGCGCCGCGAGTCCCCAGAAATTCCGGACATAGATCGCGGCGCCCCACGCGGCCACGTGGCCGAGCACGAGCAGCGCGGTGAACGCGATCCGCGGAAGACGGGTCCACGGGGAATCCGCAGGCGCCGCGTCCATCCAGATCGACAGCAGGATCGCCAGCGCCGGGCACAAGGGGAGGAGATAGAGCTCCCGCTTCGTCGCCGAGACCGTGAGCACGACGAAGCCCGCGCCGAGCCACGACAGGAGGAAGCGCGTCGAGGGCCGGGTCCGCGCGTCCCGCCACGCCCACGCCACGGCCGAGGGCACGAGCAGCGTCCACGGCGCGAAGGCGTAGAGCCAGGCATAGCCATAGTAATAGACGGGCTGGACGTGCCCGCCGGTCCGCCCGAGTCCGGTGAATCGTCCGACGTGGTTGTCGATCCAGAACGTCGACCGCTGCGCCGGCGTGAGGAACGCCGTCCACGTCCCGGCGACGGCGACCAGCAGCAGCGCGGCCCACCACGGCTGGGCGCGGAGGATTCCGCGATATTCCCGCGACCAGAGGAGGAAGCCAAGGAAGCCGGCGGCCACCAGACCCGTACCGATGAGCCCCTTGCTCAGGAAGGCCGCCGCTGCACAGGCGTACGCGAGGAGATAGTTCCGCAGCCCCTTCCCGTCCGCGACTGCGCCGTGGAGGAGATAGAACGCGCCCGTCGTGAAGGCGACCATCGCGTTGTCGACGAGGCAGCGGTGCGTCACGATGAAATAGAGCGCCATGCCGGCGAGGATGAGCGTGCTGCGCAGGGCGACCTCGCGTCCCGCCATCCGGCGGGCCAGCAGGAACGTGAACGCGAGGGTGATCGCGCCGAAGAGCACGGACGGGAGGCGGGCGGGACCGGCGCCGGCGCCGAGGATGCGGAGCGCGGCCGCCGTCGCCCAGTAATACAGCGGCGGCTTCTCGAGGAAGGGTTCGCGGTTGAGCGTCGGGGCCGCCGACAGCCCGTGGACCGCCATCTCGCGGGAGATTTCCGCGTCGCGGGGCTCGTCGGGGGTCCACAGCCCGTGGTCGAAGATCCCCACGATCGACGTGAGCAGCAGCGCGGACAGGATCGCAGCGGATTCGCGGCGCGTCATCGGAAATTCACGATTGAAATCTCATCGGTTCCTGACCGGATTTTCGCATGCGGTTTACGACCGCCCCCTATTCTCGCGCCCGTCGGGCGTCCCGCTCCGGGGCGCCATCTTACCGGAGGGAGGCATCATGAAGCCGTTCCGCGCGATTTTCCTGGCGGCCTGCTGCGCCGCCATCCTGCCGGCCGCCCACTGCGACGGCGGCCCGTTCTTCGAGCAGGACGTTCCGCTCGATATCGCCTTCTTCTCGGGCGTCACCGTGCCCCCCGCCGCGCCGGGACCGATCACGAAGAACAAGAAGCTCACCGTGGGCATCGGCAGCGGCGCCTGGCACAGCAAGGGCGATGAGCCCGGCATCCTCTATACCATCACCGACCGCGGTCCGAACATCGACACGGGCGACGCGCAGCTCGAAAACTTCCTGAGCATGAAGATCGGGAGCGGCAGCGGGAAGATCTTCCCGGTGCCGAACTTTTCCCCCTCAATCTACAAGCTCCAGGTCTGCCTGGGCCAGTATACGGTCCTCGACATCATCCAGCTGAAGACGGCGGGCGGCTTCCCGATCTCCGGCGTCTCCGTCCCCGCGATCGAGCAGGGCTTCGACGGCGCCGGCAACAAGCTCCCCGGCGATGTGAACGCCATCGACAGCGAGGCCCTGGTGCGCCTCAAGAACGGCGAGTTCTGGATCGCCTCCGAATACGGCCCCGACCTGATTCACGTCGGCGCCGACGGCAGGATCATCGACCGTCTGGTCCCGCTGGGCGCCTCCAAGGTCCCGGGCACGGGACTTTTCCCGGAGTACTACAACGCCCGTCGCCTGAACCGCGGCTTTGAGTCGATCGCCATCTCCCCCGACGAGAAGTTCCTGTACACGATGATCCAGAGCCCGCTGGAACAGAAGGTCAGCGGCGTCAACGTCGGCCGGAATTCGCGCTGCCTGCGCTTCCTCAAGATCGACCGCGCGGCGCTGTCGATCGTCCACGAGTACATTTACGAGGAACAGCCCATCACCGAGTTCACGCTCGACTACGTCGCCGGCTCCTCCTCCCAGGGCAACGTCAAGGTCAGCGAAATGGTGTGCCTCGACACCGATAAGCTGCTCGTCCTCGAGCGCGAGACGAAGACCACCAAGCTCTTCCTCGTCAAGCTGGCGGGCGCGACGGCCACTGAGGGGATGAGCCTGGATCTGATCGAGAAGGCCACGGACCCCGTGGCGGTGCCCGGGGCCCCCGAGCTTCCGGCCGGCGTCACGCCGGTGTCGAAGAAGCTCGTCTTCGACGGGCCGACGGACTTCCCCGGCCTCGTGAAGAAGGTCGAAGGCATCGCCTGGCTGGGCGGCGGCGACTTCGTGCTGATCAACGACAACGACTTCAGCACGGAAGACGAACCACCCGGCACGCCGGCGGTCACCACGCTGACGCGCATCTTCATTCCTCCCCACAAGCTCCAGTAAGTTCCTCGTCCTCTGGAGAGGGGGCCCCCACGACAGGGCCCCCTCTCCCCTTTGTTTTGCTAAGCTGGGTCCGTGAAGGCGATCCTCTTCGGCGCCACCGGCATGGTCGGCCGGGCCGTGCTCCGCGAATGCCTCCTCGATCCCGGCATGGACCGCGTCCTCGCCGTCGGTCGCTCCCCCTCCGGCCAGCGCCACGACAAGCTGCGCGACCTCGTCCTGAAGGATTTCGCCGACCTGGCCGCCGTCGACGCCGACCTCGCCGGCTACGACGCGTGCTTCTACTGCCTCGGCGTCACGTCGGCCGGGATGTCGGAAGCCGACTATACGCGGGTCACCTACGACCTCACGATGGCGGCCGCGACGCCGCTCGCGCGCGTCAATCCCGACATGACGTTTGTCTACGTCTCGGGCGCGGGCACGGACAGCAGCGAAAAGGGCGGATCGATGTGGGCGCGCGTGAAGGGGAAAACCGAGAACGCGCTGCTCGCGCTCCCCTTCAAGGGCCGGTTCATGTTCCGGCCCGGCTTCATCCAGCCCATGCACGGGATCCAGTCGAAGACGTCGTCCTACCGGATCCTCTATAGGCTCATGACGCCGTTCAGTCCGATCCTGAGGATGCTGTTCCCGTCCGTCGCGACCACGACCGAGCGGATCGGACGCGCCATGCTGAAAGTCGCCCGCGACGGCGCCCCGAAGAACATTCTCGAGACTTCGGACATCAACCAACTGGGAGGGGACCGATGACCGCCCTCACCTGGGTCGCCGCGAGCCCCGACGGGGCGCTCCTCGCCGTCGGCGCCGAGACCGGCCGCGTCCTGCTCTGGAGCCTGTCGCAGAAAAGCGTCGTTCACGCGTTCGACGTCGGCGACTTCGTCGTCCGCGCGAAGTGGACGCCGGACGGCGCCCGCCTGCTCGTCGCGACGACGGGGGGACGCGTCACCGTCCGAAGCGGCGACGGACGCGAGGCGGTCGCCGACTTCGACACGAAGCATGGGACGCTGCGCGACCTCGCGATCGCCCCCGACGGCCGCGCGTGGGCGACCTGCGGGGCGGACGTGTTCGTCCGCGTCTGGGATCCCGACACGCGCGCGCTGCGCTTCGAGCTGAAGGACGGCGAGGCGATGTCGACCGCCGTCGGCTTCGCGGAGAACTCGATCGTCGCGGGTTACGACGACGGATACTTCGTCAGCTGGACCGCCGACGGCAAGGAGAAGCTCTCCGCCGGCAACGTCGCGCGATGGCCCCCGGTTTACAGCCTCGCGGTGCATCCCACGGGGAAACGCGTCGTCTTCGGCGGCGGCAAGGGCGGCATGCAGGAGGTGCTGACGGGGCCCGTCGACGGCTGGAAGGCCGGCACCTCGTGGAAGACGACGCCGCCGAAGCCGATCGCCGTGAACGCCCTCGAGTTTGCGCCGGACGGGCGTTTCGTCGCCGCATTCAGCGACAACTCCGCGCGCGTCTTCGACTCGACGCGCGACTCCCTCGGCACGGGCCTGGGGCGGGAGTTCTGGATGGAGCGCCCCAATCCTGGCTGGAAGCAGGACTTCATCGTCTCCGGCGCCTGCTTCGTGCCGGGATCGGATCTCGTCGCGACCAGCCACTTCGACGGCAACGTGCGCTTCTGGCGGCGTCGCGACTGCGTCGAAATGCTCCCGCTCGGCAAGCCGGCGCCCGCGGTGCCGCAGGTCCCGGTGGAGTGGGTCTCCTTCCCCGGTGGCAGCGTCCGGACGGGGCTGAAGCCGGAGGATCTTGCGCGCTTCATCCGGAACAACATCGAGGTCAGCGAGCGACATCTCGAGGACGACCCGGATCGCACCCGGTTTTTCACCGACCGCGAGGACTTTCGGGAGCGCTCGGGCAATGCCGGCTTCCTTCAGCCGCTGCTGGCCGCGCTGTGCCCGCCGGCGTCGGTCGACGTGAGGCCCTTCCGGCTGGCGCGGCGACCGGTCAGCGTCGGCGAGTATGACGCCTACAAGCGGGCCGTGGGAATCGCCTGGACACCGCCGCTCCACGCGAAGCCCGATCATTTCGTGAGCGGCGTCTCGTGGGAGGACGCGAAGGCCTACGCGGCCTGGGCCGGGGCGCGGCTCCCGACCACCGCCGAGTGGCAGCTGGCCGCGCGCGGGGCGGAGGGCCGCTTCTTCCCCTGGGGGCCCGACTGGATCCCCGCCGCGGACGCCCTCAAGAACTTCACCTGGCGGATGACCTGGCCACCCGGAAAATATCCAGGTCTGACGACGCCGGAAGGCCTCCTCGACATGGTCACCGGCCACGGCGAGTGGTGTTCGGACGAGTACCGGCCGGACCCGGACGCGTGGGCGGCGTTGACGGGAAAGCCCAAGTCGGAGCTCGGCCGCAGCTGGGGCGTGCTCATGGGCGCGGAGCTCCGCTCGCTGATCCCCAGCGCCGTGGTGCCCGATGGCGCCCCGCCGGGCGCGCCCGGCTATTCGCCGCGCCTCCGCCTCGCGGCGGACGCGACTTGAGGATTGATGACGTCCGGAATTCCCCGGACGGCACGGGCACGCCGATCCAGAATGATCAGGGGCTCTTTGCCACCCCCATCCCCCTCTCGCTTCCCCAGCGGCCATCACGGCCCGGCAAGACGGACGTGGTCAGGCCCGTCTTGTTGGCGGTCAGCCTCAGCGGCCGGGCGCCTGCTCCCCATTCCCCCCCCCACGCGGTACCCTGTATCGGGCCGCCGTTTTCCGTGAAATTCCGGCCCGGGTCCCGTGTATGGTATACGGTATACCGTTTTGAGCCCGGGGTGGATGGAGCGGCCGCCCGGGACTTCCGAGGAGGCGAGCCCGCGTGATCCCCCGGCTCCTGCTCCCGGTTCTCCTGCTCGTCCCCTCCGCGGCCCCCTCCGCGGCCCCCGCCGCGCCGGACCCCGACCTCGGCGCCGACTACGTCGAACGCGTCCGCCCTCTGCTCGCGAAATACTGCCTCTCCTGCCACTCCACCGAAAAGAAGAAGGGCGACCTCGACCTCGAGCGCTTCCCCGGCCTCGCCGAGATCCGCCGCGACCTCAAGCCCTGGCCGCTCGTCATCGAAAACCTCGAGAACGGCGAGATGCCTCCCAAAAAGGCCACGCCCCTCCCCGCCGAGGAGCGGAAGCAGATCGTCGCCTGGACCCGCGAGATGATCGGCGTCGAGGCCAGGGCCCGCGCGGGCGACCCCGGCCGCGTCGTCGTCCGCCGCCTCAGCAACGCGGAGTACAACAACACAATCCGTGATCTGAGCGGCGTCGACCTCGAGCCCGCGCGAGATTTTCCGGCCGACGGCGCCGCGGGCGAGGGCTTCAGCAACGCGGGCGACGCCCTCGTGCTCTCCCCCACCCTGCTGCAGAAATACCTCGCGGCCGCGAAGGAAGTCGCGGCGCGCGTCGTCCTGCTGCCCGACGGCTTCCGCTTCTCCCCGTCAAAGAACCAGCGCGACTGGACCGACGAGTCGCTCGTCGCGCTGCGCACCTTCCTCGCGACGGTCAGCGCCGACGGCAAGCTGCCGCTCAAGCCGTATCTCACGGCGACGATCGTCCACCGGGACGACCTTGCCGCCGGCCGGATCGACGACGTCGCGGCGAAATTGAAGCTGAGCCCGAAGTACCTGGGCATCCTCTGGACGGCGCTCCACGACCCGACGCCGTCGACCCCGCTCGACGCCCTCCGCGCGACGTGGAAGACCGCGACGGCGAAGGACGTCGACGCGCTCGTCGCCGAGATCGGCCGCTGGCAGACCGCGCTCTGGCGCACGGTGAAGATCGGCAGCTACGGCGGCGGCAAGACCCTCCGGCAGGAAGCGGCGGATCCGGCGTTCAAAACGTCGCAGGAGCTGCGCTTCGGATGGAAGCCCGTCCCGGGCGCGAACGACGTCACGATCGCGCTTTCCTCCGCGGAGTACTCCGGCGCTGCCGACGCGGGCCAGGTCGTCTGGAAACAGCCGCGCTTCGTCACAGCGAAGTCGCCGGATCTGCTGCTCAAGAACTACGCGCAATATGGTCCCGCCCTCGAGCTCGACCTGAAGTCGGTCTACGCCGACACCGCCGAGGTGCTGGGCGCGGTCGCCGCCGGCGACCCCGGCAAGCTCGATCCCGCCTGGGTGAAGCGTTGGAGCGACTTCGTCGCGCTCAAGGCCACGGCCGTCGCGGGCCCGCGGGATCTCGATCCCGTCGCCATGGTCGTCGCGCCGCCGCTCACCCTGCTCAGCGTCGCCGCGCCGCCGAACCCGAAGACGCCATCCATCTCCGGCTGGCATTCGGCCGCCGGCGAGCTGCCCGTCGTCGTCTCCAACGCCTCCGACAAGGAGGAGCACATCCCCGGACGCGCGAATCCCCACCAGGTGCAGGTGCATCCCACGCCCGACAAGGTCGCGGCGATCGCGTGGAAAAGCCCGGTCGAGGGCCGCATCCGGATCGAAGCGCGCATCCAGCAGGTCCACGGCTGCGGCAACGGCGTCGCGTGGTGGCTCGAGGCGCGGCGCGGCGACAAGGGCCTCCCCCTCGCCGAGGGCACCGTCGGCGTCGTGCAGGAAAAGGTCGTGCCGCCGCAGGAGGTGAATCTGCGGAAGGGCGATATGGTCGTCCTCGCGGTCGATCCGCGCGACAACGACCATATCTGCGACCTGACCGAAGTGGGCTTCGTGCTCAAGGACGGCAGCAACACCGTCTGGGACCTGTCGCACGACGTCGCCGACAGCATCCGCCAGGGCAACCCGCACGCGGACGGCCACGGCAACGCGGACGTCTGGCAGTTCTGCGAAGCGCCGCTGCGCAGGAGGAACAACGCCGGCACGATGGTGATGAAAGTCCCGCCCGTCTCGCGGCTCGACGAGTGGCGCCAGGCGCCCTCGCCCGAGCTTGCAAAGAAGGTGCAGGACCTGCTGACGGGCCCGCGGCCCGCGGCCGAGAAGTCGCCCGACCGGCTGCTCTACGACCTGCTCGTCGCGGGCGACAGTCCGCTGCTGCAGGGGATAGCCTTTTCGCCCCTCGCGAAACCGCAGGGCCCTTATGGACTCGACGCGGGGCTCTTCACCGGGGACGACCTGATCCTTCCCGCCGGACGCGCGGTCTCCTTTCGCATCCCGGCCGGCCTGATGAAGGACCACGACTTCGCCGTCGACGCCGCGCCCGCGGCCGGCGCCGACCGGGTGCTCCAGTGCTCGGTCTCGACCGCCGCCCTGCCCGCCGGGCGCCCGATCGACGTCAAGGCGCCCTGCATCGCGTCGGCCGACGCCTCGAAACGCTTCATCGGGGGGCTCGAGGCCTTCCGCCGTGTCTTCCCGCAGGTGATCTGCTTCCCCCATATCGTGCCGGAGGACGAAGTCGTCTGCCTCAAGCTCTTCCACCGCGAGGATGCGCTGCTCTCGCAGCTCTTCCTCGACGACGCTCGGAACGCGCAGCTCGAGAAACTCTGGGAGGAGCAGAAGTTCATCAGCCAGTGGCCGGTGACCGAGCACAAGAACCTGCCGCTCTTCATCGGCTTCGTCACGCAGGACGGCGGCAAGGAGGCGGTGGCGTACTTCGAGAGCCTGCGCGAACCCTTCCGCAAGCGCGCCGAGGCGTTCGAGGCCGGGGTGAAATCGCGCGAGCCCGCACAGATCGACGCCCTGCTGCGCTTCGCCGCCCGGGCGTACCGACGGCCGCTGACCGACGCCGAGTTCGGCAAGCTCAACGCACTCTATGGCGCCCTCCGCGCCAAGGAGATGAGCCACCTCGACGCGCTACGCGGCGTGATGACGCGCATCCTGGTCTCGCCTTCGTTCCTCTTCAAGCTCGAGACGGCCGCGGCCGGCCACGAAGCGCAGCCCGTCTCCGACGCCGAGCTCGCGACCCGGCTCAGCTACTTCCTCTGGGCGAGCACGCCCGACGCGGAGCTGATGCAGGCGGCGCTGCACGAGCCGGCCGTAATAGAGGCACAGGTCCGGCGCCTGCTAAAAGATCCGAGAGCCCGCGGGATCGCGGTCGAGTTCGCCACCCAATGGCTGCACGTGCGCGCGTTCCTCCAGAATCGCGAGAAGAACGAGAAGCTGTTCCCCACCTTCGACGACGGGCTCCGCGCCGCGCTCTTCGAAGAGCCGGTGCTGCTCTTCATGGAGCTCTTCCGGAACGACCGTCCCGCGCGCGAGCTGCTCGACGCCGACTATACGTACCTCAACGAACGGCTCGCGAAGCATTACGGGATCCCGGGCATCGCGGGCCCGCAGTGGCGGCGAGTCGACGGCGTCCGAAAATACGGCCGCGGCGGCATCCTCACGCTGGGCAGCGTCCTCGCGCAGGAGTCCGGCGCCTCCCGCACCAGCCCCGTCCTGCGCGGCAACTGGCTGGTCGAGACGTTGCTCGGCGAAAAGCTGCCGAAGCCGCCCGCCAATGTCCCCCGCCTCCCCGAGGAGGAAGGCGCCGCCGAGGGCACGGTCCGCGAGATGGTCGCGCGCCATACCCGCGTGCCGGAGTGCGCGGTCTGCCACGTCCGCATCGACCCGTTCGGCTTCGCGATGGAGAAGTACGACCCGATCGGCCGCTTCCGCGACAAGGACGCCGGCGGCCGCGCGGTCGACGTCGCCGTCGAGCTCAAGGACGGCACGCGCTTCGAGGGCCTGGACGGCCTGCGCGCGTACCTGTTCGAGAAGCGGCGCCGCGAGGTCGAAACGACGTTCTGCCGGAAACTGTTGGGGTATGCTTTGGGCAGGAGCACCACCCTCTCGGACCAGCCGCTCATCGACGCGATGGTCGACGGTCTCGAGAAGGGCGGCCCGCTGTCGGGGACGGTGCTCTCGGTCGCCCAGAGCCGGCAGTTCCGCTATCACCGGGGCCTCGAGGCGACGAAAGAGGAATGAGCATGCTGACGAGACGGACCTTTCTGAAGGGCGCGGGCGTGTCGATGGCTCTGCCCTGGATGGAGTCGATCCGCGCCTGGGGCCAGGAGTCGCCGAAAGCGCAGCCGCCCGTGCGGCTCGCGGTGCTCTTCTCCGGCAACGGCTTCCACGGCAAGGAGTGGTGGGCGAAGGGCGAGGGCAAGGCGCTGGAACTCGGCAAGGTCCTCGAGCCGCTGAGCCCCTATAAGGAGAAGACCGTTTTCTTCAAGGGCCTCTACAATCAACAGTCCGGCAAGGGCGGCATCCACAGCGCGCAGACCGGCGATCTGCTGACCGGCGCCGTCCTCGAGGGCGGCGGCGGGATCAAGTCGGGCGTCAGCATGGACCAGCTGCTCGCGCAGAAGCTCGGCCGCGAGACGAAGGTCCCGAGCCTCGTGCTCGGCTGCGAAGCGTCGATCTCCGCCCTGCACAAGGGCTACTCGATGATCTACAGCTCGCACATCTCGTGGACCTCGCCGACGACGCCGACCCCGCTGGAGCTCTATCCCGCGCTCGCGTTCGACCGCCTCTTCCGCGACGACGTCGCCAAGGGCGACACGAGCGTGCTGGACCAGGTCCTCGAGGAGACGAAGAGCCTCAACGCGAAGGTCAGCTATACGGACCGCGCGAAGCTCGACGAGTACCTGAACTCGGTGCGCGAGGTCGAGCAGCGCATCCAGGAGGCGGGCCAGCAGAAGCGCCTGCAGGGCTGGCGGCCGACGCTGGAGAAACCGACGACGCCGCGCCCGCCGGACGGCGTCCCGCAGGACGTCGACCAGCATATGCGACTGATGGCCGACCTGCTGGTGCTCGCGTTCCAGACGGACACGACGCGCCTCTGCACGCTGAAGCTGAACAACGACCACTCGTCTATGCGCTTCCCGCACCTCGGCGTGGACTACATGATCCACCACCTGCTCTCGCACACGGACAACGCCGACTGGCTAAAGGTGAACCGCTACTTCGTCGAGCAGGTCGCTTATATCGCCGGGAGGCTGGCCGCGATCCAGGAGGGCGAGCGTACGGCGCTGGACAACACGATGATTCTCTACCTGTCGAGCATGATGCACGGCGCGAGCCACGACTGCTCCCAGCTGCCGGTGGTCCTGGTCGGCGGCGCCGGCGGCAAGCTCGCGGGCGGCCGCGCGCTCGACTACTCGGGCAAGCCGAACCGCCGGATGTGCAGCCTGTACCTGTCGATGATGGACAAGATGGGCGTGCACGCCGACTCGTTCGGCGACTCGACCGAGCGCCTGGCCGAGGTCTAGATGCGGCGGCTCCCCGGACTCGCGCTGCTCTTCGTCTCCACGCTCGCCGCGGCTTCCCAGGAACGGAAGGGCCTGGAGATCGTCTGGGTCGACGTCGAAGGCGGCGCGGCCACGCTGATCGTGACGCCCGCGGGCGAGTCGATCCTGGTCGACGCCGGCTGGCCCGAAGACCGCGACGCGGACCGCATCGTCCGCGCGGTGAAGGACGCCGGCTGCACGCAGATCGATCACTACATCACCTCGCACTGGCATCTCGACCATTGGGGCGCGATCGGCCGGGTCGCGAAGAGGCTCCCCGTGAAGAAGTTCTACGGCCACGTCTTCCCCGCGACCCCGCAGGAGGACATCGTCGCGGAGATGAAGGACGCGTGGATGTCGGCGAGCGAGGGCCGGCGCGTCTGGGTCCGGGCCGGCGACAGGCTCCCGCTGCGGGAGGGAGTCGACGTGACGTTCCTGACCTCGAACGGCGACGTGATCGGCGACCGCGAGGGTACGGCGCAGATCCGGGACTGCCCCGCGCATCCGGCGGCAGAGCCCGATCCCGGCGAGAACGCGCGCAGCGTCGGCTTCCTGCTGAGGGCCGGCGGGTTCAAGTTCCTCGACCTCGGCGACCTGACCTGGAACGTGGAGCACCGGCTGGTGTGCCCGAAGAACCTGATCGGGGCGGTCGATGTCTACCAGGTGACGCACCACGGCTGGGACCCGAGCAACCATCCCGCGCTGGTGAGCGCGATCGCGCCGACGGCGGCGGTGATCAATAACGGTCCGAAGAAGGGCGGCACGGTGAAGGTCTGGCGCACGCTGAAGTCGACGCCGTCGATCCGGGACATCTGGCAGCTGCACCGCAACGTCGAGACAACGCCCGTGGACAATCCTCCGCCCGAGTTCACCGCGAACGACGACGAGGCCTGCAAGGGCGAGGTCGTGCGGCTGTCCGTCGCGCCGGACGGCCGGTCCTACACGCTGTCGATCCCCTCGAAGGGGACGACGCGGACCTACGCCTGCCGCTGACGCGACCGGCAAACGATCCCCCTGCGGGCCGGGGGGAACTGGAAAAGATCCCTGGTCCGGATCAGGGGCACGAACCTGGGGAAGACCCCACACGCGCCATCACGTTCAAGCGGGAACTGTCACCCAAGGGCCGGCCGCCATTGATCCCCTAGGGTACGATTCGAAACGGATGCTCCCTCTCAAGCGCCGAGTGAAGAAATCCGCCTTGAGGAAGTGTAGGACTCCTGCATCCCCGACAAGAACCTCAAGCTCCCGGAGGTGAAGAAGGAGGCGCGTCGCCCACCCCCTTTGAATCCTGCACATCCCTCAAATCCGCCCCCGGTGTAACACGCTCGCGGGAATCAGCCATTGAAGAGTAGAATCCGTCACCCGACTACAGGAGGAGTCATGGAGCACCGGCCGCTGGAACCCGTCATCGGGCGTCGTCGCCTGATCTCCGCTGTGGGCGCGGTCGCGGCGTCCGGTGTGCTGCTGTCCCCCGCCGTCTCCCAGGACAACAATCCCGCCGCCCAGGTCGAAGACCGCGGCTCCGCCATCCGAATCAGCGCGCTCACCGCCCTCTCGGCCGGCACCAAGGCCTACCTCAAGATTGAAACCAGCCAGAAGGTCACCGGCTGGGGCGAAGTCACCGGACTCGACCCCGCCGTCGCCTGCGCCCTCGCCCGCTCGCTCTTCGAACTCCTCGACGGCGAAAATCCCACCCGCATCGAACACCTGTGGCAGAAGCTGTACCGCTCCCACCGCGACATGCGCGGCGGACCCTTCATGACCCATGTGATCTCGGCGATCGACATGGCCCTCTGGGACATCACCGGCAAGCTCTACGGCGTCCCCGTCTATCGCCTGCTCGGCGGACCCTGCCGCGACAGGATCCGCGTCTATACCACGCCGAAAGCCGTCAAGGTCTCGGCCGGCGGGCCCAAGCCCTGGTCCGGCACACCCGGAGAGGTCCAGGGTCTCGTCGACCGCGTCGCGGAAGCCCGGAAGCGCGTCGGACCCGACGGCACCGTCATGTTCGATGCCCACTGCTGCCTGCCGCCGCCGCTGCTGATCCAGTTCGCCGCGGCCATTCAGCCCTACGACGTCCTCTGGATCGAAGAACCCGCCGTGCCGGGCAACATCGAGGTCTTCAAGCGCATCAAGGCCGCGGTCCGCGTCCCGATCGCGACCGGCGAACGCGACCGCACGATCTGGGAGATGCTGCCCTACCTGCACGAGCGTTGCGTCGACATCCTCCAGCCCGACTGCGGCCACACCGGCGGCATCAGCCAGATGAAGAAGATCGCCGCGCTTGCCGAGGCCTATAATGTCCCGCTCGCCCCCCACTGCACCATGTCGGAACTCGGGCTGAGCGCGAGCATCCACGCGGTCGCCTCCATCCCGAACTTCCTGATCCAGGAGGCCTACCTCGACGGCCACATCATGCCGCCGGGTGTGGCGCGGAAGAATTGGGACGTCGACAAGGACGGCTACGCGTCGCTCCCCCAGGGGCCGGGGCTGGGCGTCGAGATGGATGAGGCGATGATCGCCAAGGTCGACGCGGACCCGAAGCGGAAGTACAAGTGGCCGCTGCCGAAGATGCCCGACGGGTCCAATACGGACTATTAGCGGAGGATCCCGGCCCCGGGGCCGGCGATGCAGACGCTCTCGAGCCGGAGCTCCTGATCCTTCCCCGTCCAGAGCGGCTCGATCTCGAGTCGCTGCTCGACCGCAGCCTCGAGACCGGTGGCGAGGACCTGAGCGTGGTGGCGGTTGCCGTTGATCATCTTCGCCAGCTTGGCCGCGTCGAAGATCTGGACCTTCTCCTTGCCTTCCCGATGCTCGACGACCTTGCCGTCGATTGTCACCTTGTACTTCACCGACTTGGTCGTCGTCTCCCCCAACACCATCACCATGCTGCCCCGGAACTTGAGCCGGAGCGGCTCGGCGCCGGTCGCGGCGATCGCCTCGTCGCCCAGCCGGCGGGGAGGTCGCTGAGCGTGGAGAACCGGACCCGCGCCGGCGTCAGATACGTATCCCCATGGATCGTCTTTGCGGGGGCGGTGCAGACCTGGCCCTTCGTGACGGCCTCCCCGAACGCGTCCCAGGCGGCGTCGGCAAACAGGACAACCCCGGCGTCGCAGGGATGGACCCCGTCGAGGGGCCAGATCTTCTCGAGCGTCGTCTCGCCCGCCGCCACCCGGTTGCGCGCCGGCTCGACGGCGTCGCCCAGCCCTGTCCGACAGGCGGCCGAGATTTCCCGATGGGCCGTCCGACGCTTCATCGCCTCGAGCGTTCCGTCCTTCACGTTCCAGAGAAACGGGAAGATCACCTGCACGACGGGGATGCGAGCTTGGACCATGCGCCGCACGAGCGATTCGTAGGACGCAAGCGTATCGAGATCCGCGGAGTGGATATCGTCGTTCGCGGTGAAGTCGAGGAAGACCAGATCGGGCTTCCGGCTCAGAACGTCGCGGTCCAGCCGGAAGACGCCGAGTTGCGAGCCCGTACCGCCGATGGCCGCGTCCCAGAATTTGAAGCGCGCCTCCGGATAGCGGCCTTCGAGCCGCCTGGCGACCAGAGCCCGGTACGAGGTCTGCAGCGGATCGCTGGCGTTCGCCCCCCACGTCAGGGAGGCGCCGAAGAAGACGACGTTCAGGCGCTCGCCGGCCCTGGCCCGCCGGTCGAACTCCTTGAAGCTGGCGCCGTCGTCGGGAACCCCGAGGAGGAGCGCGAACAGACCGAGGACGATTCTCATGGATCCCTATGGCCGACGGCCCCATCGGCGGACGACACACACTGGTGGCCGAGCTGCAGAAGCACGCCCGAGAGGACCACAAGCTGGACCTCCCGCGCAAGACCATCCTGGCGATGGCACAGCCGGATCCGGGTTGATCGAGGTCGACGTCCCCGGGGAGGGCCGCGGCTCGCGGCGCGGCCCTCCCCGCTTCCGGCCCAGGACAAGATGGGCACACAGATCACCGTGAATCTCTTCGATCCCCTTGAACGCCCCGGCCGGGTGCCCGAAAAGAAGGGACGCCGGAGGTCGTCAGCGGGTCGCCTCGAAGAGGTCGACCGTCGGCCATTCCTTCACGGCGTCCGCCGCGATATGCAGCGCCGGATCGATCTTCCCCTCGCCGCGGGAGCGGTCGTTGAAGAGCGCTGCCCAGACCAGGCCGTCGTGCCGGCGCACGAGCAGCGTGCTCGTCCCCGGAAGGCTGCCGTTGTGCCACACGTTCATCCGTCCCTCCTTCCCCATGGGGCGCACCATCCAGCCGCAGGCGTAGTAATAGGCCGAGACGGGATCCAAGCCCGGCGGACGCGCGAGCATCGTCGCCTGCGTTTTCGCGTCCAGGACCTTGTCGAGCGAGACGACGAAGCGCACCAGGTCGGACGCCGACGCGAGCCATCCCCCGTGCGCGTCCATCGCCTCGAGATAAAAACCGCCATAAGGCCACGGCACCTGCTTCTCCGGGATGGCGGCGAAGACCGGCCGCGCCTGCAGTCCCGTCACCGGATAGTAGCGGACCTCGCCCTCGGCCCGCTGGTCGAGCAGCGTCTTCCCCAGCCGCATCCTCGTGATGCCCATCGGCGTCAGCACGGTCTTCCGGACATAGTCCTCATAGGGCTGGCCGCTGACCTTCTCGATGACCCTGCCCAGGACGCAGTAGCCGAAATTCGAGTAGGCGTGGCGCGCGCCGGGGTCGAAGTCGAGCCGCCGCTTCGCGACGAACTCCATGATGACGGCGGGTCCCGGCGGCGGGGCGACCCCGGCCTCCGAAGCGATGTCGAAGGGCCGGAACATCGGGTCGCCGCTCTTCTCCCGGTCCCAGCCGCCCGTATGCTGCAGCAGCTGCCGGATCGTGATCTGCGCGAGCCGTCCGTCGGCGCCCTCGGGCTTGAGCTCCAGGAGCCCGAAGGCCTTCGCGTCCAGGTCGAGACGCCCCTCCTGCACAAGCCGGAGGACGGCGACCGCCGTGACCGGTTTCGAGATGCTCGCGATGCGGAAGAGCGACGCCGCGTCGACCGGGGTCTTCGCGTCGACGTCGGCGAGCCCATATCCCTTTGCCAGGATGAGGCGCCCGTCCCGGACGACGGCGAGGGCGCCGCCGGGAATGCGATATTCCCGGAGCTGGGCCTCCATGGCGTCGTCGAAAGGGCGCAGGGGGGCCGCGTCCTGCAGCGAGAAAAGCAGCAACCAGAGCCAGGGGATCATCGTGCAACCCAGAATGACGGAGCCTGCTCCGCAACGCAAGCAGGAACCGCGGCTCCCCCTTTTGTATAATCCGCGGGGCTCGGGGACTCAATCTCGGAGGATCGGATGCTTACCCTCATCAGTTTCATCCGCAAGCTGTTCAAGCAGCTGAAAAGCGACCTCACGCCGGGGCAGCTGGCGGTGGGCGCTTTTTTCGGGATCCTCGCCGGGCTCACCCCCTTCGGGGCGCATCTGCTGCTGATCCTGACGGTCGCGCTGCTCCTGAACTGCAGCATGGCGGCCCTGCTGCTCCTCTTCGGCGCGATGAAGCCGCTCGGGCTCGCGCTCGGAGGCGTCTCCTTCCGCCTGGGAACTTCGCTGCTGGCCGACGAATCGGGAGCGTATGCGAAACTGATCGGCGCCCTCTCCGACGCGCCCGTTCTCGCGTACCTCGGATTCGACCGCTACGTGGTCGCGGGCGGCCTGGCGATCGCCCTGCCCCTCGCCCTGGCGGTCTCTGCCGTCTTCGGGTTCGTCGTCTCCGGCTACCGCAAGCGCCTCGCGCCGAAGCTCGCCGACGCGAACTGGTTCCAGAACGCGATGAAGAACAAGCTGTTCCGCTTCTTCAAGTGGCTGATCGCCGGCAAGGACAAGGAGGCCGTCGAGCCGAAGAAGCGCTTCATCCTCCTGCGTCCCTTCCGCGCCTACATGATCGTCTTCATCCCCCTGCTCTATATAGGGCTCACCGTCGGCGCCGGTCTCTATGCGCAGATGACGATCAACGGCCTCGCCGCGAAGGGCGTGAGCAAGGCTCTCGGCGTGCAGTGCACCTTCGGAAAGATCGATTATTCCTTCTTCGCCCAGCGGCTCGCGTTCGAGAACTTCCAGCTGCCCGATCCTTCGAACACGATGGAGGATATGGTCCGCATCGGCGGCTTCGAAGCCGACCTCGGCTTCGGCGACCTGCTCCGCAAGCGGCTGCATCTCGAGAAACTCTCGCTGAAGGACGTGGCCGGCAACGTCGCGCGGAACGCCGACGGCAAGCTGAACATCAACGAGATCCCCGCGGCGCGGCCGACGGACCCCGCCGCCAAGGGGCCCTGGGACGAGTGGATGGGCTGGGTCACCGAGAAGGGCAAGGACGCCGACCTGTCCGAATATTGGAAGAAATACCAGGAGTACCGCCGCAAGAAGGCCGAGAAGAAGGCGCAGGAAGAGGCCGACATCAAGTCGGGCAAGGCGAAGCCCGTGAAGCCGAAGCTCGACTATGACCCCGACCTGCGCTGGGAACGCGAGCGCCGGGATCCCCTGGTCCGCGCGGACCTGGTCGAAATCAGAAATCTGGCGTTCCGCATGACCGACCGCTCGGGCAAGGGCGGCGGGGTTCCGTCGATCACCAGCCTCAACGCCTCCGCCACGCAGCTCTCGACGATGCCCGGCTGGAACGGGCAACCGGTCACGATGAAGGGCGAAGGCCTGCTGGCGGACGGAAAGTCCGGCAGGCTGTCGTTCACCGTCAACTATCTCCCCGCAAAGAGCGACGTCGAGTTCAAGCTGGACGGCGTCCCCGTCACCGATTTCAAGGGCGCCTACGAGAAGAGCCTGCCGGTAAACGTCGACGCCGGCGTCGCCGGCCTGGTGACGAAGGCGGGCGTGAACACGGGGATGATCGACGGCGTCGTCAACCTGCAGATCGACAAGTTGAAGATCTCCCCGAAGCCCGGAGAGACGAAGATCCTGGGCCTCGACGCCCAGACCTCGGGCTACGCGATCCAGGGGATCAATGCCTACGGCGAGAAGCTGCCGGTGACGGTGGGCGCGACGGTGACGGGCCCCGCCGAAGACCCGACGATCAACGTCAAGCTCGCCTTCCTCGAGATCGCGAAGAAGGGCCTGCAGATGCTCGGCAAGCAGGAGCTGCAGAAGTACATCGACCAGATCGGCGGCGAGGCCGACGCGCTCAAGAAGCTGGGCGCGGACAAGCTGAACCCCATCCAGGGCGAAGCGTCCAAATCGATCGATGCCCTCAAGAAGGGGGACACGAAGGCGGTCCAGGAGTCGGCCACCAAGATCCAGCAGGACGTGAAGTCGCTGCCCGACGCGAAGAAGGACGTCGAGAAGAAGAAGGACGAGCTCAAGGGAGCCTTCGACCTTTTCAAGAAGAAGGAAGAGCCGAAGAAATAGCGGCGCATGGAAGACGAGGTCGACGTCCTCTGCCCGTACTGCGGCGAGCCCGGCACGGTGGCGGTCACCCCGGGCGAGGAGGACGACGACTTCGTCCAGGACTGCGCCGTCTGCTGCCGTCCCTGGCAGGTCCGCATCCGCCGCCGCCGGGACGGGACCGCCGAGGTGAGCGTCGGGGCCGAGGGCGGATAACAAGGGGGACCCCCTGGAGAAATGGACCTGTCCCTGGTGCGGCGTCGCCCTCCGCCAGGCGGGCTTCGCCGTCTCCCGGGCCGCCTCCGGCGTCCATTCCGGGGACGGTTGCCTGATGCCGGCCCCAATGAAAAACGCCGCAGCCCCGCCTGAAGGAAGAGGCTGACCTACAGAAAAGGGCCGGATACCGCGGGCGTCTTCGAAAAGCTCGAGAAGAAGGAGCGCTTTTTTCCGCCGATTTTCGGTAACCTTCCGCGATTTTTCCCCACTCCTCCCGGGAAGGAGACATTCTTATCCTTATCCGGGGCCACTCGATGACCGACGACCGGCAGGACCTGCTCCAGGGGCACCGGCCCAGGCTGCTGGCCTACCTGCTCCACCTGGTGCGGGATCCGCACGACGCCGAGGACCTGCTCCAGGAACTCTCCGTCGTCGTCCTCCAAAAGCCGGACATGCTGACGCGGGCGGGAGACGTGTTCGCCTATCTCCGAGGCGTCGCACGCCACCTGGCGGCCGGCCGCCTCGGGGCCCGGATGCGCAGCAACGACACCTTGCGGCGCTGGACCGAGTGGGCCTGGGAGAACGACCCCGACGACGGCACCACGGACGACGACCGCGCGCGGCAGATCGAGGCCCTGCGCAAGTGCCGCGAGAAGCTTCCCGAGACCTCCCGCCGCATGGTCGTCCTGCGCTACGACCGCGGCCTCGACATCCGCGACGTCGCCGGGCAGGTCGGCAGCACGGTCGGCGCCATCAAGGTCGCGCTGCTCCGCATCCGCGTCGCCCTTGCCCGCTGCGTGCAGGGACGGCTGCGCGAGGAGACGGCGACGTGACCTGCGACGAGGTCCAGGCCCTGCTCAGCGAGTCCATCGACGGCGTCGACATCGACGCCGACCGCGAGTCGACCGCCGCGACGCACCTGGACGGCTGCGCGGCCTGCGCCCGCGTGGCCCGCGAACTGAGCTCGGTGCATCGCCTTATCCTCGAAGCGCGCGCGGCCGACGTCCTCAGCCCGCCCAAGTCCGAGTCGAAGCGCCGCCCGGCGGCCTTCCGCCGCCGCAACGGGGGAGCCCGCTCACCCCGATCCTCCGGCTTCATGACCGGCCTGGTCGCCGCCTCGCTGCTGATCGCCGCAGCCGCCTATATGCTCCTGCGCAGCCCCGGGCCCGTGGAGAGGAAGCCGGTCCCCGCACCCCCGATGGTCGCCGTCCGGAACGCGCTCGGCACCTTCGAGCCGCGGCCCGCCGGCCCGCGCCGCGACGTCGCCGCCGGCGAGGGCCTCCACGAGCGCGGCACGTTCACCTGGAAGGACGGGACGACGTTCGACGTCGCCGCCGGCGCGGTCATCGACCGCCTGACCGATGCCGAAGACGGCAAGCTCGTGGTCCTGACGAAGGGCACGCTCTCGGCCGACGTGCGGCCGCAGCCCGCGGGGCGGCCCCTCGTGTTCGCGACGCCCCACGGCGAGGCCCGCGTCGTCGGCACCACGCTCTCGCTGCGCGTCGACCCCGATGCGAAGAAGGGCACGCGGCTGCAGGTCGATACGGGCAAGGTCGAGCTGCGCAACGGCGCGGGCAGGTCGGTGCTGGTGGAAGCAGGCTGGTTCGCGGTCGCGGCGAGCGGCGTCGAGCTCGTCGCGAAGAAAGTCGAGGCCCCCGGCTGGCAGAACATCACGTCGGACGTGGGCGGCGCCGTCTGGGGCAACGGCGGCGTCACGATGTTCGCGCCCGTGCCGGGCCGCGACGAGATTCTCGCCGGCGTCGGTTATGCATGGCTCTGGTCGAGCGTCGACGGCGGCGCAAGCTGGAAGCGGCTCGGCGACACCGCCGGCGGCGAGCCGATCCAGAACATGCCGCACCACCTGGTCTTCGATCCCGTCAATCCCCGCATCTTCTGGGTCTCGGCCATCTATGGTCCCGGGCTCTTCAAGACCACGGACGGCGGCGCGAGCTTCCGTCACCTGGGGGCGTTGAAGCATATCGACGGTCTCGCGGTCGACTTCAGCGATCCGATGCGCCGGACGCTGCTCGTGACGAAGCACCTCGACGGCGGCGGCCTTCAGAAGTCGACCGACGGGGGCGAGACCTGGCAGCAGATCGGCGACCGGCTCCCGAGCGACTGCAGCTCGAGCTCCATGCCGGTCATCCTCGATTCGAAGACCTTCCTGGTCGACGCCTCCGGCACGATCGGCAAGTCCGAGGGCGTCTACCGCAGCGCGGACGCCGGGGCGACCTGGACGCGCGTCTCGAAGACCCAGTCCGCGGGCCCGCCGCTGCTGGCGTCCGACGGCGCGATCTACTGGATGCCCAAGGCGGGGATGGGGAGCAGCCTTCTCAAGAGCACGGACAAGGGTCTGACCTGGACGCCGCTGCCGGGTCCCGTCCGGACGACGCCGGTGGAGCTGCCGGGGGGCCGCCTGGTCGGCGTCTACGAGCAGCAGCTTTATGTCTCTTCGAACGGCGGGGCGGGCTGGGAGAAGTTCGGCGATCCGATCCCGATCAAGCCGGTGCGCACGTTCACCGGCATGACCTACGAAATGGCGGCGTATTCGGACGCGCGGCGGACCCTGTATGTCTGGCGCGGAAGTCCCGGAAAAATCGCGGACGCGATCTTCCGCTGGGTGGTTCCGGAGTAGTCTGCGGCGAGCCTGAAAGGAAAATGCCCATGAGGCACGCAATCTTGGGGTCTGCCTTCATCCTGGCGGCGATGGCCGGCGCCGGCGCCCAATCGGTTCCCGGCGGCCCGTCCGGAAACGCGGGCGTCTGGGAGGAGCTCAACGTCCCGAATCTGGCGGCGGGCGACCATATCGAGAGCGTCGTCAACGATCCGGTCAACCCCGGCCACTTCTATATCGCGGCCGGCAACAACGACGGCCGGGCCATCAAGTGGTGGCGGACGACGGACTTCGGCGACACGTGGACGGCGCGGAACACCACGACGATGCACGGCAACCCCTGGGGCTTCAGCATCGATCCGAATCCGAACCGCAATCCCGCGACGTCGCCGGCGATCTACTCCCCGGCGGGCTACGGCGATACGGGCGCGTGGAAGTCGACGGACGGCGCGATGACGTGGACGCGCCTCGCGGGGGCGGACGCCGCGTTCGGCCCCTATAATCCGTTCGGTTCGCTTCTCACCGACCTCTATCACGTGTGCGTCCTGCCCGACGATCCGCCGAACCACGTGCTGGCGAGCTATCACTACTATTTCAAGAACAACTCCGAGGGCGGCTTCGGAGAAACCTGGGACGGCGGGGCCACCTGGGTGATCCACCCGCCGATGGGCGGCCATGGCACGTCGCACTACGTGATCCCGATCAGCGCGACGACCTGGTGCGTCATCGCCCAGGACAACAACGGCCTGAACGGGATCTGGCGGACGGCGACCGCGGGCCGGGTCGGCGGGACGGCGGGAGCGAAGTTCCGCGACGGCACGATCAGCGCGAGCGCGTGGTCGAAGGTCAGTCCCCTCGAGCACATGCACGGCAGCTTCTCGGCCCACCAGGCGCAGAACGGGGCCTGGTACATCGCCTCCTACACCAGCATCGCCAAATCGACCGATGCCGGGGCGACCTGGCAGGTGCTCGCGAGCGGAAACTGGCCCGGCACGGGCGCCGGCGTTCGCGCGTCCAACATCATCACCACGGCCGACTACGTCTATACCAACTTCCAGCCCGGCCCGCCCCAGCACTGTCGGGCGCTGCTGACGAGCGACACCACCTGGGACCGGACCTTCGCCGGCACGACCACGTCGACCGGCGGCAACCCTTACGGCACCTCGGTCTCGTACGCATCGTCGATCGGAAAGTACGTCATTCTCATGGGATCGGAGACGACGATGTGGCGCTTCATCGAGGGGACCGCGAGCGCGCCCCCGACGACTCCGCCCACGACGCCCCCGACGACCCCGCCCATCACCCCCCCGATCACCACGCCCCCGGCGGCCGCGGCGACGGACGGCGGCGGCGGAAACGGCCGCTGCGGCTGCGGGACCGCGGGCTTCCCCGGCGGGGCCTCGCTCCCGCTCCTGATGGCGGCCGGGCTTGCCCTGCTCGCCTTGCTGAAGAGACCTTCATGAGCCACAATTCACATTAGGTTCACGGCCACCTCATCGCGGGCGCTCACGATGGGGATATGCCGCTGATGAGCACCCTGGGACTGGCCGCCGGACTCCTCTCCCTGGCCGGCGACCCCGACGATCTCCCCCGATCCCTTGCGGACGGGCTCGACGACGATGCCGTCGTCGTTCGAAAGGACCCCCAGCAGGACGATCAGGCCCAGGATCCGCTGAAGTCGCCGGACCGCCCCAGGAAGGACGACCTCGTGCCGCGACCGCCGGACGGGCCCCTCCTGGAGCATCCGCACGACTCCATCGGCGGTTTTTTCCGCACCCACCTGGCCGCGAAAGCCTGGGAGGACAACGTCTGGAACGGCTACCTGACCCAGCCGCCCGTGCTCGTTCCCTTGGGACTCGCGGTCGGCGCGGCCGGTGCCTCCCACTGGGACAAGCCTCTCGCCGAGAGCATCCAGGGCACGCTGGGAGACCAGCGCAAGATCGGGGATTACACCATGTATACCCTGGTGGCCGGATCGATGCTGCTGAGCGTCCTCTTCCCGGGGGATGGCCGCAACGGCTGGGACAACTTCTGGGAGGGCGCGGAGGTCTTCGGCGTCACCGCGCTGGTGACCAGCACGCTCAAGGTGGCGGTCGGCCGCACGCGCCCGAGCGGCGGCACTCATTCCTTTCCCTCCGGACACACCTCCGCCGCGTTCGCGGCGGCGAGCCTGATCGACGAGAACCAGGGGGGAGCTCTCGGCGTCTCCGCCTACGGGCTCGCCGGCCTGACCGGGTATTCCCGGATCGAGTCCAAGGCGCATTATCCGTCGGACGTCCTGGCCGGGGCGGCCATCGGCATCCTGACCGCGGGCGTCCTGGACGCCCTGCACTGGGGCAACGGAAGGGAGACCCACGGGATCGCGGACGGCGGTCTCCGGTTGGAGCTCGAGCCCCTCGGGGACCGCGGCGCCCTGGTCGGCCTCTCCTTCAAGTACTGAGCCGCCCCCCGGCTTTACAGAAGACCTGTCACAAAATCCATCCTGAATTGTCTAGTAACCCAATAGACCTCTGATACACTTCTGGTCTGCCTTAGGGAGGAAGTAGGGTCGGATACCCTGTTCGTCGGATCATTCAACGTCGAAGGAGGTTTCCGTGCGGATCCATTGCATCGCTCTGCTCGCGCTGGCTGCCCTTGTCTGCGTCCCCGTGGCGAAGGCCGATCCGACCGCCGCCGGCGGCCGTGAATGGTTCATCCGGGAAGGCTCCGAAGGCGGCGACGGCTCGATGGCCAAGCCCTTCGGCGACCCCTGGATGGCTCTCGAGAAGGCGGAGGCCGGCGACATCGTCCACGTCACCGGCGGCAAGTATTACGGCAAGCTCAACCAGGCGCTGTGGAAGCTGCCCTTCGACAACATCCAGCTCATCGGCGGCTACGACAAGGAATTCAAGACGCGCGATCCCTGGACGAACCGCACCGAACTGAAGTGGGACGAGACCTCGAAGAACTCCCCGAACGCCCCCCGGCTGCAGGGCAACGGCTGCAGCGGCTGCGTCGTCGACGGCATCACGATCGACGAGAAGGACATCTGCCGGTATCAGGACGAGCAGAGGTCCGGCCGCAAGGAGAAGAACGTCTACGAGAATGCGATCGACTTCAACCGCGCGGTGACGATCCGCAACTGCGTCATCATCAATCCCGACGGCTTCGCCATCAACGTTCCCCCGGGCTCCACGATCGAGAACAACCTGGTCGTGAACAGCCTGATCTTCGGCATCTCGATCTACACGCAGGGCGACGCCCCGGCGGTGATCAAGAACAACACGCTGCTCTTCGGCTGGGGCTTCAAGGTGCCGGGCAAGGGCGCCTATGACGGCGCTCTGATCAAGGTCAACGGTCCCTGTACCATCACGAACAACATCATCGCCCACAGCGACAGCAACTCGATCTACCAGACCTTCAAGGCCGAGAAGGTGTCGCTCACCAAGAACGTATTCTTCGCGAACATGTTCTCGAACCTGAAGACCTACGTCGACGGCAAGGACATCCCGATCGACGACAAGAACATGGGCGACCTCGAGGAGCTCGGCTTGAAGGCCTTCGAGGGCAACGAAGTGATGGATCCCCAGATGCCCCTCGATCCGGCGTGGCTGGACCTCTACTCCAAGCGGACGGCGTACCAGCCCGGCAAGGTCACGATGGACGATATGAACAAGCTCCGGCAGCTGATGGGCCTGCCGATCATCGCCAGGGGCGGCACGCCCGCGCTGGGTGTGGCCCCGGCCTATGACCTGGACAAGGCCATCGCCCTCATGGAGCCGAAGAACGCGAAGTGCCAAGCGGGCGCGCGAAAGATCAAACTCGACGTCAAGATCGCGGGCGGCGGGGGCGCGGCCGCGTCCACGAAGGAGTATGCCAAGACCGACTTCCTGGCCTTCCTGAATAAGCCGGCCGACTTCAACGGAAAGAACGTCGAGTTCCTCGTCGGGATGGGCGAAGTCGCCAACGTGCAGTCGGCGCCCGCGACCTACAAGAAGGACACGATCACCGGCTACAAGATCTGGGACAAGGACGGCAGCGGGAAGTGGACCACCGCCTTCATGATGAAGGGCACGAATGCCGAGCGCACCTGCGAAGGCGGCTATATGTCCTATCGCGGCGGCGGCAAGCCGGACACGCTCTATGTCGCCCGCGGCATCGCCTACGAGACGACGGGCTATCCCAAGCACATGTTCTTCGTCGAGACCATCGAGAAGTACGATCCGTCCTCGGCGCCGGCGGCGGCCCGCCCCAAGGGCCGCGACTGGTTCATCTCCATGGGCGCGGCGGGCGGCAACGGCTCGAAGGAGAAGCCCTACAAAGACCCCTGGCAGGCCCTCGAGAAGTGCGAAGCAGGCGACTCGCTCCACCTCTCGGAAGGCGAGTATTACGGCAAGCTCAAGGTCGGCATGTGGAAGATCGACACGTCGTACATCAGCATGATCGGCGGCTACGACAAGGAGTTCAAGGAGCGCAACCCCTGGAAGCATCCCACCCTGCTCTTCTGCCCTCCGGAGTACAAGGGCACGATGCGCGGCGGGTACATGATCGAGGGCGAGGGGGACCACACGGGCGCGGTCGTCGACGGCATCATCTTCGACAAGAAGACCAACAACCAGTACCGGGAGAACGGCGACATCGATCGCGACCGCTCCGACGCTCGCGAGCACCTCTGGCTTTTCTCGCCGAACGTCACGATCCGCAACTGCGTGTTCGTGAACGGCAACGGCGGCGCGCTGCGGGTCTCCAACGGCGCGACCATCGAGAACAACATCTTCATCAATCACATGAACCGGACGATCAACATGACGCACGGCCTCACGACCGCGCCGTCGATCATCCGGAACAATACCCTGATGTTCTCCTGGGAGATGAAGTTCGGCGAAGGCCGCGGCCGCGGCGGCAACCTCCTGCGCTTCGAGTCGGATTGCCGGTCGATCGTCGACAACAACATCTTCGAGTTCGCCGACAACGACGGCGTCGTGCTGTCCCTGGATCCCCAGGAGATCGTCTTCACCAACAACGTGTTCTCGCATAACCTGTATTCGCACGTGACCCGGTCCTCGACGCCCAACCTGGTCGTCGACGGGGCGAACTTCAAGCAGCTAGCCGACCTGGGCTTCAAGAAGTCCGAGGGGAACGTGATCATCCCGGAGGGCTCCGGCTGCCCGGTGTCGGAAAAGTTCTTCAACGTCTATCTGAGCCGCACCGCGTATGTCCCCGGCAAGGTGACGATGGACGAGTGGAACCAGCTCCGCGAGATGCTCGGCCAGCCGGTGCTCGCGACCGGGGGCAAGGGCCCCGAGGGCTTCATGCCGCTCTACGACTACAAGGACGCGATCAATCTGATCCCCAAGAACGCGAAGTGCAAGGCCGGCGCCCGACAGGTGCCGCTCGAGGTGAAGTTCGAGGGCATCGAGCGGAAGGTCGAGACCTTCGAGTACGCCGAGTCCAGCTGGGATGCGGCGAAGGACCGCAGCAGCTGGGACGCGCTCAAGGGCAAGCGGGTGTCGCTCAAGGTGTCGCTCCTGTCCGTCGACAACACGTACCAGCTCGACGACATCAATAAGGACGACTATACGTCCTTCCGGGCCCAGAGCGCCGAAGGCATCGACGCCGGCGGCCTCCCCCTGCGCTGCTACGTGAAGAAGGGGACCGCGGTCGAGCGCGTGGTGAAGAACGCCAAGGACGCCAGCCGGGGCAAGCCCGAGGAGACGTACATCATCAAGGGTATCGCCCGCGAGCTGCGCAACATGGTCGTCGAAGTGGTCGAGCGCGCGGACTGAGTCGAACCGATTTCAAAAGAGCCGCAGGGGGGCCTGCCCCCTGCGGCTCTTTTTCTTTCCCCGCGCCGTTCCTGTTATAGTCTCCCCATGACTATTTTCAGAACTCTGCTCCCCTGTCTGGTCGCCGTCCCGCTCCTCTCCGCGGCCCCTCCCGACGAAAAGCCGCTGCTGGGCTTCGGAGAGAAATCCGCCGCGGAACAGCGGGCCTTGGAGGCGAAACTGGACGGACTCGTCTCCACGGACAACCTGCGCGACTGGATGAAGCGCCTGGCCGCGCGGCCGCATCACCTCGGCTCCTCCTACGATAAAGAGAATGCCGACTTCATCGCCGGCCTCTTCAAATCCTGGGGCTACGACACGAGCATCGAGACCTTCGAGGTCCTCTTCCCCACGCCGAAGACGCGCCTCCTGGAGATGACGGCGCCTTCCGCCTTCAAGGCGACCCTGGCCGAGTCGCCGCTCGCGGAGGACGCCACCTCCGGGCAGACGGACGAGCAGCTGCCCGTCTACAACGCCTATTCGATCGACGGCGACGTCAGCGGGGAACTGGTCTATGTGAACTACGGCGTGCCCAAGGACTACGAGGAGCTCGAGCAGCGCGGGATCGACGTGAAGGGCAAGATCGTGATCGCCCGGTACTACGGCTCCTGGCGGGGGATCAAGCCGAAGGTCGCCGCCGAGCACGGGGCCATCGGCTGCATCATCTACTCCGATCCCCGGGAGGACGGGTACTTCCAAGGCGACGTCTACCCGAAGGGCGCGTACCGGAACGCGCGCGGGGCGCAGCGCGGCTCCGTCATGGACATGCCCCTGTATCCCGGGGATCCGCTGACCCCGGGGGTCGGCGCGACGGCCGACGCGAAGCGGCTGGCGCTGAAGGACGCGCCGACGCTGACGAAGATCCCGGTGCTGCCGGTCTCCTACGAGGACGCGCTCCCGCTGCTTCTGGCGATCGGCGGGCCGGTCGCGCCGGAGGGCTGGCGCGGGGCGCTTCCGCAGACCTACCACCTGGGCCCCGGGCCCGCGAAGGTCCGGCTGAAGCTCGAGTTCGACTGGAAGCGCGTTCCGACCTACAACGTCCTCGCCCGCATGCCCGGCGCGGAGCGTCCCGAGCAGTGGGTCCTCCGGGGCAACCACCACGACGCCTGGGTCAACGGCGCCGCGGATCCCGTCAGCGGCATGATCACCGTGATGGAGGAGGCGCGCGTGCTGGGCGAGCTCGCGAAGGCCGGCTGGCGCCCGAAGCGCACCATCGTGTATTGCGCCTGGGACGGCGAGGAGCAGGGCCTCCTCGGCTCGACGGAGTGGGGGGAGACCCATGCCGCCGAGCTCCGGGAGCATGCCGTCGCGTACATCAACTCCGACGGCTACGGCCGCGGCTTTCTCCATGTCTCGGGCTCCCACCCGCTGGAGAAGCTGGTGAACCAGGCCGCGAGAGACGTCGTCGATCCCCAGAAAAACATCTCCGTCCTCGAGCGCCAGCGGGCCCTGCGGCTGACGCGCGGGTCGGCCGAGGAGCAGAAGGAGACGCGCGACCACGAGGACGTCCGCCTCGGGGCGCTGGGGTCGGGATCCGACTATACGGTGTTCCTCGACCATCTCGGAATCGCGTCGATGGACGTCGGCTTCGGCGGCGAGAGCGGCGGCGGCTCCTACCACTCGATCTTCGATTCCATCGACCACTACTTCCGCTTCGGCGACCCCGGCTTCCCCTACGGAGCGGCCCTGGTCAAAGTCGCCGGCCGCATCGTCCTGCGTCTCGCGAACTCGGATCTGCTGCCGTTCGACTTCGCCGCCTCCGCCGACGTCATCGCGGGATATGCGAAGGAGGTCGTCAAGCTGACGGACGAGATGCGGGAGGAGACGGAGCGGCGGAACCGCCTGATCCGCGAGGGGAGATTCGACGCGGCCGCCGATCCCCGGGAGCCTTATGTGGCGCAGAAACCGAAGGAGCCGGTCCCGCATCTCAATTATGCGCCGCTCCACAACGCGGTCGACCGCCTGAAGCGCGCGTCGCAGACCTTCGAGCAGGCGAGGCGCGACCTGGAAAAGTCCGGAAAGGCGCCGGCTCCCGACGCCGCCAAGGCGCTCGACGCCGTCCTCTTCCGGAGCGAACGATCGCTCGCACGGGAAGAGGGCCTGCCGCGCCGTCCGTGGTTCCGGCACGCGATCTACGCGCCGGGCTTCTATACGGGCTACGGCGTGAAGACCCTGCCGGGGATCCGGGAGGCGATCGAGGAACGGAAGTGGGACGAGGCGGGCGCCCAGATCGACGCCACGGCGGGGGCGATTGCCCGGTTCGCCGGCGACATCGAGCGCGCGGCGGAGCTGCTGCGCGCGGCCGTCCGGGACTGAGGCCGTCCCCTACTTCGTCGGCTGCTTCTTGGCCAGTTCCTGCTGAAGCGCCGGATCCCCCGCGGCGCTGGCCGCAGCCTCGGCATAGAAGGCTTTCGCCTCCGGGAGGCGACCGCGTTTCTCCTGGATCTCCCCCAGGATGAGAAGCGCCCAGCCCCGGGGGGTGTGCTGGATCCCGAGCCGGACGGCCTGCCTCAGATAAGTCTCCGCGTGGGGTGCGTCTCCCACGGCATGGTAGGCCCGCCCCAGCGAGTAGACGAACGGCGCGACCGCGTCGTAGTCCGGATCGAGGAACCGGACGGACTCGAGGACGGCGATCCCTTCGCGAGTGCGGCCGCCCTTGAGCAGCACGCTGCCCAGCTCGTAGCGGGCTTTCACCAGCAGGTCCATCAGCCGGTGCTCGTAGGGTTCGGCCCGCGAGACCAGGGTCCCCCGGGTCCGCGTCAGCTTGAGGCCCCGGCTGCGGCCCACCCGCCCTTGGATCTCCTGCGGCTCGATGGGAAAGCGCCAGTATTTGAGGTCGACCTCGTCCTGCTCCCGGGGCACCAGCTTCCACAGCACCCCCGCGGGGGCCAGCGAAGCACCTGCCGGCAGGAGCTCCGGCGGCAGAGTCGCCTGCGTGAACACCGGGCGTCCGCGCCCGGCGTTGGCCTCGAGGAACGCGGCCAGATGCGCCGCGATCGGTCGCGCGTCCGGAAAGCGCGCCCGGGCCCGACCATAGTCGGGCATGCGCAGGAAGGGCTGCGATTTCAGCAGGCGCTCGTCGTACCAGTCCCTCTCCGAGACGGCAGTCAGCCCGAGGAAAGGCTGGGCGACGATCGTCACGTCGCTCCGCTCGCCCCGCACGCGCTGGAAATACCCGCAGATGGCGAGCGAATCGTCGCCGTTGAGAACGACGATCGCGTCGGGGTCCAGGTTGTCGAGGAAGGCCCTGCCGTAGATCGACGCGAACTCATAGTGACGCTGGTTCAGGTCGGCGCGGTTCGCGATGAACGCGAGGAAGAGCCCCGCGGCCGCGGCGGCGCAGACTCCGACGGCGCGCCCGGCCGCGGGAAGCTGCGCGGCGGCGTGGTAAAGACCCAGGCCGATCATGAGATGCAGAGGCAGCCAGGCCGCGACGAGCCAGCAATCGTGCTGGCCCTCGACCTTGAAGAGGATCGCGGTCGCCGAGTAGGGCAGCACCCAGGCGAGAATCCCCGCGAGAAGGCGGCCGTTGACGCCGACCAGGGACACGAAGCCGATGGTCGTGAAGATCAGCCCGACCGCGAGGAACTCCTCCCACAGGAGCTGCCCGAAGCTCGCGATCCGCTGCGCCTCGATGCCGAACGCGCCCCCCCGTCCCGTGAAGCGGAGCCCCGAGGCGTACTCGAGAAGTTCCGGAAGGCTGCGGGGATCGCCGAGGGCCGTCGCCGGCTCGCGCAGCGAGAGGATCGGCAGGATCAGGAGAGTCGGTCCCAGCGCCGCGGCCGCGGCGATCCCGGTGCGGATCGCGATCCCCTTCGCCCCGAGGAGGCCCCGGTGGCGCGCGACGAAGAGGATCAGCGCGGGCGCGAGGCAGACGGACGACGGATGGGCCGCCCACGCCAGGCCGATGAGGACGGCCACGATCGTGAAGTCCCGGGGCGATCCGCCTTCGTCGGCCCGGATCATCCTCCACAAGAGCAGCGCGAGGATGAAATAGTAGAAGGCGTAACCCTTGGCGTAGATCCCGGTGAACCAGAGCGTGAATCCCCCCGCCGCCAGCGATCCCGCGGCGAGACCCGCCCAGGCGGCCAGGACCGCGTCGGGTTGCCCGACCGCCCGGAAGAGACCGCCGCGGCCGCGGAGGAAAGCGCGGACGGCGAGCGCCAGGACCGCGCAGGTCGAGGCGACGCAGGCGGAGGAGAACAGGTGGACCGCCAGCGTGAAGTCGAGGAACGGCAAGAGCAGCGTCCACGTCTTGCAGAAGACGAGGTAGAGGACGAAGCCCGGCGGATAAAGGACCCCGAGATCCTTGACGGCGGAGAGGAAGAGGCCGGAATCCTGCCAGTAGACGTTCGAGCCGACGGTGGAGAGGGACAGGGCGAAGGAGACGAGGAAG
>DASQOM010000069.1:0-3090 GCA_035644495.1 Planctomycetota bacterium | reverse complement strand
GCAGCCTCTGAGCTCGCTGATGGCGGTGGCGACGGCCTGGGAGCGGAAATAGCGCTCCGGGCCCCGGGGGTTCCGAAAGACTGAACTGTTTGCGTGGGCATCCCGTATAATGGGGTGTATGGACCGGCGTGATTTTCTCCGGGCCGCGGCGCTGGGCGCGTCGGCCTTGTCGCTGCCGTCGGCCTTCGCCCGTCAGGAGAAGGCGACCACCTTCGACGAGATCACGCGCGAGCAGATCGACGCCATCGACAAGGGGCTGCGCTGGCTGGCGAAGAACCAGTACAGCACGGGGGGCATCGGCTCCACGTGCCAGGTGGCCTTCACGGGCCTGGCCGGCCTCGCGTTCCTCGCGAACAATTCGACGCCGTACCGCGGGACCTACGCCAAGAACGTCCGCGACGCACTGAAGTTCATCCTCCGGAACACGTCGAAGGTCGGCTACATCAACGAGGCCGCGGGCCGCGGCCTCGGCGGCTCCGGCATGCACGGCCACGGCTACGCGACGTGGTTCCTCGCCGAGCTCTACGGGATGTGCGGCGACACGGCCGACGTGGGCGACGAGAGCGTGAAGGACAAGCTGCAGAAGGCGGTGAAGATCATCGCCGAGAGCCAGGATCCCAACGGCGGCTGGACCTACGAGCCCCAGCCGTACGGCCATGAGGGTTCGGTGACGGTGACGCAGGTGCAGGCGCTGCGGTCGGCGCGCAACTCCGGCATCACGGTCGACAAGAAGGTCATCGACAAGGGGCTCGACTACATCAAGAAGTCGACGCACTCGGACGGCACGATCGCGTACAGCCTGGGGTCGCGCGGCTCGGGCGGCACCTATGCGCTGACGGCGGCGGGCATGTGCGTCTTCGCGCTCTACGGCGCCTACGACGCGCCCGAGGTGAAGCGCGGGATGACCGCGCTTATGGAGTTCCTGACCGGCCGGCGCGGCCGCGGCGGGCATCACGACTATTACGCCCATCTCTACGCAGGCCAGGCCTGCTTCTTCGCCAAGTCCAAGGATCCGGCCTTCTGGACCAAGGGCTACGCGACGATCCGGCAGGAGCTGCTGGCCGCCCAGGAGCGCGACACGGGCTGCTGGTCGCAGGACGGCTACGGCGGCGCCTTCGGGACGGCCTGCGCCACGCTCGTCCTCCAGATCCCCTACCGCTACCTTCCCATCTTCCAGGACTGACGTCCTCCTCCGCAATTCATCGCGCATGTTCGTGCGGATCGATCCCGGCTGGGCCAGTGAATTCATGGAATTCGGGCGACGGCCCTGACATACTGGCGGGTCCTTGAGGTCGATATCGGTATCGGGAGGATGACGTGACGGACGCCGGGATCACCCACCTGCACACCCGCAGCGGGACCCGCATCCCTGTGCGCGTCGAGACCTCCCGCGAGGGAAAAACGCTCGTCGAGTGTCACGAGCCGGGGCCGTTCCTGGAGCACATCACCGAGGGAAGGGTCCGGGGACCGCTCGGGCCCGACACGATCCTCCGCGGCGTCGTCATCCCGCTCGAAGGCGCGACGTTCACGCTTTTCGACCAGTTCGGCGTCGTTGCCGACGAGATCGTCCGCCTCAACGACGAGGAAGCGCACCAACGGCTGCTGGACGCCTTATGGTAGCCCGCCCCCGGAAGGTCCTGGTCGTCGACGACGACCCCCAGGTGGCCGAGGACCACGCCCGGATCCTGAAGACCATCGGCTATCCGTCGATCACCCAGACGGTCCCGGAGGACGTCGAGCCCCACCTCCATCGGGAGCCGGAAATCGACCTGGTCCTCCTCGATATCCGGATGCCCGGACTGAACGGCATCGAGCTGCTCCACCGCATCAAGCTCCGCCGTCCCGATGTGGGCGTCGTCATGGCGACGGTTCTGAACGACGTCGAGCACGCCGTCAAAGCGATCAAGGGCGGGGCGTACAACTACCTGCTCAAACCGCTGCAGCGCGACCAAGTCGAGCGCGTCCTCGGCTCCTACTTCTCGAACCAGCCGGATTCGATCATCGAGGACGCGCGCTTCCGTCCGTTCATCACGGGACACGACGCGTTCCGCGAGATCTTCCGCCGCGTGAAGGCCTTCGCGGAGACCGACGTCCCGGTGCTCGTCCTCGGGGAGACGGGGACGGGGAAGGAGGTGGTCGCGCAGCTGATCCATGCGCTCAGCCGCCGCAGCGACCAGAAATACCTCCCGGTGAGCGTGGCGGCGCTGCCCGAGAGCCTCTTCGAGTCGGAGCTGTTCGGCCACGCGCGGGGCGCATTCACCGGCGCCACTCAGGATCGCGCCGGCTACTTCGAGGAGGCCGGCTCCGGAACTCTGTTCCTCGACGAGATCGGGGAACTGGCCCTCGAGCAGCAGACCAAGCTGCTCCGCATCCTCCAGTCGCGCTCGTACTCCCGGGTCGGGGAGACCTCGCTGAGGGAGACGCAGGCGCGCCTCGTCACCGCCACAAACCGCGACCTCGCGAAGGCCGTCCAGGAGGGGCGATTCCGGGAGGACCTCTATTACCGGATCGCCAGCTACTGCATCCTGCTGCCGCCGCTTCGCGAGCGCGGCAACGACATCGAGCTCCTCGCGCGGTATTTCGCGCACAAGTATGCGTCGCAGTTCGGCCGTTCGGTCGACGGCTTCGCGCCCGAGGCGCTGGACCTTCTCCGGCGCCACCCGTTCCCCGGAAACGTCCGGGAGCTGGAGGGCATCATCAGCGCCGCCGTCCTCCTGGAGCAGACCAGCCGCATCCAGGCGTCCAGCCTGCCCGCGGCGCTGTCGGCGGGCACTCCGGACGCCGCCTCGCTGGAACGCGCGAAGTGCCAGACGATCCTCAAGATCCTCGCCGAGTGCGGAGGCAACCAGACCCGGGCGGCGGAGAAACTCGGGATCGCGAGGCAGACGCTGAACTATCTGCTGAAGAAGTACCGCGAGCAGGGCTGGATGCGCTGAATGGAGGGCGTGCTCAGTCAGGTCACCGGGTTCGCCA
This sequence comes from Planctomycetota bacterium, assembly GCA_035644495.1. Lineage (GTDB taxonomy): Bacteria > Planctomycetota > MHYJ01 > MHYJ01 > JACPRB01 > JACQFK01. The sequence continues at coordinate 117 of DASQOM010000069.1, read as the reverse complement.
TCTGGGGCTCGCTCGGCGCGACCGTCGTCCTCGGCGCCTTCCTCCTCGTGCAGGCGCTGGTGGACCCCGCGCGGCGCCGGAAATTCGCCCTGCTTTCCGCCGCCATGTGGTTCCTGG
>DASQOM010000068.1:0-26062 GCA_035644495.1 Planctomycetota bacterium | reverse complement strand
GCGCTCGCGGACTTCTCGACGCTGCTGGTTTACTTCGGCGGCGCCACGCTGTTCCTGCCCGCGCTCAAGTAAGGTCCCCCCTGCGGCCGATACATCCTCCGGGAACAGCAGCTGGAGGGTGGGATATGGCGAACATGCCGTTTGAGCTCGTGGGGCGCCGCGTCATGGACGGAGCCCTCTGCCTGATCTTCAAGTGCGCGGAATGCGACGACAAGGTCTCGCTGATCATCCGCGAGACGGATCCCCTCAAGGACCGCTACCCGGTGGCCTGCATGTGCGGGGCCGAGGTGAACATGTTCTTCGGCTCGCCGCGGGTGGCGCGCAACATGCTCCGGGCCCTGCGCCGCGAAGCCGAGGATGAGCTGGCCCAGCGTCAGCATCGCTGCCACTCGCCGCTGTTGAACTGAGGTTCAGCGCGGACGCGGGCCGACTTTCGACACGTCGATCGGCTGGAAGCCCATCTTGAGCGCCGGCGAGTCGGGCTTCAGCGTGAAGTCGCCCTTGTCCGGGTCGACGAAGAGCGGGTCCGCGATCACCGACTCCTTGTCCAGCCCCTGCTCCTTCCACTTCTCCGGCAGCCCTTTCGTGCCGGCGGGATTCCAGAACAGGTTCTTCTCCCAGCGGAACCGGTTGCCGTCCCAGTTGCCGGAGTGCAGCTTGCCCTCGGTCCAGTAGACGATAGCGTGTTCTCCCTGCCGTAATGCTGGTGGAACCCGTTCGACTTGCAGCGGTACGCGAGGTTGTTCTCCGCGACCACGCCCGTCGACCCCTCGTCGAAGTAGATCGCCCAGCCGCCGTACGTGGACGACCAGATGTCGTGGAACACGTTGTTCCAGATCACCGTTCCCGTGCAGGTGCCGAGCGTGTAGACCCCGCCCATGTCGGCGAGCATGTTGCGGCCGATGTCGTGGACGAGGTTCTGCTCGATGACGTTCTCCTGCGCGCCGCTCGGTCCGTAGCCCCACGACCACCCGATCGAGAACGCCGAGTAGCAGGTGTCGTGGATGTGGTTGTGCGCGAGGAGATTCTTCGCGCTATGGCCGACCCAGACCGCGACGCCGGCGGGGAAGACGAGGCCGATGTCGTGGATAGGGTTGTCGGTCACGATGTTGCCCAGCGTCTTGTCCGCGTCGTCCTTCCGGATCGCCGTCTCGCCGATGCGGATGCCGCCCGCGCCGATGTCCGTCACCTCGCAGCGGTCGATGCGGTTCTCCCTGCAACCCTTGGAGAAGTCGATGCTGTAGCCGCCGACGTGCGAGACGATGCAGTTCTCGAACGAGCAGCCGACCGCGCCCTGGGCCCGCACCGCGCCCCGGTAATCGATGGCCGCTTGGCTGTCGGAGTAGCCCTTGGGACCGATCGACCAGTCCGCGTGGCTGAAGGCGATCCCCTGGACGCGCAGGTTGCGGGCGCCCTCGATGCGGACGAGGTGGTCCATGGCCGGCACGATCGCACCGATCTTGTCCGGGTCCTCGCCCGCCCGCGGCTTATAGGTGATCACGCCCGACTTCCGGTCGAGGAACCACTCGCCGGGCGCGTCGACGAGCTCCAGCGCGTTCTCGAGCCAGTAGCGCGCCTGATCCTCGATGATCCACTTGGGACAGTCGCCGCTGAGCGTCGCGACGCGTGCGGCCGCGTTGAGGGCCGTGATCGGCATGCGGATCTCCGCCCACTTCTGGAGCGCGATGACCTCGACGTCGCCGCGCTCGGCCCAGTCGGCCTTGAGGTCGCCCTCCTTGAACTTCAGTTTCGTGGGTTTGTCCTCGGTCAGGGCGCCGTCGACGCGGTAGAACTCGCCGGCGTTCGGCGTCCGCGCGCGCACGCGGCGCTTCCCGTCGATGAAGAGCTGGTTGAAGCGGAGGCCGTCGGGGGCCTGGGCGGTCCAGACGCCGTCGCCTTTCTTCCATCCGGTGATGGCGCGTCCGCCGCTGAGGACGACGGTCTCGCCGGGCGCCGCCTGCCAGGTCGTGTCGGAGTCCTCGGCCTTGAAGACCAGCGGCTGCGGGAGGAAGTACGTGCCGCCCTTCAGAACGACGGTGGCTTTTTTGCCGCGGACGGATCGCGGACTTTCTCAAGGTCGTCGGCGGGGGTGATCGTCTGGAGCGACAGGAGAATCGGGAGGAGAAGCTTCATGCGAATTCTGCTCCCACCCCTCGATCCAGGGCCAGTCCGGTCCTATATCAATACACAATCGAGACGGACTCGAGTAGGCGAATCGACGCTACGGAAACAATCTCCTGAAGCCGTGCGCGAGCACGACGGGATACAGGGCGAGGTTGCGGAGCAGCGCGCGCGGCCACGAGTAGCGCGGCGGCGGCGCGCCGGACGCGAGCGACGCGGCCAGCGCGCGCAGATGCGCCGGCCCGAACGGGCCGTCGTTCAGCTTCGCGAGCAGATGCGCGGGCAGACCGGTTTCGCCGTGCCGCGCCCCCAGCCATCCGCCGAGGATGGCCGCGATCGAGTCGGTGTCGCCGCCCGCGGCGATGCACTCCTGAAGCGCCAGCAGCGGCGATCCGCCGAAGCGCAGGTAGCAGAAGAGCGCGAACGGCACCGTATGGACGACGTAGCCCGTGGTCTTCAGCGACGCGGCCGCGTCGGCCGTGGACACGCCGCGGCGGGCCAGGTCGCCCGCGCGGTCGAGCGCCGCGGAGAGCGCCGGCTCGGTCACCTGCCGTCGCGCCTCCTCCGGCCCTGCGGCCGCGAGTTCGGCGACGTAGACCGCCCCCTGCACCGCGCGCTCGTCGACGTGCGTGGTCTTCGCCAGCTCCTCGGCGAAGCGGCGGCGCTTGATCGGCTGATCCGGCAGGAACGCGCCGATCACCGCCGCACGCATCGCCGATCCGTTGCCCGCGGAGCGGACGCCGCTGCGGCGGAAGCCGAACAGGATGCGGAAGCTGGAGCGGATGGTCGCGAGGCCGACGCCCCAGGGCAGACGCCAGAACCAGCCGAGCTGCGAGCGGCGGAACGCGCGGGCGCAGCGGTCGGCGTCGTCGGGGAACTTCGCCAGGCTCTGGGCGACCAGGGCCGACTGCTCGGTGTCGTCGGAGACATAGCCCGTGCGCCCGAGGAGATGGAAGCGGTCGACCCTGCCGAAGCGCCGGGCGATGCGCGCCGCGGACATCCCCTCGCAGGGCAGGCCGAGGGCGTCGCCCAGCGCGGTGCCCAGCAGAGTCCCGGCGACGCGGTCCCGAAGATCCATCCGGAGGAGTATAATAGGTCGAGTCCGAAGGGAGGAACTGCCATGGATCCGTTGTCCCTCGACTGGGGCGGCGCAACCGCCGAATTTGCGAACGAGGAAAAGAATGCGGCGACGCACATCCTCGCCCACAACCTTTCGACCCCGGAGCGCGCCGACCGCTCGGTCCGCTTCGCGCTGGGCCGCGTCCAGTGGTTCGCCGTCAAGATGCCTCCCGGCGGGACGCAGGAGGTCTGGTTCGACGACCGCGAGCAGCAGGTTCCGGCCGACGTCCGCAAGAGCGTGAAGGACCGGGTCACGCCTGCCGTGGCGGGCCTCCTGTTCTTCTCGGAAGGGGAGGCCTAGATGGCTTACACGCTGATGGCCGAGGCCCCCAAGGGCGTCGACTGGCCCGTGCTCCACGCGGAGATCAAGCCGATCCGCAAGCGCGTCGAGCTCTTCCCGATCCCGGCCGACGGCGGCAGCCCGGCGGCGCTCGGGATCTCGGTGCCGCAGCGCCTGTGCAACGACCTGGGCTGGGAGGAGTTCACCCAGCTCTACGACGTGTTCCTGAAGAAGTTCGGGATGGACGTCTACGACCTGGGTGCGGGTGTGAAGGTGACGCCGGAGACGCTCGACGCGCTCAAGGGCCGCTTCATCGTCGAGTAGTCACTCCGAACATCCGGTCGCGCGTCGACGCCGACTCGTGGCACTCGATGCACGACGCGAGCTTGCCGGATGCGGCGATCGTCGCGCCGTCCGGCGACGCGGTCGCGTACGTCCACTCCCCGCGTTCCTTCATCATCATGAAGAGCGGACCCTTGGCGCCCGCCTCGTCCCGTAGCCAGGACTCCTTGACGACCACTTGGCCGTCGGGCTGGTCGAAATCGCGGGCGTGCAGGTAGGCGCTGCGGTCCTTCGCGAACAGGTAGTACAGCTTTCGGCCATGCGTGGCCTCGTCGCGGCTGGCGCTGACGCGGGGGCGGTTGACCGGCACGTCGCACATCGTGGGGGCCGCCCGCGCGACGTCGTCGAGGCGCCCGTACTGCCGGTACTCCCGCGCCGAAAAAGAAAGCTGCTGATCGGGGAGGCTCGCGCATCCACCGATCAGCAGCATCAAGGTCGCCAGGTTCCTCATCGTGAGGAACTACTGCAAGCCGCGTGCCAGGCTATTTATTGAGCTTCGCCGCCTGCTCCTGGATCGTGCGGCGCACGGCCTCGTCGAACGACTGGTCGGCCGTCAGGTTCCGCTTCTTCATCTCGCCGTCAATGAACCTGGCGCGCTCAGTGCTGATCTTCGTGATCTCCTTCTGCAGGGTCTCGCGCTCCTTGCTCCTCTTCTCGAGGTGCGCCTGGCGCTCCTCGGGCGTCATCTTCTGCATCTCCGGGGGCAGTTCCTCGGTCTTCACGCGCTTCAGGTCGAATTCCTTCTCCTTCGCGGCGTCGACCAGGTCCCAGGTCGCATTGTTGTAGACACCGCTGGCCTTGGCCGTGACGCGGGCGGCGGCCGCGGGGGCGGCGCCGGCCTCGGCGGTCTTCCGGTCCGCGGCCGCCTGCGCGTCCTTCTTGGCGAGCCCTTCGTGGCCGAACGCGAGGTAGGTGCCGTTCAGCTTCTGGTTGAGCTCGACCAGCTGCTTGTCCATCGGCGTCTGGATCGTGACTTCGCCGCCGGAGAGGTCGATCTGGCTGTAGAGGCCGTCGGAGAGGGCGGCCAGCTCGCGCCAGGTCTTCTCCTCGTCGGGCGCGGGCTTGCCGCAGTAGATCGCGTTGACGGTGATGTTCTTCTTCAGGGCCTGGGGGGCGGTCTTCGTGTAGAAGTTCTCCTCGGTGCCCTGCATGGCCGTCTCATTGCCGACCATGAAGATCATCTTGAGCGCCTTCTTCTCGGTCGCCCAGTCCATGCGGTTGACGGCCTGGAGCAGCGCCCAGCCGACCCACTCGTCGCCGCCCATGTCGCAGCGGAACGTGGTCAGATTCTCGTAGACCTTGTCGAGGTCGGTCGAGAGGGGGAAGAACTTGATGTCCTGGTCGGCGGAACCGTAGCCGATGAGGCCGATGCGGAGGATCGGGGTCGGCTTCTGCTGGGCGACCTCGTTCACGATCGTCCAGATCTTGCGCTTGGCGGTCTCGATCACGCGCTCCATGCTGCCGGAGCGGTCGACGCAGAAGACCACGTCGACTTTGCCGCGCGGGGGCCCGTCCTGGGCGAACAGGTTCGAAGCACAGAGGCCCAAAAGGGCCATCACGATCAGCGGTTTCATGGCGATCTCCTCAAATTCCCCCCTTCGACGCGGTCGAAAAGAAGGGGGTTCCGAGAAAAGAGGTGAGGGAGGGTGACTTTGATCCTGTATCCGAAGGGATACAGCGGGCGTATCCGGCTAGATACCGAGCTGGCGGATCAGGCGGGCGAGATAGGTGCGCTGAAGCTTGAGGGCCTCGGCCGCGCGGGTTTGATTGCCCCCGCAGCGGGCCAGGGTCTCCCGGATCAGGCGGCGCCGGAACTCCTCGACCTGGCCGTGGAAGGAGTCCGCGGGCAGCGACTCCGACAGAAGCAGCTCCGACGGCAGATCGCCGGGGCCGATCTCGTCGCCGTCGATCAGCGCGACCGCGCGCTCGACCGCATTCCGCAGCTCCCGGGCATTTCCCGGCCAGTCGTAGCGCTCGAGGAGCGACAACGCGTCCGGGGAAAACCGGGCCGACGACCGGAGCCCTTTCAGGAAATGTTCGGCCAGCGGGCGGATGTCCGCCCGCCGCTCCCGCAGCGGCGCGAGCAGGATCGAGATCACATTCAGGCGGTAGTACAGGTCCTCCCGGAACCGGCCCTCCGCCACCAGCTTCTTCAGGTCGCGGTTCGTCGCCGCGATGACGCGGACGTCGACGGTGATCGTCTCCGTCCCGCCGACCCGTTCGAACGCGCGCTCCTGGAGCACGCGCAGCAGCTTGGCCTGCATGGCGGGGGAGATGTCGCCGATCTCGTCGAGGAAGATCGTGCCGCCGTGCGCGAGCTCGAACTTTCCGGCGCGACGCGCGGCCGCCCCGGTGAACGCGCCCTTCTCGTGGCCGAAGAGCTCGCTCTCGAGCAGGGTCTCCGCGAGCGCGGCCGCGTTGACGGGGACGAACGGCCCCGCACGGTGGATATACCGCGCAAGGACCTCCTTGCCCGTGCCGCTTTCGCCGAGCAGCAGCACCGTCGCGTCGGACTTCGCCGCCTTCCTCGCCAGCTCGACCGCGCCCGCGAGGCCGATGATCGGGGGCTCCGCCGACTGCGCCCGCACCGTCCGCCGCAGCGACGTCCGCTCCAGCGCGCGCCGGACCGTCTCCTCGACCAGCGCCGCCTCGAACGGCTTCTGGATGAAGTCGTAGGCGCCTTCCTTCATCGCCAGGACGGCCCGGTCGACGGTGCCGAAGGCCGTGATGACGACGACCGTCGCCTCGATGCCTTCCTCGCGCAGCTGCTTCAGCACCCAGAGGCCGTCGCCGTCGGGCAACTGCAGGTCGAGGAGGACGACGTCGGGATGCTCGCGCGAGATCCTGGAGAAGGCCTCGCGGCCGGACCCGGCCGAGACCACGTCGAACTTCCGCGCGGCGAAGCGGTCGACGAGGGCCTGGCGGATGTGCGCGTCGTCGTCGACCACGAGAATTCGGGGCATCAGAACCTCAGCACGAAGGTGTTGCCGTCGCAGATCAGGCTGCCGCCGTGCAGCTGGGCGAGTTTGCGGGCGATCGAGAGCCCGAGCCCGGCGCCCGGCGGCTTGGGCCCGGTCTCGACCTTGCTGAATTTCTCGAAGATGCGCTCGCGGTGCTCGGCGGGGACGCCCGGGCCGTCGTCGCGGACGCGGACCTCGCGGCCGTTCACCTCGACGTCGACGCGGCTCTTCGCGTACTTGAGCGCATTATCGACGAGATTGACGACGATCTGCTGGACGCGGGCCGGGTCGAGGTCGATCGTGTCGCCGCTGCCGGTGACGGTGAGCGGGACCTTGGCCAGAGGCCGCAGGGAATCCGCGGCGCTGCGGACCAGGCCGCCGAGGTTGCTCGCCTGCTTCGCCAGCTGGAAGCCCGCCTCGATACGGGCGACGTCGAGCAGCTCGTTGACCATGCGGATGAGGCGGTCGAGGTCCTCCTGGACGCGGCCCAGGGACTCCTTGCCGCCGATGCCCTCCTGGACGTTGGCGAGGGTGATCTTGGCAGACGTCAGGGGCGTGCGCAGCTCGTGGGAGACATGCGCGACGAACTCCCCTTTCATCTCGTCGAGCTTCTGGACCGACGCGGCCATGCGATCGAATTCCCGGCCGAGCCGGGCGAACTCGTCGTCGCCCTTGAGGCCGGCGCGGGCCGAGAGATCGCCCGCGCGGATCTGCTCCGCGGTGCGGCCGAGGGTTCGGATGGAGTGTCGAATTTCGGCGGAAAACCCCAGCGCGAAAAAGAGGCCGAACGCGACGGCGATGCCCAGCCAGAGGAAGGTCATCTTGCGCGCCGCATAGTACGTCTCGAAGGCCTCTTCCCGGGACTCCTGCACCACGAACTCCCAGGTATTGCGATAGAGGGATTTATTCCGGTGCTCCAGGACGGGGAAGGGCATGCCGGTCGGCTGGACCTCGGCTTCGGGAGGCCAGTGATGGACGCCTTCGTTGGAATTGGCCAGGATCTTCCCCGAGGCGTCCTGGAGGTGGAGCAGGAGGGTCTTCGTCATCGGCGTGACGTTTTGAAGAAGCTGGGAGACCGGCTTGAAGTCGACGATGGCGGTGAGCACGAGCCCGTTGCCGGCGGGGACCGAGATCGGCAGGCCCGTGAACGAGCCGACCGTCTCCAGGCTGTCGCCGATGAAGGTGTTTCCCGCCGCGGCTTCCTTCAGGATGGGAGCGTCGTTGCTCCAGGTGGAAACCAGCTGCTTGACCCGGGGGTTGTAGGCCCGGTTGCCGGGCCGGATCGCGTTTTGAGCCGAGTTGTAGTCCAGCTGCTGGGCCTGGGTGATGACCTCCGCCTCCTTGCCGACGGACCAGGCGCCGATTTCGAGGAAGATGTCCGGCGGCTCCAGGAGCGCGTTCAGGGTCTGCGTCTGCTTCTGGGGATCCTCGCCCGGCTTCACCATCTGGCCGATCGACCGGAGCTTCGTCGTCGCCTTCGTGAGGTGCTGCTGCAGCAGCCGGTCCGCCGAGTTGATCATCTGCTCGTGGCGGACCTTGACCTCCTCGTTGATCAGCTTCTCGAGGCGACCCAGAACGAACCAGCCGACGAACCCGAGCGGGGCCAGCGCAAGCCAGATGCTGACGAAGAGGATTCTGAACGTCAGGCTTTTCCGCATCGCTGCCGAAGTATACAGCAATCGCCGTGCCACTCCCGATGTCCATAAATGACACGATGTCGTTCGGGGGCATCTGCTAGGATGGGCCCGTGAGCATCGTCCTGGAAGGGGTCCGCAAGTCCTTCCGCGGAACGCCCGTCATCTCCATCGACAAACTCGACATTCCCAAGAGCGCCCAGTGGATCATCACCGGCGCCAGCGGATCCGGGAAAACCACCTTCCTCAACCTCGTCAGCGGCATCCTCGCCCCCGACGCCGGCTCCATCACCGTCTCAGGCACCGAGATCACGCGCCTGGGCGAGGCCGACCGCGACCGCTTCCGCGCCCGCAGCATCGGCATCGTCTTCCAGACCTTCAACCTCCTCCAGGGCTTCACGGCCCTCGAGAACGTCCTCCTGGGAATGCTCTTCGCGGACAAGGTCGACCCCGACCGCGCCGATGCGCTGCTGGACCGCGTCGGCCTCAAGGACAAGCGTGGCCAGAACCCCGACACCCTCTCCGTCGGCCAGCAGCAGCGCGTGGCCATCGCCCGCGCGCTCGCCAACAAGCCCGAGATCCTCCTCGCCGACGAGCCGACCGGCAACCTCGATCCGAAGACCGGCGAGTCCATCATCGGGCTTCTGAAGGAAGTCTGCCGCGAGAACGGGACGACGCTGCTCTGCGTCACCCACCAGCCCCAGGTGATGCAGTCGTTCAAGGACGTGACGGACCTCTCATGTCTCTCTGGAAGATAGTCCTTAAGAACATCCGCCAGCGGCGGCTGAGCTCGACGCTCACCGCGGCGTCGATCGCGATCGGCGTCGCGATCGTCATCGCCGTGCTCGCGCTCCGGGCCCAGACCCAGGAGGGCTTCCGCCAGAGCGCGTTCGGCTACGAGCTGGTCGTGGGCCCCAAGCGGCTCGGCGCCCTCCAGCTGGTGCTCAACACCGTCTATCACATGGAAACCTCGCCCGGGAACATCCCCTGGTCGCGGTACCGGGAGCTGGAAGCCCATAAGGCCGTGGCCGCCGCCGTCCCGATCTCGGTCGGCGACTCCTTCCGCGGCGCCCGCATCGTCGGCACCACCCCGCAGTTCTTCACCGCGTTCAACTACGCGGTCGACGGCGCCTGTTTCCGCTTCGACCCGGACCGCCTCGAGCAGGCGATGGCGGGCAAGGAGGCCGAGGGGGCGTTCGAAGCCGTCGCCGGCGCGCGCAGCGGCCTCAGGATCGGCGACACCTTCCGGCCCTCGCACGGCGTCGACGCGACCGGCGACGCCCACGCGGAGAAGTGGACGGTCGTCGGGGTCATGGCGCCGACGGGGACGCCCAACGACCGCGCGATCTTCATCAACCTCGACAGCTTCTACGAGATCCGCGACCACCGCCAGTCCTCGGGCATCTCGGCGGTCATCGTCAAGACCAAGGGCGGCAGCTCGGCCGACCGCCTCCAGTACGACCTCAACCAGCTGCCCGACGTCATGGCCGCCTCGCCCGCCGCGGTGATGGCCGAGTTCTTCGGAAAGTTCGACTGGATTCCGCTCCTGTTCCTCGCGATCGCCTCGCTCGTCGTCGTCATGGCGGGCGTCTCCATCTTCGTGGCGATCTACAATTCGATGTCCGAGAGGCGCCGGCCCATCGCGATCCTGCGGGCGCTCGGCGCCCGGCGAAGCAGCGTGCTCGCCATCATCCTGATGGAATCGCTCGCCCTCTGCGCGGCGGGGGCCGTCGGCGGGCTCCTGCTCGGCCACCTTCTGACCGCCGTCGCGGGCGCCGCGCTGTCGGCGCGCTCCGGCATTCCGATGTCGGCGGTCGCCCTCGCCCCCGAGGAGTTCGCCGTCCTGGGCGGGGTCCTCCTGCTCGGCGCGCTGGCGGGGCTGCTCCCCGCGCTGCAGGCCTATCGCACGGACATCGCCGACGGGCTGAGCCCTTCTTCGTAGAATAGAATGCGGATGAAACGGCTCGCGCTGCTCCTGCTGTTGTCCGGATGCTCGAAACCGCCGGAGGCGGAACCGCTCGCGTTCCAGTCGCTGGGCGCCTTCGAGTACAAGGACAAGATGAAGCTGCCCGACGACGTCGCGCGCTGGAACGGGAGGACGGTGAAGGCGACGGGCTTCATGAACCCGACGTCCCAGGCGCGCAACCTGACGACGTTCCTGCTCGTCAAGGACCGGTCGAGCTGCTGCTTCGGCAAGCGCCCGCAGATCAACCATTACATCGAGGTGAAGCTCAAGCCCGGCACGACCGCCGACTATTCGAGCGACCCCGTCACGATCCAGGGCGTGATCAAGGTCGACGACCGCTGGGACGGCGACTGGCAGCTCGGCCTGTACTGGATGGAAGGCGTGGAGGTGCTGAAGTGATCCTCGCGCTGCTGTTCCTCCTGCAGGACTCCGCCAAGCTGGTCCAGGAGATCGAGTACGCCAATTCCAAGGACAAGCCGCAGTTCCACGTGCAGGCGATGCGGAAGCTGAAGGACCGCGGCGGAGCCGCCGTCGCGGAGGAGATCCTCCGCTTCGTCGCGAAGAACGGCCATAATGCGGTGTCGATCGCGTTCACCGAGGGCCTGGGCGATCTGAAGGACGCGCGGCTGACCGCGCTGCTGCGCGAGCTGGTCCGCGACAAGGACTTCCTGTGGCGGCCGACGGCGATGCGGGCACTGGCGGACGCGGCCGACCGCGGCTCGCTCGATGACTTCCGCGCCGGCCTTGGCGACAAGCTCTGGGGCTGCCGGGCGGCGTCGATCCTGGCGCTCGAGAAGCTGGGGGACAAGTCGTCGGCCGACGTCATCCGCGGCCTGCTGGCCGACGGCGTCTACGACGTGCGCGCCCAGGCCGCGAGAACCCTGTATGCCTTCGGGGACTCGGCGGGCCTGCCCGTCCTCATCGAGGCGCTGCGGGCGGACACCGTCTGGTTCGGCATCGATTACGGCCAGATCGCCCGCGAGGATGCCTGGACGTTCCTGAAGAGCGTCGCGAAGGACGACTTCGGCTATAAGCCCTGGGAGACGGCGGAGCAGCGCGCCCCGGGCCTCGCGAAAGCGGAAGCCTGGATCGCGAAGACGATCCCGGACTGGCGCGACCGCATCCCGGAGAAGGCCAGGATGCGGGCGACGGCGGTGGAATACGTTTTCGGATTCGAGCGGCGCTCCTGCCAGCGGGGCGATTTCTTCTTCCGGCTGGACAAGGAAGGCAGCCTCGTGGTGGGATACTTCACGCTGGAGAAGGCGACGCTGACGCCCGAGGAGCTGCGGGACTTCAACGCCGCGCTGGACAAGGTCAAGCGGGTCGACCGGTCCATCCCGTACGGCCAGGGCGGCTGTGACTTCGAGCAGTATTATGTGGCCGACGGGCCGAAGTTCGACCGGCTGTGGATCGGAGTGGCGGGGCGGCCGGCGCCCGTCGAGCCGTTCACCCGGACGGTCCTCGAGCTGCTGCGGAAGAAGTTCGGCGAGCGCGTCGCGGAGGAATTCCGGCAGTCCTCGGATCTCTTCAGGATGAGCGAATGATCGTCCGCCCCTACCGGAAGAGCGACGCGAAGGACCTGGTGGCGCTGGTCCGCGCGCTCGCCCGGTACGAGAAACTGAAGCCGCTGACGACGTCCGCGGCGAAGCGTCTGACCGCCGACATCGGCCGCCGCATCCACGTCCTGATCGCGGAGGAGGAGGGCCTCGCGGTCGGCTACGCGATCTATCTCTATTCCTACAGCAGCTTTCTCGCCCGGCCGACCCTCTACCTCGAGGACATCTTCGTGCTCCCCGAGCAGCGGCGCGGGGGCATCGGCGTGTGCTTCTTCGCCGAGCTGCGCAAGATCGCCCGGCGGGGGCGCTGCGGACGAATGGAATGGCTGGTCCTCGACTGGAACGCGCCGGCCCACCGGTTCTACCGGAAGCTGGGGGCGAAGCCCCTCGACGACTGGATCATGTACCGCGTGGTGTTGCAATCCTGACGGATTGCCGATGATGAACTAAGGTGAAATTCACGCTGCTCATCCCCACGCTGAACGAGATCGTCGGCATGAAGGCCATCATGCCGGAGATCCAGCGCGAGTGGGTCGACCAGATCCTCATCCTCGACGGCCAGTCCACCGACGGCACCGCGGAGTACGCCCGGGAGCAGGGCTACGAGGTCTACGTCCAGAAGGAGCGGGGGATACGGCAGGGCTACAAGGAAGTCTGGCCCCTCATCCGCGGCGACATCGTCATCACCTTCAGCCCCGACGGCAACTCGGTCGTCGACCGTCTGCCACCGCTCATCGAGATCATGAAGAAGGGCTACGACATGGTCATCGTCTCGCGCTACGCCCGGGGGGCGAAGAGCGACGACGACGATCTTCTCACGGGTTTCGGGAACTGGATGTTCACGACGGTGACGAACCTGCTGCACGGCGGCAAATTCACGGACGTCATGGTGATGTACCGGGCCTACCGGACGAGCCTGGTCCACGAGCTGGGCCTCTATGAGGACACGGCGCACGAACTGCCGGAGAAGCTCTTCGGCACGCGGATCAGCTGGGAGCCGCTGCTGTCGGCGCGGGCGGCCCGCTACCGCCTGAAGTGCGCCGATATCCCGGGGGACGAGCCTGCCCGCATCGGCGGGGAACGCAAGCTCCAGGTCTGGCGCTGGGGGGCCGCTTATATGTTCCAAATCGTGGCGGAGATCTTCCTGCCCAAGCGGCGGGTGGTAAAATAGACCCAACGTGGCCGACGAACTCGACGTCCTCCTGGTCTTCCCCAACAACCGGCGCAACGCGTACGGCAGCCTGGCTGACACGCACGCGGGCATCAACGCCCCGCTCCAGACCGCGCTGACGGCGGGCTACGTCCGCAAGGCGGGATACCGCGTCCGCGTCCTCGACGCGGACGCGGAATACCTGTCGCCCGAGGAGACGGCGGCCCGGATCGCGGCCGCCGGAGCCCGGCTGACGCTCATCTCGACCGACTCGCTCAATTCGGGCGACGTGACCAAGATGGGCGCCGCGAGCGACCTGCTGAAGGTGCTGAAGAAGACCGCGCCGGGCCTCACGACGATGCTGGAAGGCGTCGTCCCCTCGGCGTTTCCGGAGCAGATGCTGCTCGAGGAAGGCGCGGATTTCGTCTGCCAGGGCGAGGCCTTCGACCAGGTCGTCGACCTGCTCAAGGTCCTCAAGGCGGGGAAACCGCATCCCGAGTCGAAACTCTCCGGCGTGTCCTGGATGGACGGGGGCAAGCCCGTCGTGGGCGGCCGCCGGGCGCTGATCAAGAATCCCGACTCGCTGCCGTTCGCGGCCTGGGACCTGCTCCCCATGAGCCGCTACCGCGCGCACCACTGGCACTGCTTCGACCGGCTCGACCGCCGCCAGCCCTATGCCAGCCTCTACACGAACCTGGGCTGCCCCTATACCTGCTCGTTCTGCAACGTGAACGCGGTCGCCGGCACGGCGAATTTCCGCGCGCGCACGCCGGAGAACGTGGTCGAGGAGATCGACCTCCTGGTGAAGCAGTACGGCGTGTCCAATATCCGCATCGTCGATAACGTGTTCACGATCCGCCCGGACCTCGTCGAGAAGCTCTGCGACCTGATCATCGCGCGCGGCTACGACCTGAACTTCTGGGCGTACTGCCGCGTCGAGACCATCAAGAGCCCCGAGCTGCTCCGCAAGATGAAGAAGGCCGGGGTCAACTGGGTCGCCTACGGCATCGAGGCGGCCGACGCCGGCGTGCGCGACGCCGTCGACAAAGGCTCCTCGCAGGCCGTGATCGACCGCGCCATCGACCTGACCCGGCAGGCCGGGATCAACATCGTCGGCAACTTCATCTTCGGGCTGCCCGAGGACACCCGTGAGACGATGCAGAAGACCTTCGACATGGCGAAGAAGTACCAGTTCGAGTACGCGAACTTCTACTCCGCGATGGCCTATCCGGGCACGGAGCTGCACGAGCAGGCGAAGAGGGAAGGAATTCGACTGCCGGCGACCTGGAAAGGTTACGGGCAATACTCCGAGGACGCGCTGCCCATGTCGACGAAGCACCTGAGCCCCGCGGAGGTGCTGGCGTTCCGCGACCGCGCGTTCATCGAGTACACGTCGGATCCGCAGTACCTGGACCTGGTGCGCAGGAAGTTCGGCGAGCCGGCCGTCGACTTCCTCCAGGGCCTCCTCAAGATCAAGCTGCGCCGGCGCCTGCTCGAGACGGCCGCCGCGACCTAACCCTGCTGGTCGAACGGCTCGTAGTGGATGATCTGGCTTCCCAGAGTCTCGAAGCGGAACGGGACGTGCAGGAACTTGTCGAGCTTCGCGCGGATCGAGGCCTGCTCCTCGGGCCGGGCGAAGAACAGGAAGAAGCCGCCGCCGCCCGCGCCCAGCACCTTGCCCCCCAGCGCCCCCGCCTCGCGGCCCGCCTCGTAGATCGTGTCGATCTCCGACGTCGACACGCGCGAGCTGAGCGACCGCTTCAGCAGCCAGTTCTCGTGCAGGAGGCGGCCGAAGTCGCCGATGTCGCCGTCGCCCTTCAGGATGTCGGTCGCGGTCGACACCATCTTGTACATCTCCTGCAGCGCCGACTTGTTCTCCCCGGTGCGGCGGATCTGCTCGGCGGCGATCTCCGAGGCCGTGCGGGTGAAGCCGGTGAACACGAGCATGCAGTGGTTCTGGAAGGACACCAGCCGGTCCCGGCGCAGGACGATCGGCGAAAGGCTGAAGTCGTCGTTGGGCGAGAAATCGATGCGGTGCAGGCCGCCGTGGGCGGTGATGACCTGGTCCTGCGCGCCCACGCTCTCCTTCAGCACATCGTGCTCGATGTGGATCGCGTCCCGCGCGAGCTGCATCTTGGTCACCATGCGGCTCCGGAGGGCGTACAGCGAGTGGAGCAGGCCAACCGTGAACGTGGAGCTCGACCCCAGGCCGGTGCGCGCGGGGAGGTCGCCGTCGTGGTGGATCTCGATGCCGTCGTTGATCTTCAGGTACTGCAGTGCCGCGCGGACCGAGGGGTGCTGAATCTCGTCGGGCGACTTCACCAGCTCGATCTTCGAGTACAGGATGCGCGACTTGTAATCGAAGAAGGGGGGCAGGTGCCGGCAGGAGATGTAGCAGTACTTGTTGATGGAGGTCGCGAGGACGGCGCCCCCGTGCTCGTGGTACCACGCGGGGTAGTCGGTCCCGCCGCCGAAGAAGGAGATGCGGAACGGCGTTCGGCTGATGATCATGGGCCCTTCGTCCTCAGGAAGAATTCGGAGGAGGCAGCGTACGATTCGGGGGTCCCGATGTCCATGAACGCGAAGGACCCGGGCTCGCCGAAGAAGCGGGTGCCGATCAGGGACGGGAAGGTCTCGCGCTCGAGGGAGACCGCGCGGCCCTCCGGGATCTCCGCCACCACCGAGCGCTGAAGCACGTAGACGCCGGCGTTGACCAGGCCCGGCCCCGGCTCGCCCTTTTCCGCGAAGCGCAGGACCTCTCCGTTCTCCTCGATCTCGACCCGTCCGTATCGCGCGGCGTCGGGCACGTCCACCAGCAGCATCGTCGCCCGCGCCCTCCGCCGGCGGTGCAGCGCCGCGAGCAGACCCAGGTCGACGGCCGCGTACGAGTCGCCGTTCATCGCGAGGAGCGTCTCGGACCGCAATAAGGGCAGCGCCATGCGGAGGCCGCCGCCTGTCCCGAGCGGCGCCGTCTCGACGGACATCTCCACGCCCTCCTTTGCGGCGAAGTCGCGGAACACGTCGGGCCGGTATCCGAGGGAAAGGATGACCCGTCGCGCGCCCGCCCCGCGGACCTGGTCGACCAGGTACGACAGGAAGGGCCGGCCGTGGATCGGACGCAGAGGCTTGGGCACGTCGCCGGGAACCGACTGAAGCCGCGTCCCCTGGCCCCCCGCGAGGATCAGGACGTCGAGCTCCTTCAGCGCGTCAGGCATTTCCGTGAGGCGATGAGCGGAGAATCTGGTAGACGCGGAGGAGCTCCTGGATGCCGTGGTCGAGCGAATGCTTCGTCTGGAAGCCGGTCTTCTCGACCTTCTCGTTCGAGATGATGTAGTCGCGCTGGTCGGGGTCCTTGCCCACCGGCGCTTCCAGAAACGTGAAGCGGGGGACGTGCACCTTGATCCGCTCGCAAAGCTCCGCCTTCGAGAGGTTGGCGTCGCTGAGGCCGACGTTGTAGGGCCCGCCGGCCATCGTCTCGAAGTTCTTCATTCCATGCAGGAATGCCCGGGCCGCATCGCGAACGTGCAGGTAGTTGCGCTTCGCATGGGCCTCGTAGAGCACGACGGCGCCGTCCCGCAGGGCGCGTTGGACGAAGTCGTTGACCAGCAGGTCCGTCCGCATGCGCGGCGAGGCGCCGAACACGGTGGCGAAGCGGAACGACATCGTGTTGCCCGCGTCGAGCACGGCCTTTTCCGCCTCGACCTTCGTGCGGCCGTAGAGCGACAGCGGCTTGAGCGGCGTCTCCTCGGTGCAGTGCTTGTCCTTCTGCCCGATGCCGTACCCGCTGTTCGTGCACGGATAGAGGAGCCGCTGCTGCTTCGAGCGGAGGGAGAGCAGCAGCTTGATCGCGTCGAGGTTGATGGTCCGCGCGCCGACCGGATCGGCGTCGGAGACGGGCACGCCGACCAGCGCCGCGAGCGGGATCAGGACGTCGGCTTCCTTCACGAGCGGGGCGAGCACCGATTCCTCGCGCGCGTCGCCTCGGACGATGCGGAGACGGTCGTCGCCGCAGACCTCGAGCAGGCTCGTCTGGTTGTAGCGAAAGCTGTCGAGCACCGTGACCGAATTCCCGTCGGCGAGAAGGGCGGGCACGAGGATGGAGCCGATATAGCCGGCGCCGCCGGTGACCAGGATTTTCGGGCTCATGGTTTTCCTCCGCGGCGCTCCGCCACGAAGGCGTTGAGGGTCGCCGTGATATAGTCCCGCGCGGCGGGATCGACGTGCTGGTGGTTCCCGAACGTGAACCCGTTCTTCCAGATGTAATTGACTTTCGGGAGCTCGCCGACCACGCGATGCGCATAGGGCTTGATCGCGGGCTGACCGGCGATGTTGCCGGCGTTGAGCGGCCGCATCTCGATGCCGCGCGCCCGCATGGACGCCATCAGGTCGCGCACCGTGAAGGGCGCCCCGGGCTTGACGACCATCGGAAACCCGAACCACGAGCTCGCGGCGCCCGGCGTCACCGTCACGAACTCGAAGAGATCCTTCAGCGGCGCGAGCGCCTTGATCCAGTGCTCCGCATTCTCCGCGCGGACCCGGATGAACTTGTCGAGCTTCCTCAGCTGCAGCGACCCCATCGCCCCCTGCGGCTCCGTCGCGCGCAGGTTGTAGCCGATGTTCACGAAGAGGAACTTCGGGTCGATGTCGGCGTACGCGTCCAGGTACTTCTTCGGCTGGTCCATCTCGCGCACCCAGCCGTGGGCGCGGAGCGAGCGCATCTGCTCGGCCAGCTCGAAGTCGTCCGTCACCACCATGCCGCCCTCGAGCGTCGTGATGTGGTGGGAGTAGTAGAAGCTGAAGGTGCCCACCCGGCCGAACGCGCCCACGTGCCTGCCCTTGTAGGTCGCGCCCAGCGACTCGCAGGAGTCCTCGATGATCGTGAGGTTGTGCTGCTTCGCGATCGCCGTCAGCGCGTCCATGTCGCAGGGGTTGCCGTAGATGGGCACCGGCATGATCGCGCGCGTCTTCGGCCCGATCGCCTTCTGGACTTCGGCCGGGTCCATATTGAGGGTTTTCGGGTCGGCGTCGACGATGACGGGCACGAGCTGGTGCTGGATGAGGGGCCAGACGGTGGTCGACCAGCAGAGCGCGGGGACGATAACCTCGTCGCCGGGCTTCAGATGGTTTGCGACGGCCTGGTTGGCGACCCCGGCGACCGCGAGCAGGTTGGCCGAGGAGCCCGAGTTGACCATGATGGCATGGCCGTGGCCGAAGCGCTTCGCGAATTCCTGCTCGAAGCGCTTGACCTTGGGGCCCATCGTCACTTCGGTGCCGAGCAGGCATTGGAGGAATTCCCAGACCTCCTCGGCGTCGTAGGTCGCTTCGTGAAGCTTGACGACCGGCTTGGCGGGGTCGAAGGGCTTCGGCGCCTTCTCCTTCCACGCGGCTTCGACGGCGGCTTTGAGCGCGGCGGTATCCACCTAGAAGGGTCCTTTGAAGTTGAGGACTTCGGCGGCGGTTTCGACGACGGGCCACTCCCGGCGCTCGCCGCGGACGAGCTCGAAGGAGGCGGCCGCGATCTTGGCCGCGTCGGGGTAGAACGCGCGCTCGAGGTTCTGAGTGGTGGGGCAGTTCACGGGAGCGAAGCCCAGGCGGCCGGTCTTGAGCGGCTTGCCGTCCTGGAAGCGCTCCGACGCCTGGGCCAGGATCTCCGCGCCCGCGCCGCAGAAGGTCCAGCCGCTGTCGACGACAAGCAGCCGGCCGGTCTTCGCGGCGGAGTCGAGGATCGTCCTGGTGTCGAGCGGCTTGAGCGACGCGACGTCGATCACCTCGGCGTCGATGCCCTCCTTCTTGAGCAGGGCCCGCGCGCGCAGGCAATCGACGGTGGCGTACGAGACCCCGACGAGCGTCAGGTCCCTGCCTTCGGCGATGACGCGGGCCTTTCCGAACGGGGCCGCATAAGGGGCTTCAGGGACGGGGCCCTTCTGGCCGTGCAGGAGCCGGTGCTCGATGAAGAGGACCGGGTCCTGCTGGCGCAGGCTCTGCAGGAGCAGGCCCTTGGCGTCGTACGGCGTCGCCGGCGCGAGGACGCGCAGGCCGGGGCAGTGCATGAAGAGCGGGTAGAGCGACTGGGAGTGCTGCGCCCCCTGGCCCCAGCTGCGGCCGATCACGGCGCGGATGATGACGGGGCAGGAGACCTGGCCCCCGTACATGTACCGCGCCTTGGCCGCGATGTTGATCAGCTGGTTCATCGCGAGCAGGACGAAGTCCATCCGGATATGGACGTGGATGGGCCGCAGTCCGGCCATGGCCATGCCGATGGCGACGCCCGTCATCGCGTCCTCCGAAAGCGGCGTGTCCCAGCAGCGGTCCGCGCCGTACTTCTCGGCCAGCTTCATCGTGGTGCCGTAGGTGCCTTTGAAGTCGTCGACCCCGATCCCGAAGACGACCACCTTGGAGTTGGCCTTCATCTCCTGGTCGGTGGCCTCGAGGATCGCGGCCGAGTAGGTCAGGGAGCGTTCTTCACTCGGCATAGACATCGGTATAGAGTTCCTTGAGATCGGGGTAAGGGCTCTTCTCGGCGAAGTCGATGGCGTCCTGGACCTGCGCCTCCACCTCGCGCTCGATCGTCACGCGGTCGGCGGCCGGCACCTGCTCGGCGAGCGTCTTGACGGGGTCCCCCTTCATCCACGGCTCGGCCTCGGCCTTCGGCCGGAAGCCGTGCTGGTAGTCCTCGTTCGGGCCCACGTGCTCCTTGAAGCGGTAGGTCATGCACTCGATGAAGTGCGGGCCCTTGCCCGTCCGGCGCAGCGAATCGACCGCGGCCGCCACGCGCTCGCGAATGGCGAGCACGTCGTTCTGCTCGACGCGCTCCGCCGGCATGCCGTAGGTCCGCGCGCGCTCGCAGAGGTTGTCCGACGCGTGGCGCGTCAGGTGGTGCGAGTGGATCGCGTAGTAGTTGTTCTCGCAGACAAAGAGAACCGGCAGCTTCTTCACGCCCGCGAAGTTCAGGCTCTCGTGGAACGCGCCCTCGTCGACGGCGCCGTCGCCGAACATGCTGACAACGATCGAATCCTTCTTCTCGTAGCGGAGCGACCAGGAGTACCCGACCGCGTGCGGGATCGTCGTCCCGACGATGGCGGAGGCGCCCATGGCCCCGACCGAGAGATCGATCAGGTGCATCGATCCGCCCTTGCCCTTGGCGCAGCCCGTGGCCTTGCCGTAGAGCTCCGCCATCATCCGGCGCAGGTCGCCGCCTTTGGCCAGGTAGGTCGCATGGTCCCGGTAAGTGCCGAAGAGGACGTCGTCCCGGCGCAGGGGATCGCAGACGCCGACCGCGACCGCCTCCTGGCCGATGGACAGGTGGACGGGGCTCTTGATCTTGTCGCTGGGATAGAGGCGCGCCACCTCCTCCTCCACGCGTCGGATGCGGTACAGGGAGCGGTAGAGACGCGGGATCAATTCTGGCTCAGATACCATTCATAAGTCCTTCGTAGGCCCTCTTCGAGCGGCGTGCGGGCCGACCATCCCAGGGTCCGCATCCGGGAACCGTCGAGCACTTTTTCCGGCGCGCCGTCGGGCTTGGTGCTGTCGAACTCCAGCGTCCCGCGGAACCCCACGATCGAGCCGATGATCTCCGCCAGACGGCGGATGGAGGTGCCCTGTCCGGTTCCCACGTTGATCGGGGAGCCGGGCAGGGCGCCTTCGCGGTTCATGAGGAAGAGGCAGGCTTCGGCGAGATCGTCCACGTAGAGGAACTCGCGGACCGGCCGGCCGCTGCCCCAGACGGTGACCGCCGGGTTCGAGCGGTTCTCGTGGCAGCGGCGGAGCAGGGCGGAGAGCACGTGCGAGGTCTCCGGGTCGAAATGGTCGTGCGGCCCGTAGAGCGTCGCCGGGATGACGGTCAGGAACTGGGTCCCGTACTGGCGGTTGTAGGCGTCGCACATCTTCCATCCCGCCAGCTTGGAGGTGGCATAGGCGTCGCTGGTCGGCTCCATCGGCCCGGTCAGGATGGCCTCCTCCTTCATCGGCTGCGGGCACTCCCGGGGGTACAGGCAGGCGCTGCCGAAGAAGATCAGGCGCTTCACGCCGACGAGGTGGGCCGAGTCGAGCACGGAGGTCTGGATCAGGAGGTTGTCGCGGATGAACTCGGCGGGGGCCGTCTGGTTGATCAGGATCCCGCCGACGCGGGCGGCGGCGAGGAAGACGTAGTCCGGCTTCTCCTGGCGGAAGAATGCCTCCACGGCCTCCCGTTTCGTGAGATCGAGCTCGGCGCGGGACTTCAGGACCAGCCGCGTGTAGCCGGCCAGGCGCAGGCGTTTCACCAGGGCGGAGCCGACAAGACCGCGGTGACCGGCGACATAGATGGAAGCGCTGGGTTCCATGGAGCAGGGAAATTGTACCACACGGCGCGGGGTTGAGAAGGAACTACCGCAAGCCCGGGGGGCCGGACCGTCGCCTCCGGACGCCGTCGAGCGCCCCCAGGGACGCGGCGGCCAGGACCGCGATTCCGGCCACCCAGAGGGCGGCGTTGAGCGCGGCGACCCGGAAGGTCCAGAGGCGCAGCGCCGAGTCCATCCGGAACTCCACGGTATTCTCGCCCTCCTCCAGCGGAACCGCCTTATAGGCGAGGAAGGCCCGGGCCAGCGGGACCTCGTGGCCGTTGACGGTCGCGCTCCAGTGGGAATGCCAGGCGTCGCAGTACAGCAGCCAGGCTCCCTTCGACGCGCGCGTCCGGACACGAAGATGGTTGCCGTCGAAGGAAAGCGTTTCCACGGCGACGTCGAGGTGCTCGTCGGCGCCCGGTGCCGGGATCGGACCCCGCCCGGGTCCGCCGCCGGAACCCGGATCGACGAACAGCACGTCGCCGGAATACCCGGGGCGGTTCATCAGGTCCGCAGTCTCCTGATCCGAGGCCGGAGCGTGGGCCGTCGCGAAAACCTGCAGCTTGTCCCTCGCCTTGCCCATGATCCGGTCGTAGGGGGCCTTGATCGGCGGGAAGGGGGGAAGCAGGATCAACGGCGACGGGGAGGGACCGCGATCGATCGGTGTGGCCGCATAAGCGCGGAGCAGACGGTCGAACGGCAGCATCCAGTGCGAGGCGTAGAATTCCGAAGCCGGCAGGTCCCGATGGTAATAGTTCTCGATCGTGTCGTAGCTGGTCCCCTTCGCGAGCTCGACCCGGTCGAACACGCGCAGCCGCCTGGGGTCCCCCGACGCCTCCGACCGGCGCGGAACATAGGGGAGCGCATCCAGACGCTGGGCGGCGTACTCGTCCGCGGTCAGGGATTTCGTCCGATCCCGGGTCAGTCCGACGCGCCATCGGGCCATGTCGACTGCGTTCAGGATCACGAGCGCCGCGGCCACCGCCTGCAGATGTCCGGGATGCCGGATATAGGTGAACAGAAGCGCAGCCGTAAGGAGGGCGAGGGCTCCTGCGCCCCCGAAGGCCCGCGCCAGCGCGTCCGCGCTCTGCTCGTTCCCCTGGAGGAAGCGCCCGACTTCCGGACCGTCCTGTCGGCCGGTCGCGAAGGTCAGGAAGTAGAGCCCGCAGACGAAGCCAAGCGTCGTCATCGCGAGCGCCAGCCGGCGGATCGACGTCGGAGCGCGTCCCCGGAGCCGGACGAAGGCGTCGAGACCGAAGCCGGCCAGGAAGCACAGCGGCAGCCGGGTATGGGTCGAAGTCAGCGAGATGTACCGGAAGAGGCGCACGGGGGGCAGCAGATACGCCGGCATCCCGACCGCGCTCAGGTAGCCCAGCGAGAGGAGCAGGGCGAGGAGGAAGCAGACGACGAAGAAGAGGACGGCCCGCGTCGGGCGAAGCACCGGGGCCAGCACGGCGAAGGGCAGGATCGCGACCCCGCAGTAGAGGGAGAAATCGACCCCGGGATTGACGCCGACCAGAAGGTCCGCGTAGCGCACCGGGTCCAGTCCGCCGGAAAAAGTCAGGAACTCCGTCAGCGGCACGGTTCCGTCCGCCTGACGGCCGTGCACCGCAAAGGCGATTTCCCGGGTGCCCGAGGTCAGGGTTGTATAGAGACAACCGAGGACCAGGAGGTTCGGCAGCAGCCACAGGGCGTCCTGAGGCCGGGGGCGGATCCGCGCCCAGAGCGGGCCCAGCCGCCGACGGAAGAGGCCTACATAGAGGATGAGATACGCTCCCACCATTACGTGGACCATGACGGCCACGTAGGGGAGGTTCCCCAGCAGCTGAAGGAAGAGCAGGTTCACGGCGAGGAAGAGACGGGATCTCCGGCCCTCCTCGAGAAAGTCGTGGAACAGCGAGAGGACCAGGGGGATGGCGTAGGCCGGCCGGTGGTTGTGCCACAACTGCTGCATCCACCAGGAGGAACCGACCACCGACACGGTCACGAGGAACTTCGAAGCGCCCGAGCGCAGGAAGACGCGGCTCAGCCGCCAGGTCCCCAGGAGCAGGACGACATCCTCGAAGAGCATGGCCAGGTGGAAGAGGGGGACGGCGTTGCAGGCCCGGGTCAGCGCTCCGGCGCCCAGCAGGGCGATGTGGACGAAGCCGAGGAAGCCGACGTGCCAGCTGCTGAGCACGCCGTGCGTGGAATAGGGAAACCAGGCGAGCAGTCCGCCGCCCTGGGCGGACTGGGTCGAGAACAGATGCGCGATGACGTAGACGTCGAGGCTGTCATGGTGGGACGGAATCCGCCGGCTGAGGAAGAGCCAGACATACTGGGCCCCGAGCAGGAGGAAGAGGCCTCCCAGCAGCCACCGTTCCCGGAAGATCCGGGGCTCCGAGGAACGCTCACCCATGATCGGTCCCCGCGGCTGGGGTTTCGAAGGACGGACGGGTTGCCTGCCGGACCGCGATCATGGCGAGTCCCGCGATCCAGAGCAGCGCGTTGACGCCGAGAAGGAAGAACGCCCCTCTCCTCCAGGCGCTCTCCGGGCGGCCCAAGGCGATATTGTCTTTCGGTTCCCCGGCCGGGGGCCAGTGCGACGCCGTCAGCGGCCGTCGCTGCTGATGGACCTCGCCTTCGCCCTGGGTCCGTAGAAACGTGATCCTCATCTTCCATCCGAAGACGTCGAGCGGGTGCAGGAGCAGCGCGAGGGCGATGGCGAGCGGAGCGGCGCGGCGGCCCGCCCCGGCCAGGAAGAACAGCCCCGATGCGAAGAGCGCCCACATCCCGGAGATGTCCAGCAGTTCGCGGACCGTGTTGCGGTCGTCGAGGAGCGGCGAGACCCGATCGCGGGACCCGCCGCCGAAGATCCCGGCCGCGGCCCCCTTGAGATCCGGCGTGGTGGGAACCTGGATCGACAGATAGAAGAGCCCTCCCGCGAGCAGCAGGAGCCCGACGCCGACAAGGGGGAACGCGAGGCGGGGAAAGGGTCGGCGCTGCAGCCAGCGGTCGACGCCGACCCCGGCGAGGAAGATGAGGAGGAGGCGTCCCAGGGGCGCGCTGAGGGAGGGAAACGGACGCCCGACGAGTGCCGAAACCAGCACCGGGAGTAGGAGAATCGTTCCGGCCTCCCCCAGGAGTCGCAGCGACGGCGGAAGGCCGAGGGAGCTGAGCGCCAGGACGGCAAACCCGAGCGTGAGCATCCCGCAATACAGGGTGAAGTCCGGGAGGACGGCCATGCCGCACAGCAGATCCAGAAGACATCCGGGATGCGGCCAGACAGCGCCGTTGTGCGGCGGAGTCCCGGCCCCGACTGAATCGCCGGACCCCGTCCAGTGGAGTACCGCGATTGGAATCCAGGACACAACGCCGACGGCGATCGCCGCCGGGATCCGGCGCGTGTCGACGGTCGACGCCGGCCGCGGGTCCAGGAATCTCCGGAAGACGAGGAGCAGCAGCAGCGCACTGAGCGGGGCAAACAGGGCCTGGGCGGGCGGCTTGCCCAGCGCCTGAAGGCCGGCCAGGTTCAGGGCGGCCAGCAGCGCCGCGGGGGAACGGGAGGCCCGAACCTCCCGCATCAGATGAAGCAGCAGCGGCAGCGCGTGGAAGCTCCGGAAATTCGAGCCGACCGCGTCGATCCAGAGCGACGACCCGATCGCGGCGACCGAGACGAAGAACCAGGTCCGGGGATCGGTGAACAGGCTGCGGGCCAGCAGCCAGACGCCGACCAGCAGGATCAGTTCATCGAGGAGGATCCCCAGGAGAGGGTGGCCGGTGGTGGACTGCAGCCATCCGAAGTAGGCCGCGGTTTCCTGTCCTGCCGGCGCCCGGTGATCCCCGAGGAGGAAGACGAAGTACGATCCCGTCAGCAGGAGGAGCACGATCCAGATCCATCGGGAGTCGACCCGGGCGGAGCCGGCGGCGCCGGTCGACGGCGTCATCCGTTCTTGAGCACGGGCGCGTTGAGCGACCGAGTGATCATCTTCGCCAGGTCTCCCGGCATCGGCCGAAGCGTCGGGTCCTTGTCGAGCATCCGGAGGATGAGGCCGCTGATCCAGGGTTGGATCTTCGGGTTCTTCGACCGCGGATCGGGCGGCGCCTTCGTCACGTGCTGGATCAGGAACTGCGCCGGCGCGTTGCCCTTGAACGGAAGCTCGCCGCACAGCATCTGGAAGAGCGTCACCCCGAGCGAATAGACATCGCTGCGGATGTCGACGTTCTTCAGCCCCTGCGCCTGCTCGGGCGACGCGAACGGCGGCGAGCAATTGACCGAGCCCGTCATCGTCAGGGCGGCGTCGCGGGTCACGTCCTTCGAGAGCCCCAGGTCGCAGAGCTTCACGGTGCGATCCTGGCAGAGCATGATGTTCTGCGGCTTGATGTCGCGGTGAATGATCGTGTGGGTCCACGCGTAGTCGAGCGCCTGCGCGACCTGGCGGACGATTTCCAGGGCGAGGGCGTCCTTGAGCATCCCCTTCTTCTGCAGGACGTCCTCGAGCGAGGGACCGTCGACGTATTCCATCACGAAGAACTTGTGCTCGGCGGTGATGCCCGCGTCGTAGGCCGCGACGATGTTGGGGTGGTGGAGCTTCTGGAGGTTCCGCGCCTCCTGGAAGAAGCGCTTCACG
>DASQOM010000067.1:0-46107 GCA_035644495.1 Planctomycetota bacterium | reverse complement strand
GCTTGGCGCTGAGGGACGTCATGTCGCATCCCACCAGGTTCCAATCCTTGGGATTCATCAGGTATGGAACCAGGGCCCGCTGGCCGTTGACGTCGCCCATATCGACATAGACGTCGACGTACTCCAGCTTCCGGGTGGCGTCGAAGGTGACGGACTTGCTTCCCGGCGCCGACGCGGTCGCGGTGCTCGCGGCTGCTCCCGCGACGGCGTTGCTGGCGTTCACCACGTTCGCATCCGTGGGATTGGAGGCGGCCGTCGCCACCGCGGCGGCCGCGTTGGCGGTCGAAGCGACGACGGTCGTGGCGGTCTGGGAGCCGGAGGAGGGGGCATCCGTGGAGGCCGTTCCCGAGCCGTCGCCGGAGTTCATCCCGGGCATCATTCCGCACGCCGAGAAGCCGAGACAGGCGAGCGGGAGGAGACGCTTGAACATGCCGCGCATTATACCAACTAGGACGGACGGGGCGAGCGATTTTACGAGGAAGATTGCGTCGACAGCGTCCAACCGCGATAATCGCCGCGTCGTATTACCCCCGTGGACCTCCGGGAGGAATCGCATGCGCGCGCTGCTCATCGGCCTGCTGCTCCTGCTCCAGTCGGACCCGCTGGCCGACGCCCTGCATACGATCGACGAAGACACGCTCAAGGCCCACGAAAACGTGCTGGCGAGTGACGCGTTCGAGGGGCGGGCGGCCGGCTTCCCCGGCAACGAGAAGGCGGTCGACTACCTGCTGAAGGAGATCCAGTCGTACGGCCTGAAGCCCGCCGGCACGGACGGCTACCTGCAGGAGTTCGAGTTCGAGACCCAGGGCGAGACGCGCAAGGCGAAAAACGTGCTGGCGCTGCTGGAAGGCTCCGATCCCGCGCTCAAGGAGGAATACGTCCTGATCGGCGGGCACCTGGATCACGTCGGCCGCAAGGGCCAGCTGGTCGGCGGCCAGAAGGGCGGGGCGAAGAACGGGGACGAGATCTGGAACGGGGCGGACGACAACGGCAGCGGGACGTCGGCGATCCTGACGGTGGCGCGCGCGTACGGGAAGGGCCAGGTGCATCCGAAGCGCTCGATCCTCTTCGCGTGGTGGAACGCGGAGGAGGCGGGGTTGAAGGGGTCGGCCTGGTGGGCGTCGCATCCAACGCGGCCGATCGAGAAGGTGACGTACTGTCTCAACCTGGACATGGTGGGCCGCAACCCGGAGCGTCCCATGGATGTCGAGGGGACGAAGAACGCGGAGGGGGATACGCTGGAGCGGATCCTCACGGAGGCGTGCGAGGCGGAGAAGCTGAAGATCTCGAAGTTCGACCATTCGAACGAGGCGATGTTCCGCTCCGACGGCGCGTCGCTGCTGCGGCAGGGCGTGCCGGCGACGATGTTCTTCACGTCGTGGCACGCGGACTATCACGAGGTGGGCGACCACGCGGACAAGATCGCCTATGGGAATCTCGCGAAAGTCGCGCGCGCGGCGTTCCGCGTGCTGCGCGAGACGGCGGACCTGCCGGTGGGACTGCGGATCAACCCGGATACTCCTCTGGGCGGCCGTCCGCTGGGGATCCGCGGCGAGGACGTGAAGCTGGACGGCGACGCGGGCGGCGTGAAAGTTTCGGTCGTCGCGCCCGACGGCGCGCTGGGGAAAGCGGGCGTTGTGGAGAACGACCTGATCGTGTCGTTCCGCGGGAAGCCGCTGTCGTCGACGCGGCCCTTGGCGGATCTCTGGAAGCGCGCGCAGGAGTCGCGGGGTGAGGGCGCGTGCGCGATGGAAGTTCTGCGCGGCGCGGAGAAGAAAGAAATCACGGTGGAATGGAAGCGTTGAGAATTTATTCTCGCGATGGATTTCATTAGTGCTTGACATGTTGTTTCGCAAACGTATAATCCACCTCACTAAGCAGTAAGCTCTCTCGGGTGTAGTACCCACATCGGGCTCACGGGTTCAACCCTTGAACACTGGGTGGGGTGATGTTGTCCCCGAGGGGCTCTTTGACAATCGGGTTCGAGCCAATCGAACCCATCACCACTTTTGCGTCTGTAAAAAGATGGCAGGAGGTTGACCGACACCTTCGGGTGGCGGGAGGGGATGGGGCCCTTTGAGACATGTTCAAAAAACATGTTTTTTCTGGGTTTTAACCAGGCTCCGAATAACCATGGAGCTTCTTCGATAACCATGATCTCTCTTCAGACAGAAAGCTGATTGAAGAGTTTGATCCTGGCTCAGAACGAACGTTGGCGGTGTGCCTAATACATGCAAGTCGAGCGAGAAAACCGGGGCAACTCGGTGAGTACAGCGGCGGAAGGGTGCGTAATACATGGTTAACGTACCCCCCAGTTCGGGATAACCCTCCGAAAGGTGGGCTAATACCGGGTAATGGCAGCGGATGGCATCATTTGCTGCTTAAAGCCGTAAGGCGCTGGGGGAGCGAACCATGGCCTATCAGCTAGTTGGCGGGGTAACGGCCCACCAAGGCAATGACGGGTAGCCGGACTGAGAGGTTGAACGGCCACACGGGAACTGAGACACGGTCCCGACATCTACGGATGGCAGCAGTAGGGAATCTTGCGCAATGGGCGAAAGCCTGACGCAGCGACACCGCGTGGGGGATGAAGGCCTTCGGGTTGTAAACCCCTTTCATGAGGGAAGAACACTGACCTAACCTCAGGAAGAAGCACCGGCTAACTCCGTGCCAGCAGCTGCGGTAATACGGAGAGTGCAAACGTTGTTCGGATTCACTGGGCGTAAAGGGCACGTAGGCGGCTCGGCAAATCGGTCGTGGAATCCCGACGCTTAACGTTGGAACGGCGATCGAAAATACCGGGCTCGAGGGCGTGAGGGGTCACTGGAACTCCTGGTGAAGCGGTGAAATGCGTAGATATCAGGAGGAACGCCGGAGGCGAAAGCGAGTGACTGGCGCGTTCCTGACGCTGAGGTGCGAAAGCTAGGGGAGCAAACAGGATTAGATACCCTGGTAGTCCTAGCCGTAAACGATGGACACTGAGTGAAGGAGGGCTTGCCCTT
This sequence comes from Planctomycetota bacterium, assembly GCA_035644495.1. GTDB lineage: Bacteria > Planctomycetota > MHYJ01 > MHYJ01 > JACPRB01 > JACQFK01. The sequence goes on along the minus strand of DASQOM010000067.1, from coordinate 43,105 downwards.
CTTTGCTGCAGCTAACGCGTTAAGTGTCCCGCCTGGGGAGTACGGCCGCAAGGTTAAAACTCAAAGGAATTGACGGGGGCTCGCACAAGCGGTGGAGCATGTGGTTCAATTCGATGCAACGCGAAGAACCTTACCCGGGCTTGAAGTGTGGGTGGTAGAAACCGGAAACGGTAACGACCCCGCAAGGGGAGCCTACATCAGGTGTTGCATGGCTGTCGTCAGCTCGTGTCGTGAGATGTTGGGTTAAGTCCCGTAACGAGCGAAACCCTTGTGTCTAGTTGCTAACCGAAAGGTGCACTCTAGACAGACTGCCCGTGTCGAATGGGAGGAAGGTGGGGATGACGTCAAGTCATCATGGCCCTTATGTCCGGGGCAACACACGTGCTACAATGGTCGGTATAAAGGGTTGCCAACCCGCGAGGGGGAGCCAATCTCAAAAAGCCGACCTCAGTTCGGATCGGAGGCTGCAATTCGCCTCCGTGAAGCCGGAATCGCTAGTAATCGCGGATCAGCCACGCCGCGGTGAATATGTTCCCGAGCCTTGTACACACCGCCCGTCAAGCCACCCAAGCACGGGGTACCTAAAGTCCGTTGCCTAACCGCAAGGAAGACGCGGCCCAGGGTAAAACGTGTGAGGAGGGCTAAGTCGTAACAAGGTAGCCGTAGGGGAATCTGCGGCTGGATCACCTCCTTTCTAAGGACTTTCTCACCGCAAGGCGGGGAATCGACAGAAAGAGAGATTTCCACCCAGGCTCTACAGCATCACGCCTCTTGCTCCGCAAGGGGCTTTGAGGTGTAGAAGTTGAAAGAGTAAAAGGGCCCATATCATCTCCGTTGGAAGAGGCAAGTGAACCAACCGCTTGCTTCGACCCCTCTTGCCATCTTTTATTTTAAACCGATTCAGGCTCGATCCCGATTCCCGTCACCATTCCTGGCTCTCGCGGTGTCGGTCATTGCATGATCCGCGGCGGCGCCGGAACTCTCCTGGTTCTCCTGGCGGGCTGCAGCTCCGTCGAGGCTGGCCCCGGCAACGGTCCCAGTCTTCCCCTTTCACCGGAGACTGAGCGGCCTGATCCCGACCTCGTCCGCCGCGTCGACGCCGTTATCCAGGAGCGGTTCGCGACGGTGACGCAGCAGGACATGAAGGGGCTCCGGCTCGGCATGGCCCGGGTGGCGCGTACCAAATACGCGCATGACCGGACGTTTGAGGTCCGGACCGATGCGGACCGCGACATGCTTGCGTCGCTCGATCGGTCCGGATGGCGCGCCGCGCTCTACGTGATGGCCCCGCTGGAATTCTGGTCGCTGGGCTGGCCCGTCGCCCTCGCACCGCTGCCGTGGCGGCGCCAGGACGATCGTGGAGCCATCAAGCGCCTGGGCGAGCGTCCCGTACAAGGAGCAGGCGCCCCTGCGGGGCTCGGCGGGCGATTCGGCGCTGGAGGCGCGTGTGGTCGTCGCGTCTCAGAAGGTCTGTCTGAATTGCGACAGCAACCATCAGCTCGGGCAGCCGATCGCCACCGTGGTCTACGTGTTCGCCAGGGCAGAGGGGGGCGAGCTCGGCGGGGACCAGGCTCGCTCCATCAGCCAGTTCATCTCGGCATAAGGGACCGCGTCCGCGAGGAGCGCGCCGTAGGTTCCGCCCTCGAGTAGTTCCGTCGCGATCCGCTTCAGGAGTCCCATCGTCGCGCGCATCGCGCCCGAGCCGACGCTGAGTCGCGCGACTCCTCGGCCAAGGGCGGCGTTCCTTTTCCGGCGAGCACGTTCAGCGGGCCGCGCAGGGCTTTCGCCAGCGCCTCGATCCGCAGGCGGTCGGCCACTCCCGGCGCGAACAGGCAATCCGCGCCGGCCTCCCCGTAGGCGTTCAGCCGCGCGATGCCTTCATACAGCAGATCCGGCCCGGGTTCCGGGGCCAGGAGGTAGACGTCCGTCCTCGCGTTGATCACCAGCGGGATCCCCTTCGACTGCGCCGCCTGCCGAGCCTCGCGGAGGCGCCCGACCTGCTCCGCCAGAGGATAAAGCGTGTCTCCTGGACCGTGCGTCGCGTCCTCGAGATTGATGCCGACCGCGCTCGCGTCCAGCATCGAGCGGACCGTCTTCGCCACGTCGCCGTAGCCCGACTCGATGTCCGCGGTGACCGGGACTTTGACGGCCGCCGCGATGCGGGCGACTGCATCCGTCATCTCCGTCATGCCGATCCTCTGCTGGTCGGCGTGGCCGAGCGCGTACGCGATGCCGGCGCTGGTGGTCGCGATGGCCGGAAAACCCGCGTTCTCAAAGAGGCGCGCGCTGGCCGCGTCCCAGGCGTTCGGCAGCACGAGCAGCTCGGGACCGCGGTGGAGTGTCGCCAGGAGGCGGCCTTGGCGTGGGCGGACACGGGGCTAGCGCCGGAGCAGCGCCATCGACCAGTAATGAACCTGCGGGAAGTCCGCCGTCGGTCCGGCGTCCTGGGCGTAGCCGACGCCGGCGTAGGAGAAGCGGTCGGACTCCATGTTGGCCCGGTGCTCGGTCGACGCCAGCCAGGCCTCGAAGACGCCCTGCGGCGTCGAGTAGCCCGCGGCGATGTTCTCCCCGACCGAGCTCCAGTCCACGTTGGCCAGCGTTAGCCGCTCGGCGGGGGTCAGCCCCTCCGGGGACGCGTGGGCGAAGAAGCGATGGTCGATCATATGGCGGCAGTGCGCGCGCGCCGCGTCGCCGAGACGGGGAGACGGGATCAGCGGCGCGAGGCCCAGTCCGAGGCGGTGGTCGTTCACGAGGCGCAGCAGTTCCGTCTCGAAGACCGCGATGCCGGGGTCGGTGTTGGGGAGGAGCAGCGGATGGCCGTTCTCGCCCGTCAGCGTCTCTGCTGGCGCCGAGACCGGGTCGATCCCGGACGCGCTCCCGCCCGCGTCGCACGCGGCAACGCTTCCCAGGGCCGCGATGGCGAGACCGAGGATCAGCTTCCGCATGGCTGCGGTAGTATAGTACATCGACCGCCCTAATTCTTCTTCCGCATGGATATTACGATCTGGTCGGTCGTCCGGCCGGACTCCACCGTAATCTGCGGACGATCCGCCGCCTCGTAGCCCTCCGCCTGCACCTCCACCCAGTAGGAGCCCGGCGCGACGTCGGCCACCTCGAAGGTGGCCGTCGTGGGAAGGGAGAAGAACCGGGATTCCGCGGGGATCACCTGACGGAGTTCCTCGTCGTAGCGGCTCAGGATGATCTGCGTCTGGGCAGGAACGAAGTCGATCTTGAGCCGCCCGGCGATCGTGCCGGCCTTCGGCAGGCGGAAGAGAACATCGGAGGAGTTTCTAGGAAGGTTCCGTTTCACGATCCGGCCATAGCCGGATTTCGAGGCAGAGATATTGGCGAGCCCGTCGGTGAGGCCGGTCACGGAGAAGGACCCATCGGCGGCGCTCTTGGTGATCCCCGCAGTCTCGATGTTGGTGGCGAGAATTTCCGCGCCCTCGATCGGCATGTTCGACTCGTCGAGCACCCGACCCGAAAGGAAGGCACCGATTTCCAGGACGACGTCGATCCGGTAGTCCTCCGACCCTCCGCGGAACACCAGCCCCATCCGGTCCAGCGGCTTGAACCGGACGTGACGGAATCGAACGCCGAAATCGCCGGACGCGATGCGCTTCAACGCATAATGTCCGTCCTTGTCGGACTTCACCTCGTCCATGTTCGCCGGGGCATTCGTCGCCTGGTCGAGCAACAGCACGCCCGTATCCGGAATGGGACGTCCCACCCGATCCGTAATGGTGCCGGTGACCCTGCCGCCCGCCTTCAGATCGGCCGTGACGATCGCCGTCTCTCCGGAGTCGACGAAGATCTCCGTCGTGAACGGGATGGCATCTTCCTGCTCGACAGAGATGCCGTATTCCCAGGGCACCAGGGCACGCAGCCACTGGGTTCCATCGACTTCAGTCTTGAACATCATGAAATCCCCGGTCCCGGTTTTTGCGACGGTGATCCGGGCATCGGGGACCGGCTGGTTTCGCATCGTGACGACGAATCGAATCGCGGCGCTGTTGTCCGTTTTGGACGTGGCGGGGGATGGAGAGGCGGGCAGGGTTGCAGGGCGGCCCTCTGGGGTTACGGGACCCAGCTTACTCGAGGATTGCCGGGCGCCTTTCTCCGTGATGGAGGTCTTTCGGAAGGCCAGGAACGCCGCCAAGAGCAGCGCGAAAGCGGGAAGGACGATCAGAGCGCGCTTCATACGACGAATAAAAGGACCCCGACGGCGGGCGTCGCCGTCGGGGTCCGTTATTCAGCTTAGTTGGCGGGGGTCGGGCTGGTCAGGAAGAAAACGTGCCAGTAGTAGGCCTTCGGCCCGCCGCGCCAATGTCCGACGGCAAAGGACGACCAGCCCATGGCCGTGAGCGTCGGCCTGTAGTTCGTCACAAGAAAGGTGAAAGCGGCTCCATAGTCGCCATAGGCTGTCCCCGAGACCACGAGGGCGTCGGGCATGGCGGACGGAGGAAGGGACGTCACATTGATTTTCCCGAGTCGACCCTTGTCGCCGTCGGGATTCGGAGGCGTTCCCAGGATGGCGTTTCCACCCCGCAGCGCATCACCCTCGGGATTCGCGGTGGCCACGAATGCGAGCTGAGGATGGCCAAGCGCGAAGTGCTTACAATGGGCACGGGCCGACTTCGTTCCTTTCAAGTGGCCTCCAAGGATGATGCCCTGGGTATTGCCGACTGCGAGGCCGCCACCGCCGTTGCCGACGTTGACGTTGCCGAGAGTCGTGTTCCGATAGGCGTTGATCTGCTGCTGAAGCCCGTTCTCGGGAGTCGTGATGGCCGTGGATCCCGTGTCGGTCGACAGGGGATGAAGATTCCCCTGGATGTACGTGATTCTGGACGCCGACAGGCCGCCCAGACCGCCCGGAAAATAGGCGTCATAGGTGGCGTCATCCGCGCTGCTGATGATGTTGCTGATGCCGATCGGCGTCGCGCCGAGGCCGGAGTTGGGGTCGACCCAGAGCCCGCCGCCGGGCCCGCCCGTGCCGCCCTGGCCGGCGCCCGTGGTGCCCTGGCTGTTCCAGATGATGCCGTTCGGGTTCGCGCCGCCGGGGCTTCCCGTCTGGCCGCACGCCGGGATGATCACCGCGGCCAGCAAAGCCGTCAGGCGACCGGTCCACACCCAAGCCCGCTTGCTCGACATAGCGCTCACTCCCCTCTTTGAGGTTAGGGATTCTAATATATTACGGACGTTCGAACCAATTCTTTCCATGCAGCCCTTCATCGCGACACCTCCTCAAGCTCCGCCTTGGTGGACAGGAGGACGTCGACGTCGTCGTAGCGGACCTCCTCGTCCTGGGCGAGTTCCATCTTGGCGTTGACGCCGAGCGACAGCCCGGCGGCCTTGATCTTCAGGGGATTGGCGCCGGAGTAAAGGGTGTCGTCGTTGCGGCGGACGACGACCAGGTCCTTCGAAACCCACAGCTCGATCGCTTCCCATTCCTGGGGCGAGGCGAAGTCCTTGCTCCACACGGCGGCGTTCGCGCCCTCCACCCAGAGCTGGAGGGAGGCCCCGCGGCGCTCGAGAGAGAGGCCCTGGCCGGCGACGCCGTGATTGAGGGCCATCCAGACGATGCGGTCCGGATCGAGCTGCGAGTTCCACGAGCGGGTCCGGATCCGCAGCGGCGTCTCGTTGCTGAACGCGTAGGTCTGGCGCGTCTCGAGCCAGGCCGAGCGCGGCCAGTCCTTGCGGGAGAGGCTCGACACGCTGGCGACGCCCTGGACGGCCTTGCGGGCGAGCTCGCCGGCCTCGGTGGGCATCTTGCCGCCGCCCAGGTCCTGGGCGGGCTTCTGAAGGGTCTTGATGGACAGCGAGCCGTTCTCGGAGGCCAGGCGGATTCCGAGGTTGGCCTCGCCGCCCTGCAGCCAGTTGCCGCCCCAGCGGGCGCGCTCGAAGGTCTCATGGAGGGCGAAGCGCAGGCTCGGTGCGGGCTTCGGAATCATCGACGTGCCCTTGCCCGCGACGACGAACTGGTCGGCGGGGACTTCGGCCGACGCGTTGTCGTCCTTGCGGGTGATGCGGACCCTGCCTTCCCGCACTTCGAGGCGCGTGGACGTCGGCGTCACCGAAAGAGTCAGGCGGGTGCCGAGGACGCGGGCTTCGGCGGTATGGGTGACGAAGATCATGGGCTCGCCGGCGGGCTGCTTCGCGACCTGGGCCGCGAGGACGCCCTGCTTGAGCGAGATGCGCTTGCCGCCCTGGGTGTCGATGGAGTCCATGACCGTGTCCGCGCCCAGGACGAGGCGAGTGCCGTCGGGGAACTCGACCGCGGCCTGGCCGCCCTTGCCGGACGTCTCCAGCGAATCGCCGGCGACCAGCTTGTGGCCGGATTTGACGGCGCCGCGCTTGCCGTCGATCAGGACGAAGGCCTCTCCCTCGATATGGTCGACGGTGGCGACGACGGGCAGGGGCGCAGGGGCGGGAGCGACGGGAGCGGGGGCCGTCTTTTCAACCGGCCGCGTCTCGGGCACGGGCGGCTTCACGACGACCTCTTTGCGCTCGGGGGTTTCCGGCGCGGCGGGTTTCGGAGCCGGGGCCTCGGGTGCGGCGACGGTCTTGTTCTCGGGAGCGGGGGCCGGCGCGGGAGCGGGAACCGGGGCCGGCGTTTCGGGTTTCTCGTTCTCGATGTGGGTGAGCACTTCCTGGACGCGTTCCTCTTCGCGCCGCTGTTCGGGGCGGGACTCCTCGGCGGGCGCCTGCTTGGCGATCGGGTTGACCGGCGTCGGAGCCGCAGCCGGGGAGGACATCATATAGGCGATGGCGGAGACGACGAGGACCGCGGCGGCGGCCGCGCCGACCAGCCACAGGGAGCCGATGCGGCGGGGGGCGGGGAGCGACGGGGCGGGGGACGTCGAGGCGAGGACGGGCGGGCTGCCCATCAGGGCCCAAGTGCGGGACAGATCGCGCTGAAGACCGGCGCAGGCCGGGCAGGCGGCGACGTGGGCGCGAAGCTGGGCTTCGTCCTGGGCCGACGCGTTGCCGCTCAGGCTCCGGGTCACCAGGTCCGCCGACGTCTTGCAGTCCATATCCATGCAACTACACTCCCCGGTTCTGCGGACCCCTATTGAAAAAAAGAATCCCGTTCCGATTCTAGAGAAAGTCCTTGAGCAGCTTCTGCAGCTCCTGGAGGCCCCGGCTCAGGCGGGCTTCGACGGTCTTCACCGAGATGCCGAGCATGGTCGCGATCTCGGAGTATTTCAGCTCGTGGTAGCGGCTGAGAATGAAGACCTCGCGCACCGGCTCGTCGAGCTTGGCGAGCGCGCGCTCGACGGCCCTTTCGAGCTCCTTCCGCTCCAGTCCGTGGTCCACCTGCGATGCGCCGTCCTCCTTCAGCTCCGAGGTTTTCCGGTATTCCTCGCGCTTGGCGGCGTTGAGCCACGCGTTCCGCGCCATCGTCAGCAGCAGCGGCGTGATGGGCTTCTCGAGATCGTAATCGTTGCGGTGGGTCCAGAAGCTCAGGAAGACCTGCTGGGAGACGTCTTCCGCGAGCGTGGCGTTGCCGCCGGAGAGCCGGTGCACGTAGTTGAGGATGCCCGGCTGGTGCTCGCGGAAAAGTTCGGCGAACGCCTCGGGGTCGCCCGATTTCAGGCGGAGGCGTTTCCGGCGCTCTTCTTCCGGGGACGACGGGGTTCGCATGGAGGCATCATCCCAGACGGACCCGGGGCGCCGATTCCGTCGGCGTCACGCCGTCTTCGCGGGCGCATCCGGCGGCACGGCGGCGACCGGGGGCGGCTCCTCGGCGGGCGGCCGGCTCTTCAGGAGGAACAGCCAGACGCCCGCGACGGCGAAGAGGGCCAGGCTGACGACCTGCGAATACCTCAGTTCGCCCAGCCAGCGGGGGCGCTCGTCGCCGCGCATGAACTCGATCGCGAAGCGCCACGCTCCGTAGAGCATGCACATGATGAGGAAGATCTCGCCCTGGGCCTTCCGCTTCTGCTTGTAGAGCCACGACAGGAAGAAGAAGAACGCCAGCGCGGCCGCCGTCTCGTAGAGCTGCGTGGGATGGACGGGGTCGGAGCGCACGCCGTATCCCTTCCCCTGCTCGCGCGCCGCGGGGCTGTCCGCGGGGAAGCTCATGCAGAGGAACCCGTTCCCTCGCACTCCGTGGCAGCAGCCGTTCAGGAAGCAGCCGATGCGGCCGAAGGCGAGGGCGAGCATGATCGAGGGCGCGCTGAGGTCCGCGATGACCGCGATCGACTGGCCGCGCATCTTCGTGTACAGGATGCCCGCCGAGATGCCGGTGATCAGGCCGCCGTAGAGGACGAAGCCGCTCTGCCAGTTCCGGAAGACCTTCCACGAGTACTCGGGGGAGTTATGGTAGAGGAAGAGCGCGCGCGTCCCGATCAGCGCGAAGAAAAGCGTGAGCACCATCAGGACGCCGGTCTGCCAGGAGTAGACGTGGACCTTCTCACCCGACTTCTTCATCCGCCAGAACCAGAAGGCGAAGGGGAGCGGGCCGAGGATGAGGGCGCCCCAGGGGTCGAGGCCCATGTCGCCCCAGATCGACAGCTTGGTGGGCTCCATGACCTCCTTGGGATATTGGAGGAGGTAGTTGATCTTGGCGCCGATGATGCCGGCGATCATCGAGATGATGCCGAGGTCCAGGATGAAGTCGCTCTTGATGCCCAGCGGCTTGGCGCGCTGGACGGCGACGTAGGAGCAGAGCAGGAAGCCCACCATGATCGCGAAGCCGTAGGAGTTGATGGGCCAGTTGAGCCAGGGGATCTTGAACAGTGTGGGCCACATGGTTGTGCGTTGATCCTTTCAGTTGCCGGTAGACCGCAGTCTGCCGCCGGAAGAGTCCCTCCCCCTCCGCCCCCCGGGGGATGGGGTGGGGATTATCTGCGGACTGGCGTCTGCTGTCTACAGAATGCTTTTATTTTGATACGCGACGCGAGCTCGATCGCAGGAAGGATTCGTCGCAAGACTATCTTTCCTCGGTCGGCATCTCGAATCCGAACGCCGTCTCGTCGGCCTTCAGCGACTCCAGGAGCGCGCGCTTCAGCATGACGCCGCCGCACTCCTTGCACTTGTAGGCCTTGCCTTCCTCCAGCCCCACGACGTTGTACTGCCTGCCGCATCCGGTGCAAAACAAAATGTCCTTGTCCTGCATCCTCAGAACATCGGCCACGGTCTTCCGGTCGACGAATCCGTGCTCGACGAGCAGCTCTCCGAGGCGCGGGATCGGGGTCACGCCCTTTTCGGCCATCTTGATCTGCAGCTCCAGGCACTTGTTGATCTGGAGCATCGTCGCCAGGTTGTACTTCACCAGGAGCTGCCCGAAGAGGTACTCCACCTTCTGCATCTTCTGGACGTTCTTGACGGATTCCATGCGCCGGTTCTGCTCTTCAAGGAGACCGACGAGGTCGTTCTCCTTGATCAGGCCCTTGGCCAGGAGCAGAGTGCCCAGGGGGCGGCTCCCCTTGGTCGTGGAAGGGCTGACGGTGGCGTTGGGGTCGAGCTTGCCCCCGTCCTGCTGGTCCTTCATGACTTCAGCGATCTGGGCCTGGGTCACCAGGCCCTTCTCGACGGCGAGCTGCCCGAGCAGCAAATCCTTGATGGAAATCACAAACCGCTAGTATAGACGGCCCGGGATGCCCGTGTCAAAAGCCATCCTGCCGCCCTCCTTTCCCGGGGTCACTGGCCGACCCCGACCACGGATCTCGGCTGCAGATCCCGGATTTCGACCGAGCCGCCGGCCATGTCCCGGGAGGAGAATCCCGGCTGCCAGCGCGCGGCCACGTTCAGGATCAACCCTGCCGAGATGGAACAGGCGACCAGCGACGATCCCCCGTATGAAACGAAGGGCAAGGTCAATCCCGTGATGGGGGCGACCCCCAGGGTCATCCCGATATTGATGAAGGTCTGGGTGGCGAAGAGGGTGGTCAGGCCGACCACGATCAGCCGGCCGAACGGCTCGCGGGAATCGTGGGCGATCTTGAGCGAGGTCGAGAAGTAAATCGCGATCAGGAGCAGGACGAAGGAGGAGCCGGCGAAGCCCAGGTCCTCCGCGATGATCGAGAAGACGAAGTCGGTATGCCGCTCGGGGATGAAGTAGGGCGAGGCGGCGCCGGACTCCCCCATCCCGCGGCCGAAGCCTCCGCCGGCCGTACAGGCCTTGATCGACTGTCCCACCTGGTAGCCGCCGCCCGTCAGGAACGACAGGATGCGCATCCGCTGGTAGTCCTTCATCCCCGCGAACCAGACCACGGGCGCCGCGGCGAGGAGGAGCAGGACGATGATCGCGAGGTGCCGCTTCCGGGCGCCGGCGGCGAACAGCATCGCGAACAGCGTCGGGACCAGCAGGATCGTCGTGCCCATGTCGGGTTGGACGACGATCAAGGCCGCCGGCGCCGCGGTGAGCGCGATGGGCAGAAGCAGCCCGCGCCAGGTGTGCAGGTCGCGGCCGTACATGAGGACGTTCGCGAGGACCAGCACGAGCGCGATTTTCATGAACTCTGCGGGCTGGAACTTGACCACCTTGAAGTCGAACCAGCAGCGCGCGCCGTTGACGTAGGAGCCCTTCACCAGCAGCAGCGCGAGCAGCCCCAGCAGGACGACGTAGAGCACGAACGCCAGGTGCCGGTAGTTGAGATAGTTCGGCCACGCGACGAGGACCATCGTGACCAGCGAGATCCCCAGGAACGTGAGCTGCTTGAGGAAGATGGACTGCGTGATCGATTGACCCGCGAGGTTGGTCGACGGCGCCTGGGTCCACAGGGAGAGCAGCCCCATCCCCGACAGGAGGATGACGCAGGCGAGGATCGTCTTGTTGAAGCGGGGGATCATTTCGCGGGGGACTCCTTGGGGGTCATCAGGGCCTCGAAGATCAGGGCCGCGGGAGGCGCCGCCATCTGGCCGCCGTGGCCGGCGTTCTTGAGGAAGACGGCGACGACGTACCTGGGCGCGTCATAGGGGGCATATCCCACGAACCACGCGTGGGATTCGCGTCCGCGCTCGGCCTGGGCCGAGCTCGTCTTGCCGACGGCCTTGAACTCCTTCAGTCGCGTGGAGTGGGCGGTGCCGCCCGACGCGTGGGTCACGTCGTAGAGGCCCTGCCGGATCTCCTTCAGCGTCTGCTCCGAAATCCCCAGCGGCTCCGGCGGCTTCTCGTTGCCGCGCCGCGCGTGCGGGGTGATCCGGCGGCCGCCGTTGGCGATCACCGCCATCATGGTCGCGGCCTGCAGCGGCGTCACCATCAGCTGGCTCTGCCCGATCGCGAGCATCATCGCGTTCTGATCGCCCGTCTGCTCGGGAACGCGGCCTGCCGCCTCGCCCGGGATGTCGAGGCCCGTCGCCGCGCCCATCCCCATCGACCGCGCCCAGCGGGCGATGGCCTCGACGCCGACGCGCCGGCCCACTTCGTAGAAGTAGCAGTTGCACGACTTCTCCAGGGCCTGGTGCAGGGTGACCTCGCCGTGCATGCCCCTGAACTCGTTCCAGATCCAGCAGTTGAAGTGCGTCTGCTTCTCGTCGAACTTGCCCCGGCAGGGGAGCGGGTCCTCCGCGCGCACGACCTGGCCTTCGAGACCGGCCACGGAAGTGACGACCTTGAAGAAGGAGCCTGCCGCGAACTGATCCTGGAACGCGCGGCTCATCAACGGCTTGTTCTCGTTGTCCGACATCGCCTGCTTCACCGCGGCCGCGTTGCCCGGCGGCGTGAGGTCGTTCGGGTCGTAAACGCGGTTCGACGCCATTGCGATCACGGAGCCGTCGTTCGGGTCGAGGGCCACCGCCGCGCCCTGCAGACCGCCGGCCAGGATTCTCTCGGTGGCGCGCTGCGCGTCGATGTCGATGGTGAGCTCGAGATCCTGCCCCGGCTCGGCGGGCTTGAGGTCGATGGTCTTCTTCGTGGACGACCCGGCCTCGCGCTCGAGGATCACGAGGCCCGGCTTCCCGCGGAGGAGGGTGTCGTAGCGCTTCTCCACGCCGGCGACGCCGACCAGTTCCTCGTGGAAGGAGCCGCGGCGGTACAGCTGCGCGATGCCGTCCTGCCCGATCAGCTCCTCGAAGCCCTCATAGAGGTAGCCGTTCTGGAGCATTTCGCGGAAGCGGTTCTCGTTGGCGGTGACGCGGCCCAGGTACCCGATCAGGTGGCAGGCGGACTCCTTATAGGGATAGACCCGCATGAGCGATTCGCGGACCACGGCGCCCGGGTAGCGTTGCGGCGCGATCTCGATGGGGATCGCGGCGGCGCCGATGTCGCGCTTGAGCAGGTACGGGACCCGTCGCTCGCGCCGATACAGGCGGGCGCGCTCGGAGGGAGGCCTCGCCTGGACCTGCTTTTCGATCTTCTCGTAGATCGCCTCGACGCCCTGCTGCAATTCTTCGGGCGCCATCTTCAGCGCCGCCGCGAGAGGGCCGGGGGACTTCTCGTATTCTTCGAGGACGATATAGCAGTCGAAGCAGGGGCGGTCCATCGCGAGGACGCGGCCGGCCCGGTCGAGGATCCTCCCGCGCGGAGGACGCACGATTTCCACGGACTGGCGCCGGTTGGAGATCTCGGGAGAGGCCTCGCCGGCGGTGAGCAGCTGCAGGTGGACCAGCCGGGCCTCCAGGCCGCCGAGCGGCAGCAGGAGGAAGGTCAGGACGATCAGGACGCGCGCGCGGTCCATGTCAGCGGACCAGCCACCGGGCCTGGGACAGCGTGAAGTGCAGCGGCACGGTCAGGACGGCGGTGAGCAGCGCGGAAAGCAGCGTGCGGCCGACGATGACGCCGGGCGGGATGCCTCCGACCGTCAGCGCGACGATGATCGCGGCGGCCAGGTTGACCCAGCAGGCCGCGATGAACGCGACGGCGAGCTGCGTCATCGGGCTTTCGCGGTAGAGGACCTGGCGGATCTGCAGCACGACCGCGCCCGCGGCGAGGAAGAGCAGCGCGTGGAGTCCCAGCGGGCCGGCGCTGCCGAGATCCTTCAGGAGGCCGATCAGCCACGAGGCCAGCAGGCCCTGGGAAGAGTCGCGGGCGAAGAGGGCCGCGAAGCAGGCGAGCGAGAGCAGCGCCTCGGGACGCGCGCCCTTCAGCGACCAGCCGTCGAGCACCGTCAGCTCGGCCGCCAGCGCGACCGCGCCGAGCACGAGCAGCTTTCCCATGCCGTACTTCTGCGTCACGGCCGCGACTCCGCCGGGGACACCAGGATCATCACGTGCTCCAGCGCGCGGAAGTCGATCAGCGGCTCGACGTCGACCTTGGGAAAGGCCGCACGGCCGCCGTTCACGGAGGAGACGCGGCCCAGGGTGAGTCCGCGCGGGACGCCGTTGACGGGGTCGTCGGTGGTCAGCACGAGCGCGCCGTTCTCGACGGGATTATCGCCGCTCAACCATTTGAGCTGGCCGTTCTGGCCGGAAGTTCCCTCATAGACGCCGCCATGGCGGTCGGCGAAGGCGACGCCGGCGGCCGTCGTCCGCGGCACGGCCACCGCGCCGGCGCGAAAGCCCGGGTCGGTCACCGTCTGCACCCGGCAGGTCTTGGGTCCGGTTTCGACGACGCGGCCGACGACCTGGCTGTTGTAGACCACGAGCATGCCTTTCTCGACGCCGTCGCGCGTGCCCAGCGTGAGCGTCAGCGACTTGCGCCAAGGCGAGCTGTCGGTGGGGAAGAGGACGTCGGCCGCGAGCATTCGATACCCCGCGTCTCGAACGGTCTGCTTCATGCCGAGGGCCTGCTCGAGGAGCAGGGCCTGGCGGCGGTTTTCATTGGTCAGCTGGAGGGTCTGATCCCGGAGAAAGTCGTTTTCGGTTCGAAGGGTCTGGGCTTCGCCGGACGGGGAGAGGGTGTGGCCGGCGAAGGAGAAGGTCCAGCGGCCGAGGCTGCGGAGGGGGGTGAAGCCGGACAGGGCGGCGAGCCGGGTTTTCTGGGTGAAGCCGGAGGGGGCGAACAGCAGGACCAGGGAGGCCAGGAGCAGCCAGAAAGACGATCTCCGCCGCTTCGGACCCATGGAACCCCTCTCTCTACCCGGGAAGTGTAGCCCGGGGAAAAGGGGATGTCCAGATCAAAATATAAATTATGAAATGTAACAATGCAGCGAAAACTATCCAGGATGGTTTTGGCAGCTCATCTGCTAGGCTGTCGGCGGATGAGGCGTTTCCTGGTTCCCGGCGTCCCCTTCCTCCTCTCGCTCACCCTGTCCCTCTGCACGATCGGCTCCTCCGTCGGCTGGCAGGACTCCGGCTTCTATCTCGCCGCCGTCCAGGATCTGGGCGTCCTCTACCCGCCCGGCTTCGCCCTCTATATCGTCCTTTGCAAGACGTGGACCCTCCTTCTCGGGCTGCTCGACTTCACGCTTGCCGTCCATCTCTTCTCGTCGCTCTGCTGCGCCCTGGCCGCCGCGACCCTGGCCCTCGCTGCACGCGATCTCCTGCGCAGCCGGGGTCCTCTGTCCCTGGGTGCGCCTCCCAGCGACGCCGCCGCGATCGCCGCCGGCTGTCTTGCGGCCTCGGGCTTCACATTCTGGTCGGCCGCCCTTCTCGCGAAGGGGTACGCTCTCTACTATCTTGTGTTGTCCTTGCTGCTCTGGCGCCTGATCCGCGCCGACGACAGCGGCAAGCCTCGGGACTTCACTCTGGTGGCCGCGCTGATCGGCCTCGCCTGGGCTGCGCATCCCTCGGCGGTCGGAATCGGGGTCGCGCTCCTGCTCTTCGTCTGGCTCCATCGACGAGCGCTATCGATCAAAGGCTTCGCCGTGCGCGCGGGCCTGGCCGCGGCCTGCGCCGTCGGTCCCTCCCTGATTCTCCCCGCGCTGGCCGCCCGGAATCCCGCCCTGATGTTCGGGGATCCGACCACGCCGGGCGAGTGGTTCCGGTATCTCGCCGGAGCGCGCTTCACCGGACGCGCCGGCGTCTTCGGCATCGACGAGTTCCGCTTCGGGAGCGCCGTCCGGGACGGCTGGGAGGAGTTCCTCGGGATCGGCGCCGTGTTGGCCTTATGGGGTCTGGCCCGGCTGGCCGTCGTCAACCGGAAGCTCCTGGTCGGCATCGCCGCCTGGACGCTGCCGTCGGCCCTGCTCGCCATCCTCTTTCGCATCGAGGGCCAGCTGGACTTCTGGCTCGTCGCCTCGTGGCTCCCGCTTTATCTCGCCGTGGCTCTGGGGCTCGCCTCGATCCCGGCCCGATACGCGCGGCCGGCGATCCCCGCCGTCGCCGTGCTGGGCCTCGTCTGGGCGACGGCGGCAAACGGACGGGCCGTCTCCACGCGGCACGATACGCTCGCTGAATCGTTCGGGCGTTTCCACCTGGAGCGCGTCGATCCCGACGCCATCCTGATGCTCGAATCCGACGACGCGCTTTCGACAACCCTATGGCTGCAGATCGTCAAAGGCGTGCGGCCCGACGTGGTCGTGGTCAGCCCGTCCCGCCTGGGGCAGGCCTGGTATGACCGTCATCTGGGTCTGCGACATCCGGGGCTGAAAGCGGCCGCGACGCCGTCCGCCTTCGCGCTCACGAATGCCCCCGGCCATCCCGTGTACTTCGAGCAGCCGCCGGCGGATCTGGACCTGGTCCCGGCGGGTCCCTATATGAAGGTGACCCGGCCGGGGGAGCCGGAGCCGGCGGCCTGGAGCTTTCCGGTCCGTCCCGAGGAAGCCCGGGCCCGCTTCGGCCGGGAGCGGGGGATCCGCCTCCGCATCCTGCCGGATCGGCTCGAGGTCGAGCCCGAGCCGTACGAGCAGCGCTGGGTGAGCGCGTTCGTGCGCGCCGAATCCCAGCGCGGGTCTTACTACTTCAGGAAAGCAGGGGACGACAACCTCCGGAAAGCCGCCGACTGCTTCGAGGCCGCCCGGGCAGCGGACCTCGAGCACCCTGATCGCGATGTCGTCCACGGCCTCGCCGTCTCCTTCTATTTGCTGAAGCGATACGACCGCGCCGAACCGTTGCTGAAGCAGCTCCTGCGACTGAATCCCACGCCGCGGCAGGCGGTGCGCGCGTGCAGCTTCCTGTCGACGCTCTGCCGCAGCCAGGGGCGGACCCCGGAGGCGCTCCGCTGGCAGGAGCAGGCGATGTCCGTCGTCGGATCCGATCCGGAACTGCGCCGCGAATTCGAGCGAATGCCCCGCCCCCAATGACGGATGGTGGACTTCGAGTCGCAGACTGCTACAATCCGGGGACATGGCCCCCTGGCGAGTCCTGATCGTCGATGACGAGCAGTCCATCTGCGACGTGCTTTCCATCTCGCTGAAGAAGGAAGGCTACATCGTCTCCGCGGAGACCAACCCCCGGCGCGCCCTCGAGCGCCTCAAGCGGGACCCCGTCGACCTCGTCCTGCAGGACCTGAAGATGCCGGAGATGGACGGGATCGACCTGCTGCGCGAGATCAAGAAGCAGCGCGAGGAGACGGTGGTCATCATCATGACCGCCTACACCACGTGGGACCGCGCGGTCGAGGCCATGCGTCTGGGCGCGTACGACTACATCAAGAAGCCCTTCGACACCCAGATCGACATCAAGGGGACGATCTCCCGCGCCCTGCAGTCGCGCGACCAGCAGATCCAGTTCGCCCGCACCTTCGACGAGATGCTGGGCAGGATCGGCCTCGTCGTCGGCTACTCCAAGGCGATGAAGACGGTGCGCGACCTGATCCAGCGCGCCGCGCCGACCGACTCGACGGTGATCATCCAGGGCGAAAGCGGCGTCGGCAAGGAGCTGATCGCCCGCGCGCTTCACTATGGTTCGCCGCGCTCGGGGAAGCCCTTCATCGCCGTCAACTGCGGCGCGCTGACGGAGACCCTGCTCGAGAGCGAGCTGTTCGGGCACTCGAAGGGCGCGTTCACCGGCGCGGTTTCGGAAAAGATCGGCCTTGTCGAAGTGGCGCACACCGGAACGCTGTTCCTCGACGAGGTCAGCGAAATGAGCCCGCAGCTGCAGGTCAAAGTCCTGCGCCTGCTCGAGGAGAAGGAGTTCAAGCCCGTCGGCAGCGTGACGACGAAGCGCGTCGACGTCCGCTTCATCACCGCGACGAACAAGGATCTCGAGCTGGCGATCCAGCGGAATGAATTCCGCAAGGACCTCTTCTACCGCCTGAACGTCATCCCGATCCACATCCCGCCGCTGCGGGAGCGCCGCGACGACATCCCGATCCTCGCCGAGCATTTCCTGGGGAAGTACTCGAAGGACATGAAGCGGGCCGGCAAGCGCTTCGCCCCGGAGGTGAAAGAGGCGATGATGCGGCACCCGTGGCCGGGAAACATCCGCGAGCTGGAGAACGCGGTGCAGCGCTCGATCGCGCTCTCCGACGGCGACGTCATCACCGCGAAGGACCTGCTCGAGACCGCGGCGCCGTCGCCGGACCTGCGCTCGGTGGCCGCCGCCACCGCGCGGGCGATCGGCGAGGAGGGGCTCGACCTCGACGCCACCATGACCGACATCGAGACCGGCTACCTCAAGCGCGCCCTCGAGATGACGGGCGGCAACTATACGAAGGCCGCTCAGCTCCTGAAGATGTCGCTGAGATCGTTCCGCTACAAGCTCCAGAAGTATGGCATCGACAAAGAGTCCGACTGAAGCGTCGGACAGTCCCCGAGAACTCCATGCTGACCGTCGAACAGGCCTCGGAGATCATCCTGAAGGACGTCCCGACCCTCCGCGTCATCGAGGTGGCGCTGGGGGCGGCGTCGGGCCACGTCCTCGCCGAGGAGTGCGCGAGCGACATGGACATGCCGCCGTTCGACAAGGCCATGATGGACGGCTACGCGGTCCGGTCCGGCGATGCCGGTCCGCTCCGGATGCTCGAAGAGGTCCCGGCGGGCAAGGTGCCGACGTTCGAGGTGGGCCCCGGCACCTGCAGCAAGATCATGACCGGGGCCCCGGTGCCCCTTGGGGCGGACGCGGTCCAGCAGGTCGAGAAGACCCGGCGCGACGCCGACCGCGTCACCCTGCAGGAACCCGTGCGCGCGGGGCAGCACATCGCGCGCCGCGGCACCGACATCGCGGCCGGCCAGACGGTGCTGCGCGCGGGACAGCTGCTGCGTCCCGCTGAGATCGGCGCGCTGGCGGCGATCGGGAAGTCGCGCGTCCGCGTCTATGCCCGTCCGCATTGCGCGGTCCTCGCGACCGGCGATGAGCTGGTGGCGCCCGGCGCGACGCCGGGGCCGGGGCAGATCCGCAACTCGAACACGTCGCAGATCGCCGCGCAGGTGCGGGCGCTGGGGCTCGAGTGCGACGACCTGGGCATCGTCCGCGACGAGGAAGCGGCGCTGCGCGAGGCGATCCGCGACGGCCTGAAGCGCGACGTCCTGTTCCTTTCGGGCGGCGTCTCGGCGGGGGACTGGGACCTCGTCATCCCCTCGCTCGAGGCGGAGGGGGTCCGGATCGCGATGCACCAGGTGCTGATCAAGCCGGGGCGGCCGTTCTGCTTCGCGCCGCGCGTCTTCGGCCTTCCGGGGAACCCCGTCTCCTCCTTCGTGATCTTCGAGGTTTTTGCGCGTCCGTATCTCGGCCGTCTCATGGGCGCGGACCTGGCCCGTCCCCGAATCCGGGCGCGCCTCGAGACGCCGGTCCTCAAAAAGATCGAGCGTGTCCATTACCTGCCCGCGCGCGTCAGGATGGAGGACGGGGGAACCGTCGTGCGGACCTTGCCGTGGCAGGGGGCCGCGGACCTGTTTGCGCTCACGAAAGCCAACGCGTTCGTCGTGGTTCCGATCCAGACCGCCTATGAGCCGGGAGCGAGCGTCGAGTGCATGCTTCTCTGAAGTGGTGGCTGCCAGCGGCTTCGGCCGTCCTGCTCTGGATGTCGTTCCATCCGGTGAACGCGGGGATCCTGGGCTACGTCGCGCTCGTGCCGCTGATGATCTTCTCCCAGGTCGCCTCGGGGAAGAAGGCCTTTTTCTGCTCGTGGGCCGGCGGCTACGTCGGCTTCGCCCTGGGATACTACTGGTTTGCCTACACCGTCCCGGCCGGCCCCTTCCTGGTCGCCCTCTATATGGGGCTCTGGTTTCCCGTCTTCACGTGGGCCGTGAAGCGCGCCGGTCTGGTCTGGGCGCCCGTCCTCTGGGTGGCGACCGAGGCGCTGCGCTCGACGCTCTTCGGCGGCCTGCCCTGGCTGCTGCTGGGCTACACGCAGCATGACTGCCTCGAGGTGATCCAGATCGCCGACCTGGGCGGCGTCTGGCTGGTCTCGCTCCTCATCGCCTTCGTCAATATGGCGCTCGTGCATCCGAGCCGGGCGATGAAGGTCGCGGCGGCGTCGGCGGTGGTGCTGTCGGCGGTTTACGGCGCGCTGCGGCTGCCGACGATCGAGCTGCACGAGGGCCCGAAGCTCGCGGTGGTTCAGCCCAACATTCCGCAGGATCTCAAGGTCGCGTCGATCGGCCGCCAGACGCTGGCGGTGGAGAACTACAAGAAGCACGTGGCGCTGACGGAGGCCGCCGCGCCGGGAAAGCCCGATCTGATCGTCTGGCCCGAGGCGGCCGTGTACCGCGGACTCTATCTCAAGATGGACGGGACGCCGACCTGGCACGAGAACGCGTGGTACGGGGCGCTGCTGGAACCCGCGGAGAAGACGGGGATCGAGATGCTGATCGGCGCGCTCATCACCGAGGAGCGCTCGGGCCAGGAGGACCAGTACACGAACACGGCGCTGAGGATCCGTCCCGGGGCCGGCATCGCGGGCCGCTACGACAAGACGCACCTGGTGCCGTTCGCAGAGCGGTACTGGATCTTCAAGGAGATCGTGCACGCGATTTCCGGTTTGCGGCTGGCGGAAATGAAGCCGGGGAAGGACTTTCCGGTCTGGGACCTGGCCGGAACGAAGTATGGGGCCCAGATCTGTTTCGAGGCGATCTTTCCGGAAATTTCGCGCGAGATCGCAAGGAATGGGGGGGCTTTCACCGTCAACATTAGTAACGACGGCTGGTTCAAGTCCAGCGGCGAGCTCGACCAGATGCTGGCGATGGCTCGGTTCCGTTCTATTGAGAATCGGATGCACGTGGTCCGCGCGACCAACACGGGGATCTCGGCCTTCATCGAGCCCACCGGGCGCCTCCAGTCGGTGCTGGAGGTGAACGGAAAGGTGAAGGAGGTCGAGGGCGTGCTGGAAGGGCGGATCCTTCTGACGTCGTCGTCGAGCGTCTACCGGACGCTGGGTGATTGGGTGAAGTGGCTGTGCGTGCTGGGGGCCGCAGGGGCCGTCCTGGGGCGCATTTTGTTTGACAGGAAGAAAGCGTCGGCCTAAATTGGCCGCTTCTGCGTGGGGAACTCTTAAAGGGGGTCAGAGATGAGCCTGCTGTCGAAGTTGTTCGTAATCCTGGTCTTCGTCATCGCCCTGGTCAAGCTGGGCATTGACGTGACACTCTTCGCGCAGAAGGTGGACTGGAAGGACAAGTTCATCAAGGAAGTCAACTACCACTACCAGACGCAGCAGATCAAGAACGCGGAAATCGCCGCGCGCGACATGGAAGTCGAGAACCAGCGCGCGTTCATGGCGATCCTCGCGGACCGCATCAGCACGCTGGACGTCGAGAATTCCGGCAAGGCGGCGCGCATCAACGAGCTGCAGCGGCAGCTCGACTCGGCCAATACGCTGGCCAGCAAGTACGAGGCGGACATGCAGGTCTTCGTCCGCCAGCTCGAGGTGCAGCTCGCCCAGATCCAGGAGCTGACCACGAAGGTCGACGAGCACCGCGCCAAGCTGGCGAAGTCGCTCAACGAGAAGTCGCTGGCGGTGGCCGAGCTCCAGTACGCGAGGCAGCTGGCCGAGCGCCTGCAGCAGGACCTGGGCCAGCTCGAGGAGAAGCACGTCGAGATGGCGCGCGACAAGAAGCACCTCGAAGAGAAGATCAACGCGATCGCCCAGAACGGCGGCAACGTGAACGTGGCGCCGAAGAAGGCGCTCGAGGGCAAGGTCACGGCCGTGGCGAACGAGATCGGCCTGGTGGTGATCTCCATCGGCAAGGACGACGGCGTCCTCGAAGGCGACGAGTTCACGGTTTATCGCGGCGGCGACTTCGTCGCGAAGGTCGTGATCGACCGCGCCGACCGCAAGTGGTCCGCGGGCAAGGTCGTGCTGAAGAAGACCGACCCCCGCGTGGCCGACGACGTGTCGAACCACATCTTTGTCTCCGGCCCCCGCAGCGGGAACTAGGAGGACGCGATGGCCGACGAAGAGGAAAACGTCGAAGACACGGAGTCGATGGAGCAGGCCGAAGACGCCGCTCCTGCGGCCACCGAATTCGTCCCCGAGCAGACGCACAAGCCGAAGAGCGACGTCTATACGATGCTGCTCATCCTGACGTTCGTGGCCTTCCTCACGGGCTGCACCGTGGCGGGCCGCGAGGCGTGGGAGAACTACGACGTTCAGTTCTGGGTCTTCACGAAGCATCCGCCCAAGACGGCGGACGCAGGCCCCGCGCCCGCGACGGGCGCCGGCGCCACGGGCGAGACGACCCCTCCGGTGACGCCTCCGCCCCCGGACGCGCCCAAGTAGTCCGCTTCGAAACCTTCGAAAGGCCCCCGAGATCGGGGGCTTTTTTTTTGTATAATGAGCTGGAGATGCGCGCGCTGTCGCCCTTCCGGATCGCCGTCGGGGGCTCTCTGGTCACCGTCGCGCTCCTGGGTGTGCTGATCCCGGCCGTCTCACCGGCCTCGATGCTCCAGTCCCTGGCCGTCGGCTGCGCGCTCATTCCGCTGTTCGCCGGGCTCGCCTGGGCGGCCTCCGTGGATGCCCGCACCCGCCATCTGGAATCGCAGATCCGCGAGTGCCGGCGGGTCGGGCGGATCGTCGCCGCCGTGTGGCTGCTCTCCGTGGGATTCGTCGCGGCCTGCCAGGTGCACCGGATCCCCGGCGTCGCGCACGGGATCGCTTTCGCCGTCATGATCCTCGGCGGCATCGTCGAGTGCTGCCTCTCGATCCGCATCGAGCATCTGGAGATGGAACTGCGACGACGCGGCCGCATCGGCTGAGCGGCCCGGCGTTCGGTTCGTGAACATTTCATAGTTTATATTTTATAATTTATTTGCTATCGACCCCCCGGGCGATATACTCCTGCTGACGCGAGTATCGCGTTTAGGTAGAGAGAGGGTTCGTGAGAGGGGGAGCGAGAAAACTTCATTTCTTGATCCGGCTCCCCGTATCGCCGGAGGCACGTCATGTGGGGCATTCTTAAGCGCTGCTTCGGGGTCTTCTCCAAGGATATGGGGATGGATCTCGGCACCTGCAACACGCTCGTCTACGTCCGCGGCGAGGGCATCGTGCTCTCCGAGCCGTCCGTCGTCGCCGTCCGCAAGGGCACCAACAAGGTCCTCCTCGACGGCAAAGCGGTCGGCGTCACCGCCAAGGAGATGATCGGCAAGACGCCCGGCAACATCGTCGCCATCCGCCCGATGCGCAACGGCGTCATCGCGGACTTCGACATCACCGAGGCCCTCATCGCCTACTTCATCCAGAAGGTCCACAGCCGGAAGTTCGGCATCATGCCGCGCATCGTCATCGCGGTTCCCTCCGGCATCACCGGCGTCGAGAAGCGCGCCGTCATCAACTCGGCCGAGCGCGCGGGCGCGCGCCAGGTCTTCGTCGTCGAGGAGCCCATGGCCGCCGGCATCGGCGCCGGTCTCCCCATGCTCGACCCCATCGGCAATATGATCGTCGACATCGGCGGCGGCACCACCGAGGTCGCCGTCCTGTCCCTGGGCGGCATCGTGGCCTGCCGGTCGGTCCGCGTCGCCGGGGACGAATACGACAATGCGATCATGCAGCACCTCCGCCGCGCCTACAACCTCCAGATCGGCGAGCAGACCGCCGAGAGGATCAAGATCGACGTGGGCTCGCTGTATCCCCTCGAGCAGGAGCTGACCATGGAGGTCAGCGGCCGCGACGTCATGGCCATGATGCCCCGCAAGGTGACCATCACCAGCGAGGAGATTCGCGAGGCCATGAAGGAGCCCTTCGACGCCATCATCCGCGCGATCAAGGAGTGCCTGGAGGAGACGCCGCCCGAGCTCGCGGCCGACCTCACCGAGCGCGGCATCACCATGGCCGGCGGCGGCTCCCTGATCCGCGGCATCGACCGCGCGATCCGCAAGGAGATCGACGTCCCGGTCCGGCTGGCCGAGGATCCGCTCACCTGCGTCGCCCGCGGCACGGGCCTCGTGATCGAGAACCTCGACAAGTTCAAGGACGCGCTCGAGAGCGACGAGGACATTAACTGAGTATTCAGTAGACAGTAGTCCGCGGATCGCTTCCCCACCCATCCCCCACGCGGGAGGCACGGGGGGCTGCTGAACACCGACTGCCGGCTACGGACTGCTGACGATGGATGGGAGGGGGGTTTATGGCGCGACTGGTCTCGTACTTCCGCCGGGTGCACCTGACGATCATCTCGGGCAAGGCCGCCGAGCGGCTGGCCCTGACCGTCCGCAACATGCGCGCCGTGGACGGCGCCCTCATGCTGGGCGTGACCGGGTCGGACGTGTCCGCGCTGCTGCCGCGGCATGTCGACGTGACCCTCCGCGAACTTCGCGCGGTCCTCTCGGGCCGCCGCGTCTCGGCGTAGTCCGGCCCCCCGCTCGCGTCTATAATGGCAGGATGGGTCTCGCCCTCGCACTGCTCCTGCCGCTACTCGCTCCCCAGGACGAGGCGTCCTTCTCCAAGGACGCCCGAGTCAGCGCCGCCTATTACCACCTCCTCCCCGGCGCCAAGTCCGAAACCGACTTCTTCGAAATGGACAAGGCGGGCGTCGACATTGCCCTGGTCGACGTCAACGGCGACGACACCGCCCTGATCCCGCTCATCGCCGCGCTGGAAGCCCTGGAGAAGCAGAAGAAGGACACCCCGAAGCTTGGCATCTATCTGAAGACCGGCGTCGAGGCCGACCTGTCCGCGGTCGATGCGTTCTACGACCGTCTGCCCCGGCGCTATTGGGCGCGCATCGACGGGCGGCCCGTTGTCTGGCTCGCGCCCGCGCCGACCGGTGCCGGGGGGCTGGACGACGCCGTCCGGAAGCTCCGTCAACCCCCGTACCTGGTGGCCGAGATATCCTGGAAGGCGAAGGCCGACCGCACCTATGGCCTGGGCGAGCTCCGGGGCTTCGCGCTCGACCTGCCGGTCGTCTCCGTCAGCCCGGGCACGACGGTCCGGGACGACGGGAAGATCTACGAACGCTGCTGGTACAAGGCCATCCGCCTCGAGGCGCGCCTGGTCGTCATCGAGAGCTGGAACGGCGCGGCGGACGGGGTCGCCGAGACCCCGGAGCGTAAGCGGAAGTACCTCGACCTGACCCACCGCTTCGTCCGCGACTTCAAGGTGAACGAGAAGGTGGTGCTGCCGAAGGGGAAGTGGACGGCGGCGACCCAGGTCGCGTATACGGCCGTCTATTTCCCGCACGAGCAGGGCCTGACCCCGGTCGCGGTCGAGGACGGCCTGTTCGACCGGGTGAAGCTGCGCGGCTTCGAGGCGCTGACGACGAAGGAGAACAAGCGGGGCACGCTGCGGCGGCTGTGCTTCGACGTCGACGACTCGTTCTGCTACTTCGAAACCCGGTCGTTCATGGTGGCGGTGGAGTATCTCGACACGGGCGAAGGCACGTTTTCGCTGGAGTACGACTCCGGGGACCGGACCCTGCCCGCGGAGCAGCGGGTTCTGAAGTCGGCGGGTACCGCGCGGTTCGGGGGGACAGGGGATTGGAAGACCGAGACCTTCGAGTTGCCGGACGCGGCGTTCGGGAACGGGCAGCCGGGCGGAGCCGACTTCCGGCTCACGGTGGACAAGCGTGGCATCGCCGTGCGATCGGTGATGGTGATCAAGAAGTGAAGTTCAATGAAAACTGGATCTCTCCCCGAATTCCTCTTGACGGTCCCCCGGACCCCCCTTAGAATCTCGCCCTTATTGCCCGGTCTGGGCCGGGTGTGGGGGGTTCGGGACGAAGACGTGATCAGTGGCCCGTCCGTGCGGACGGGGTTCCGTATAAGGTCCGACGTTTGGGGAGGTTTCGCATGCCCACGGGAACAGTGAAGTGGTTCAACGACCAAAAGGGGTACGGGTTTATCAAGCAGGAGGGAGTGGCCGAGGACATTTTCGTTCACCACACGGCGATCAAAATGGAAGGGTTTCGGACGCTGACCCCCGGTGAGGCGGTCGACTTCGAGATCAAGAAGGATGAGAAGGGCCTGAAGGCCGTCAACGTGACCCGCGCTGCGGCCCAGCCCAGCGAGGTTCCCCAGCAGTAAGGTCCCTGGAAAACCAACACCCCTCCGGCCGCAAGGCCGGAGGGGTTTTTTGTTGCCCGAAGGCGCTCCCCAGGGAGAGGTCAGACCGCCCGCGGAGCGGCCCGCATTAGTCCGACGGCTTCGAAGTGCGTCCAGATCGTTCGGTCCGGTCCGAGGGCGATGCAGAGCGCCCGGGGCATGCGGTGGTCGTGGGGGGAGCGTTCCTCCAGACCCTCATGAAGGGGATGGAGCCGCCTCGGCTTGTCCTCCAGCCGGAAGACGAACACGCCGTCCCCGGTGCCTGCGATCACCTGGTCGCCGTCCAGGACGAGATCGTGGAAGTGATCGGCCTGGGACCAGAACGTCGACGAACTCCGGACGATCTTATACCCCGAACGCCACTGGTTCCAGGTCTGCCCCCGGTCGACGGAGTAATGGAGATCGCCGCCCCCGGCAAAGATCGTGTCGCCGTGGACGAGCAGGGACAACCCGACGACCGAGGGACTGCGGTGCGGTCCTCCGGCGGGATCCAGTGTCGTCACTCCTTCCTGCGACACGAGGAAGGTGAGGTCGTCCAGGAATGCGAAGTCGACGACGTCGTGACCCACCATGGTTCGGGATTGCCAGCTCGCGCCGTCGTCCGTGGAACGGACCGCGTGGAATTCATAGCTGCTGGGATCGTCGTAGGTTCCGTCTTCGCCGTCGCAGATCCCGGCCCAGATCGCACCGCCGGGGGAGCGGGCGAGGGCGGACACTCCCACCTGGGAGTAGTGCTCCGGCAGGGGGATCGGAACCGGGCGCCACGGGCCTATTCCGTCCGCCGACCGGAAGAGCCCGTCCATGGTTCCGGCCCAGATCTCCGTGCCGAAAAGGCGGACGGTATTGACGACCCCGTCCAGCGCGGCGGGTCTCCAGGTTGACGCATTGTCCTCGGAGTAGAAGAGCCCCCGCCGGGAGCCGGCGAAGAGCCTTCCCGACGGAGCGCAGGCCAGGCAGCGGGGTTCCTGCGGCGGGGCCGTCGATGCCCGGGTCCAGCGGTATTGCTCCTCCATTCGTCACTTCCCCGGGAGCAGAGGTTTCAGGGGGCATTTCTCGCAGCGGGCCTTCGGCCGGCAGTACTCCCGACCCACCACGCCGATGAGCGAGTGGAACTCCCTGAGAGTCTCGGCGTCTTTCGGCAGGCCTTTGGCGACGAGTTCCTGGAGGTCGTCGTAGGTGGCGTCCTCCAGCGCCAGCTCGTGCCGGGTCATCACTCTATAGGTTGGGAGATCCACGACCGGCACCGGCATCCCCAGACCCTCGAGCAGGATCGTGTCGGCCGTCTCGGGGGTCATCCCCTCGAGTTCGAGCAGCTGCTCGCGCAGCCGCGGGGCGGGGATCTCCCTGAGGCGGTCGAGGTCGCCCTCGAAGCGGTCGAGAAACCAGGCCACGAAGTTCTTGAGGCGGGCCGCCTTCCGGTGGCGCATCCCGGCCGCCTGGACGGCGAGGGCGACGGTGTCGTGGTCGAGTTCCCGCAGCTTATGCGGATCGAGGAGCGCGTAGACCCTCAGGCTGCGCAACGCCTCCTCGAGCTTCTTGGGGGTCGCGCCCTGGGCGAGGATCGCGCGGACCAGCCGTCCGAAGGGCGAGTCGGCATCGACCGGGGAGGGGCGCCCATAGTGGGCCCGGAGCGCATCAAGATAGTCGGGCAGTCCCGGCATCAGTCCGTGAAGAGCGCCTCGACGAATTCGTCGGCATTGAAGCGCGCGACGTCGTCGGGGGTCTCGCCGGTCCCCACGAATTTGACCGGGATGTCGAGCTTGTCCTTGATGGCGACGACGATGCCGCCCTTGGCGGTCCCGTCGAGTTTGGACAGGAAAAGGCCGGTGACGCTGGTCGCGGCCTTGAAGTGCTCGGCCTGGGAGATGGCGTTCTGGCCCGTGGTGGCGTCGAGGACGAGCAGCACCTCGTGGGGCGCGCCGGGGATCTTCTTGGCCGCGACGTTGCGGATCTTGGTGAGCTCCTTCATCAGGTTTTCTTTGGTCTGCAGACGGCCGGCCGTGTCGATGAGGAGGATATCGATGCCCCGGGCCACGGCGGCGTCGGCGGCGTCGTAGACCACCGCGGCCGGGTCGGAGCCCATCTTGTGCTTCACGATGTCGACGCCGAGGCGCTCGGCCCAGATCGTCAGCTGGTCGACGGCGGCGGCGCGGAAGGTGTCGCTGGCGCAGAGCATGACCTTCTTTCCCTGGCTGGTGAAGAAGCGGGAGATCTTGGCGATCGACGTGGTCTTGCCCACGCCGTTGACGCCGCAGACGAGAATGACGGTCGGCGGTTTCGGGGCCCAGAGGACGTCGTTCCCCTTCTCGGTGAGGCGCTTCTTGAGGTCGGCCTTGAGGAAGTCGCGCACCTTGTCGGTGGTCTCGATCTCCCGCTTCTTGTAGGCGAGGCGGAGGGCGTCCATGATCTTGCCGGTGGCGTCGACGCCGAAGTCGGCGGTGATGAGGGCCTCCTCGATCTCCTGGAGCGTGGCCTCGTCGAGGTTGCGAAAGACGGAAAAGATCTTCTTCAGCGGGGCGGTGAAGACCTCCTTGGTCTTCCGGAGTCCCTGCTTGAACTTCTCGATGAAGCCGCCGAAGAGTCCCATCGTGGGGGGATTATGGGCCGAGGAGGATCAAGCATCAAGCATTAAGAATCAGGCATCCCGCATGAAGCCAGGTTCGCGCCTTCCGCGCTCCCAGGGGGCCGGCGAATGCTCTATCGCGTGCTATTTCGGTGGATGCCCCCCGGAGTGGGGTAGGGGGGGAAGACTCCGAATGCCTGATGCTTGATGCTTTATTCTTACTTATTCTGTTTTCCGGGCGGGGCGGCGCGGAGGCGGATGTTGTCGAGGATGCCGTTGACGAAGGGACCCGAGTTCTTGGTCGAGAACTTCTTGGCGATGTCGATGGCCTCATTGATGGTGACCAGGGGCGGGATGTCCTCTCTATAGAGAAGCTCGTAGGTGGCGAGGCGGAGGATGTTGCGGTCGATGGCCGCCATGCGCTTGAGCTGCCAGTTCTTGGCGACCTCCTCGATCTGACGGTCGATGATCTCGCGCTTCTCGCGGAAGCCGAAGACGAGCTCGCGGGCGAAGTCGACCATCTCGGAATCGCCCGTCCCGGGGGCGAGCGCCGCTGAGACTTCGTCCAGGATCTCGTCGCCCCGGAGATCGAGCTGGTAGAGGATCTGGAGGGCGAGCTCGCGGGCCTGGGTGCGTTTTCTCATAGCTTCTTCATCAGGCTGGCCATCTCGAGCGCCGCCATCGCGGCGCTGCGGCCGGCGTTGCCCATCTTGGTGCCCGCCCGCTCGATCGCCTGCTCGATCGTCTCCGTCGTCAGGATGCCGAAGATGCAGGGGATGCCCGTCCGGCGCCCCACCTCGGAGATGCCCTTGGCGGTCTGGTTGCAGACGTGGTCGTAATGTTTCGTGTCGCCCCGGATGATGCAGCCCAGGCAGATGATGGCGTCGGCGGCCTTCTTGGAGGCGATCTTCTTCGCGGCGGTGGGGATCTCGAAGGAGCCGGGGACCCAGACGACGTCGATCTGGTCGGGCTTCACGCCATGGCGGTTGAGGGTGTTCTCGCAGCCCTCGAGCATTTTGGACGTGATGTACTCGTTGAAGCGGGAGACGATGATGGCGAAGCGGAAGCCGTCGGCGAGGTAATCGCCTTCGATGGTGCGACCGTGTCCCTTTCGGCGGCTGGCCATACTCTCCCGTTTGCTAAAGATCGCCGTTCAACGGGGAGGAGTATACGGGGCCCGAACCCGGGGCACAAGGGGGACCTCGCAAATGATCCGGGATGATTTTCGAAGGCGCTAGCGGTCGCGCTCGGGGAGCTCGAAGGGGCGGCCATCGGGGATGTGCGTGTCGGGGAACTGGTTGCGGATGCTGACGAAGTCCTGTTCGCGGCGCACGAAGGCCTGGACAACCTCGGGGTCGAAGTGCTTGGCCGCCTGGCCGACGATCATGTCGCGCGCCTTCTCGTGGGGGAAGGGCATCTTGTAGGGGCGCTTGGACGTCAGGGCGTCGTAGACGTCCGCCAGCGCGACGATGCGGGCGCAGAGGGGGATCTCCTCGCCGCGGAGGGGCCGGGTCTCGCCGTTGATCTCGACGGCGGGATAGCCGGAGCCGTCCCACTTCTCGTGATGGAAGCGCGCGATCATCTCGCCGATCGAGAAGATCGACTCGCGGTGGATCATCTCGCCCGCCATGCGCAGGGCGCGTGCGCCGATCTCGGCGTGATCCTTCATCTTCTCGAATTCGTCGCTCGTCAGCTTGTCGGGCTTCTGGAGGATGTAGTCGCGGATGCCGACCTTGCCCAGGTCGTGAAGCGGCGACAGGTCGAAGATCATCTCGCCGTATTCCTCGGTGATCGAGTCCTTGTACTTGGAATCGGTGCGGAGCTCGTCGGCAAGGATCTTGCAGTAATGGCGGATGCGCTGGAGGTGGCCGCCGGTGTCGTCGTCGATCGACTCGGCCAGGTTCGCGATTGCGAGGATCGCGGCCCGCTGCGTCTCCTTGATCTCGGTGGTGCGCTCGACGACGGCCTCCTCGAGCGACTTCATGTAGTTCTTCTTGAGCTTGTCAATGACGACCCGGTCGGTGATGTCGCGGAGGGTGGCCTCCATGGCGGTGCCGCGGCCGTTCTCCTGGACGCCCATGCAGGCGAATTCGACGGTGCGCTCCTCGCCGGATTTGGTCATGATCTCGAGCTGGAAGGGCTTGACCTCGCGGCCCTCGAGGGCGTCCCTCAGGGCCGTGAACATCTTGTGCATGTTGCCCTTCTTGACGATGCGGTTGAGATTCATGCCCAGGAGCTCCTGGCGGAGGAACCCGAGCATGACGCAGGTGGCGCGGTTCATCCAGGTGAGCCGGCCCTCGGGGTCGGTCATGAAGATGGGGTCGGCGGCGTTTTCGACGATGGCGCGGTAGCGCTCCTCGGACTTGGCGATGTCGAGGTTCTTCGCGTCGGTCCGCTGGAGGAGGGGGCCGAGCGCGGCGATGATCTTCTCCGCGTCGCCGTTGGCGGCGCTGCGGACGATCCTCAAGATTTCATCCTGAAGCGGCGTCGCGTCGCCGCGGGGCGGGAGGGCGGGGATCTCGGAGGCCATTCGGTCGGTCCTCGGCTCGAGTATAGGGAGGCCTTCCGGCAATGTCAAATCGGCCCGCTATCGGCGGGTGCTCACGCTGCGCTTCCGGCAGAGGGCGGTGCGCATCGAGGTCTCCCGGACGCGGTCCAGCAGCTGCATGGGGATGCCCGTCGAGTACATGTCCTGAGCGGGCATGTAGCACTCGCCGTTGGTCTGCATGAAGAGCTTGAGCGCCTTTTTGTTCTCGTCCGCCCAGCCGTCGGGGTTGATGCTGGGATCGGAGTTCCTCAGGTGGACCATCGCCTCGTTGAAGAGGCGGTCGCCCTTCACGACCAGCTCGGAGATCTTCTGGTTCGTGCCGTCGGGCATGGCGACCGTCGTGGGCTCCAGGGGACGCTCGGCCTCGGTGCTCCGCACGACTTCGGCAGGCTGAGGATCGGGTTGCTTCACGACGGCGTCGGGCGTTTCCGGCTTGGGGGGGTCCTCCGGTTTCGGGCCCTCGGGCCGGGGGTTCTCGGGCTTCGGGGTGATCTGGGGCTTCGGCGTCGTCGTCGGAGGGTCCAGCTTCGCCATGGACTTCGCGCGCTTGAGGACCAGGTCCATCGCGTTGTTGATGTCGGCGTCCGCCAGGACACGGTCCTTGTAGGACTTGGTGTCGACGTAGCGCTCCTTGAGGAGGTCCGCGGTGCGCCGGGCGTCGGCGGCGGAATTGATCGAGAGGAAATAGATGAGGACCTCGACCATCCGGTCGGCCTTGGTCTCGTGGACGGTCGTGAGGAGGTCGGGGTCGCGGGCAAGGGCCTCGTCGAACAGGGGCTGGAGATGCTTGTTGGCGCCGTTGCGCGCGCAGAAGTCGGCCAGGTCGAAGATCTGGAGGCCGTTGGCGGTCCTGCCGGGGGCGTCCTTGATCGAGAGCGACTTGACGGGATCCGTCTCGAGGACGAGACCCTTGTAGCGAGCCTGATTCTTGAGCTCGTTGTTGACTTCGACGCCGCCGTAGACGGGTTCGAGGGACACGATTTCTTCGCAGCGATCCTTGGTGGTGCGGGAGCGGATGCCGGTGAGCGTCTCGTACGTGACGGCGTCGGGCGTCTCGTTGATGATTTTGACGATCAGCTTGCCGCCGTTCTTGATCAGGATGCGGGTCATCCTCGGCATCTCGATGGTGCCGCCCTTGGTGGTTTCGAGGAGGAGGTTGTGGTACTTGCCGACTTTGAGCTCGTACTCCGTGAATTTCGTGAGGGAGTCCTGGGGCACGAGCAGGCGGCTGGTGTTGGCGACCTTGTTGCGGGCGTCGAAGAATTTGCCTCGCTTGAGGAGTTCGTCGGTTTCGTTGAACAGGATGGACATGTCGGCGGGGCTGTAGGACTTCGGCGTCACGGGAGCCGGCGTGACCTCGGGCTTCTTCGCGATCACGGGCTCGACGGGTTTGACGGGGTCGGGCTTCCTGGCGACGATGGGTTCGGTTTTGGGCTGGGGCTTGGCAGGGGCGGGCGTCTTGGAGGGCTCGGGGTCTTCCTTGCCGGCGAAGAGACTGAGGATGGCGAGGGGGCTGCGGCCCGATTCGAAGCAGGCCCAGACATAGCCGCCGAGGAGGGCGAGCACGATGGCGGCGAACAGTTTGCCGCCGAACCCGTAGCTGTTGGAGTCGCTCATCTGTCGTTCATCCTACACCCTATACAAATCTTGGACGCCGGAAACCTCCCCGATGCTCCACAATTCAGGATTGCAGGGAAGGGCGCACACGTCCGCATTCCGCTTGACCGCCGGGAGTCCCGTCCCTAGAATCGCGCGCGGCTGGCTCGACTGCTGGCGTAGCTCAACAGTAGAGCACCTGTTTTGTAAACAGGCGGTTGTCGGTGCAAGTCCGACCGCCAGCTCCAATGCAGGCTTGACGCGCGCGGCTCCCGGAGTGGACGACGGAGCCGGGCGCGTGAAGCCTCGGGGCTTCGACGCGGGCAGGTACCCAAGCGGCCAAAGGGGGCAGACTGTAAATCTGTTGGCTCACGCCTTCGGGGGTTCGAATCCCTCCCTGCCCACCAATCTCGTTGAGCCATTGATTCATCGGGACATTGAATCATTGAAGAGCGATGGCGGCCGCGACGCAAGCCGAATGGCTCAAGAGTCAAGAGTTGGACCAAGAAGTTCGGCGTGCACATCGTCAAACTGTTCCAGACCTTGCCGAAGTCGGAAGAAGCACGGATACTGGGGAAGCCGCTCCTTCGATCAGCAACGTCGGTCGGAGCGACCGATCGGGCTGTCTGCCGGGCGCGCTCCAAGCCGGAGATTATCGCGATGATGGGCGTGGTGGTGGAAGAAGCGGACAAGACGGATTATGGGCTTGAAATGCTGGAGGATTCCGGCATCCTGGACAAGAGTGCCCGGTCAGGGTTGCTGGTCGAGGCGAATGAACTGCTCGCCCTTTTTGCCGCGTCGCTGCGGACGGCCAGGCAGTCTGACACGCGCGGCGAGTGATTCCATGAATCCATGAGGCAAGGGGTTTGCGGGGGTAGTTCAGTGGCAGAACACCAGCCTTCCAAGCTGGTTGTCGCGGGTTCGAATCCCGTCCCCCGCTCCAGTTTGACGCGGGAGTCCGGAAGGAAAGCGAGCGGATTTTTTTGCGAATTTCGGAGCGAAGTGGTTGACATTGGCATGCCGATTGCTATAATTTCGGCCTTATAAAGGTACCGGAATTTCCCCCAACGTTTCTACCCATCCAAAGCGAACAACGTGGGAATACTAGTCGTGCTGTCGTCGTCGGCAGGGGGGCCCGGACCTGACCGCTGGGGTAGCTCAGTGGTGGAGCACGTCCTTGGTAAGGACGAGGTCGCGGGTTCAAATCCCGTCCCCAGCTCCATGCTTTGCATGATCGCGTCCTCGGACGCAGCCGAAGAATAGAAACCTAGGAGGGAGACCCGACCATGGCCAAAGAAAAGTTCAAGCGTACCAAGCCGCATGTCAACGTCGGCACCATCGGTCACATCGACCACGGCAAGACGACGCTGACCGCGGCGCTCACCGCCGTCGCGGCCGCGGTCGGTGGCGGAACCGTGAAGACCTACGACGAAATCGCGAAGGCGTCCGAGAAGGACGGCCGCCGCGATCCCTCTAAGATCATCACGATCGCGATCTCGCACGTCGAGTATGAGAGCGAGAAGCGGCACTACGCGCACATCGACTGCCCGGGCCACGTCGATTACATCAAGAACATGATCACGGGCGCGGCGCAGATGGACGGCGCGATCCTGGTCGTGTCGGCGGCGGACGGCCCGATGCCCCAGACGAAGGAGCACGTGCTGCTCGCGCGCCAGGTGCAGGTTCCCGCGATGGTGGTCTTCCTGAACAAGGTCGACCTCGTCGACGACAAGGAGCTGCTGGACCTGGTCGAGATGGAGATCCGCGACCTCCTCACGAAGAACGGCTTCCCCGGCGACAAGACGCCGATCATCCGCGGCGCGGCGCTGAAGGCGCTGCAGAACCCGAAGGATTCCGAGGCGAACAAGCCGGTCCGCGAGCTGCTGTCGGCGCTGGACTCGCACATCCCCCTGCCTCCGCGCGAGATCGACAAGCCCTTCCTGATGCAGATCGAGGACGTGTTCTCGATCAAGGGCCGCGGCACGGTCGGTACGGGCCGCATCGAGCGCGGCGTCGTCAAGGTCGGCGAGGACTGCGAGCTGGTCGGCCTGCGCGACACGCGAAAGAGCGTCGTGACGGGCGTCGAGATGTTCAACAAGGAAATGGAAAGCGGAGAGGCCGGCGACAACGTCGGCGTGCTGCTGCGCGGCGTTGAGAAGGACGACCTAGAGCGCGGCATGGTGATCGCGAAGCCGGGCTCGATCACGCCGCACACGGAGTTCGCGGCGCACATTTACGCGCTGTCGAAGGACGAGGGCGGCCGTCACACGCCGTTCTTCAAGGGGTACCGGCCCCAGTTCTACTTCCGGACGACGGACGTGACGGGCGAGGTCTTCCTGAAGGAAGGCACCGAGATGATCATGCCCGGCGACGACACGGACATCACGGTGAAGCTGATCACGCCGATCGCCATGGATAACAACCTCCGTTTCGCGATCCGCGAGGGCGGCAAGACGGTGGGCTCGGGCGTCGTCACGAAGATCCTGAAGTAGTCCTGCGGACCCTCAAGACAGCGGAGTGAACGATGCCACGCGAGTGGGTGTTTCTGGAGTGCGGCGAGTGCGGGACCCGGTATTACCGCACGACGAAGAATCCGAAGGCCCAGAACCAGGCGAAGCTGGAGCTGGTGAAGTTCTGCCCCCAGTGTCGCAAGCGGGTGGGTCACAAGGAGAAGAAGAAGTAACAGCCCCCCGAGGGGGGTCCGTAGGGCGGTAGGTCAATTGGTAGACTATCGGTCTCCAAAACCGAGGGTTGCGAGTTCGAGTCTCGCCCGCCCTGCCACCCTTCCGAGGATAACGGATGCCTGAGACAATGGACGAGAAGAAGGCTCAACCGCAGCCGGCGGCGACGCCGGATCCGGCCGCGAAGGCGGCGAATTTCCGCCTCATCGCCCGCGTTTGGGTGGTGTTGACGGGCGGGGCCTGGGCGGCGACGGCCGCGCATCTGGTGTCGCAGTTCTCCTGGGCGGGGACGGCGGGCATCAAGGTGGGTCACATCTTCTGGAGCCCGGCGGGCCTGGCGGCAGGCGCTCTGGTGGGCGCCGGAATCGTGGTCGGCATCCTGAAGAAACTCGGATCGAAACTGGATTATATCAAGCCCGGACAGGGGCGCGCGGTGCGGACGACCGCCTATGTGGGCATCGGCGCGCTGGCGCTGTATGGGTCCTATGCGCTCTACATGGCTCCGGGGCTGCAGAGCTCGTGGTGGCAGGTGATCGCCGGGCCGTTTGCGCTGATGGGCAAGGAAGCCAGCCTGCGGCCCCAGTTTTTCCCGGCCATGGCGGCGTTCCTGACGGCGATGTCGATCGTCTACCTCCTCCTCAACCAGGAGAAGTGGGCGGAGTTCCTGGTCGAGACGGAAGGCGAGATCAAGAAGGTCTCCTGGCCGGCGCGCAAGGAGTACGTGGGTTCGGCCGTGATCGTCGTGCTCGTGGTGGCGATCGTCTCGGGCTTCCTCCACTTCGTGGACATGGGGCTGAGCGAGCTGATGAAGCGGCTGGGCGTCGGATTCTAGCATGGGGGAAGAAATCAAGATGAGTGACGTGGCTCCTCCGGAAGAGGCGACACAGCCGGCGTCCGATCCGAACCTCCGCTGGTACGTGGTCCGGGTGCAGAGCGGCCGGGAGGAGTCCGTGAAGGACGGTCTCCTGCGCCGGGTGAACGCGGCCGGGCTGCAGACGAAGATCACGAACGTGATCGTGCCGACGGAGAAGGTGACCGAGATCCGGAGCGGCCGCAAGACGATCCGGGAGAAGAAGCTGTATCCCGGCTACATCATGATCCAGATGCTGCAGGACAAGGATGCGTGGTTCCTCGTGCGGGAGACGCCGGGCATCGGCGACTTCCTCGGGCTGAAGGAGCCGATCCCGATGGCCGAGCACGAGGTCAACAAGATGCTCGTCGACCAGACGGGCGCGGAGGAGGAGAAGCCCCGCATCAAGATCGACTTTCAGAAGGGCGACACGGTTCGCGTGAAGGAAGGCGCGTTCGAGAACTTCGACGGCATCGTCGAGGAGATCAACAGCCAGAAGGGCCTCGTGGGGATCACGATCACCATCTTCGGCCGGGCGACGCGCGTCGAGCTGGAATACTGGCAGGTTGAGAAAGTATAGGAAGAGCCATGGCTCCCAAAGTCAAAGAAGTGATGGCGAAGATCAAGCTCCAGTGCCCCGGCGGCGCGGCGACGCCCGCTCCGCCCGTGGGTCCGGCGCTCGGCCAGCACGGCGTGAACATCGGCGAGTTCGTGAAGCGTTTCAACGACGCCACGAAGAAGGACGCCGGCCTCATCATCCCGTGCATCGTGACGGTCTTCAAGGACCGTACGTTCGAGATGGCGTACAAGACGCCCCCGGCCAGCGTCCTGCTGAAGAAGTTCGCCAACGTCGTCAAGGGCAGCGGCACCCCCAACAAGGAGAAGGTGGGCACCGTGACGCGGAAGCACCTGGAAGAGATCGCCAAAATCAAGATCAAGGACATGAACGCCGGCTCGATGGAGGCGGCGATCAAGGCGATCGAGGGCACCGCCCGGAACATGGGCATCAAGGTCGAAGGGTAAAGCCATGCGGAAACGAAGCAAGCGCTACAAGGCGGACGCGGCCAAGGTCGACGGACAGAAGAAGTACCCCGTGGACGAGGCCGTGAAGATCCTGAAGTCCTTCGTGCCGACGAAGGCGGACCAGTCGGTCGAGATCGCGGTCAAGCTCGCGATCGATCCGAAGAAGAGCGAGCAGTCCATCCGCGGGTCGGTGTCGCTCCCGAAGGGGATCGGCAAGGCACGGCGGGTGATCGTATTCGCGGACGGCGCCGAGGCGCAGGCCGCGACGGAGTTCGGCGCGGACGCGGTCGGCATGGACGACCTGGCCAAGAAGATCGAGGCCGGCTGGTTCGAGTTCGACGTCGCGATCGCGATGCCGCGCACGATGCGCGTGATCTCGAAGCTCGGCAAGGTGCTCGGCCCGAAGGGCCTGATGCCGTCGCCGAAGAACGGGACCGTGACGGACGACGTGAAGACGGCGGTGCGCGAGTTCAAGGCGGGCAAGATCGAGTACCGGAACGACGCCGCGGGGAACGTCCAGGCGGCGATCGGGAAGTTCTCGTTCAGCGAGGGCGACCTGAAGGCGAACGTGGAGGCCTTCATCGACCATATGAAGTCGGTGCGGCCCAACACGGTGAAGGGGATCTTCATCCAGAACGTGTCGATCTCCCCGACGATGGGTCCGGGGATCGCGGTGGCGGTCGCCGAGTAGGGCGGTTCCGAACCTCGAACGGATAGGACGGACGGATATGTCGAAAGTGCTGCGCCGGAAGATGGTGGAAGAGCTGGCCGAGAAGCTCAAGGGCCAGACGAACCTCGTGCTCGTCGACGCCAAGGGGCTGACCGGCATCCAGACGACGGAGCTGAGGAAGTCGCTCCGCGAGGACAAGCTGAAGCTCCGCCTGGTGAAGAACTCGGTGGCCCTGCACACCTTCAAGAAGCTGGGGATCGCCGGCTTCGACGCGCAGCTCAACGGGATGAGCGCGGTGGTGTACGGCGCGGACCCCCTGGCCATCGCGAAGCGGCTGACGGCGTACCGGGAGAAGCACCAGAAGGGGGCGGTGAAGGCGGCCTACATCGAGGGCAAGCCGATGCCGCCCGCGTCGATCGAGGCGCTGTCGAAGCTTCCGGGACGCCAGGAGCTGCTGTCGCAGCTGCTGGGCCTGATGAACGCGGTGACGGTGCAGTTCGTATCGACGTTGAACGAGATCCCCCGGAAGTTCGTGGGGACGCTGCAGGCGGTCGCGGACAAGGACAAAAAGTAGCCTTTTACTTATAGAGAACCTGACGGACAACAGTTAATCGGAGGCGGACATGGGCAACGTTGCGGGTCTGGTGGACGAGGCGGGCAAGCTCACGGACGAGGAGCGCACCCAGTTCCTCGCCGAGTTCGTGGCCAAGCAGAATGTGCTGTGGCTCTCGACGGCGGTGAAGGCGCTCGAAGACAAGTTCGGCGTGAAGGCGGCGTCGGGCGGCGGCGGCGGCGGCGGGGCTCCCGCGGCGGCGGCTCCGGCGGCGGCCAAGGAAGTGCAGACGCAGTTCGACGTCATTCTCAAGAATGCCGGCGCGAACAAGATCAACGTCATCAAGGTGGTGCGCGCGGTCACGAGCCTGGGCCTCAAGGAGGCGAAGGATCTCGTGGACAAGGGCGGCCAGGCCGTGAAGACGGGCATTCCGAAGGAAGAGGCCGACAAGCTCGCGAAGGAGCTGAAGGACGCGGGAGCCGAGGTCGAGATCAAATAATCCGGCTCGCTCAGGCGACTCCCTTCGGGCGGGTTTCGCCGGCAGGCGCTTCGGCGCCCCGGCGGACCGCACCGGCGGGGCGGTTTATCTTCTTTCGGAGGTTTCATGAGCGAGTTAGTCCGGTTCGGGCGATTCAAGAACGTCCTGGACGTGCCGCCCCTCACGGAGCTGCACGTCAAGGCATACATCAAGTTCCTCCAGCGGGACCTGGCGCCGGACAAGCGCGAGGACATCGGCCTCGAGTCGATTCTCCGCGAGACGTTCCCGATCAAGAATTATGACGGGACCATCTCGCTGGAGTACGTCCACTACGAGATCGGCCAGCCGCGCTACACGCCCGAGGAGTGCCGCATGCTGCGGCTCTCGTACGGAGCGCCTCTCAAGGTCCGCCTCCGCCTGAACAAGCCCGAGAACCCGATCGAGGAGGACGTCTACCTCGGCGAGATCCCGCTCATGATCGGCGGCGGCGCCTTCATCGTGAACGGCGCCGAACGCGTCCTCGTCAACCAGCTCCACCGCTCCCCCGGCATCGACTTCATGGAGGAGCGCGTCGGCGACAAGAAGATGCACTCCTGCTGGATCGTGCCCGAGCGCGGCAGCTGGATCGAGATCTCGGTGACGAAGCGCGACAGCGTCGCCATCCGCATCGACCAGGGAGGCAAGATCCCCGCGACGACCTTCCTCCGCGCCTGCTCGCCGGAGTTCTCGACCAACGAGGACATCA
Organism: Planctomycetota bacterium; assembly: GCA_035644495.1. GTDB lineage: Bacteria > Planctomycetota > MHYJ01 > MHYJ01 > JACPRB01 > JACQFK01. The sequence continues at coordinate 4,222 of DASQOM010000067.1, read as the reverse complement.
TCCGCGTGTTCCACGAGACGTCGGAGATCAAGCTCGCCGGCGCCGACGAGGAGCAGATGATCGGCCGCATCGTGGTCAAGGACGTGGTCGACTCCGTCAAGAACGAGAAGATCCTCGCCGGCGGCCAGCGGATCGCCAAGGGCATGCTCAAGCTCATGGAGGAGGCCGGCCTCAAGACCGTCGAGGTCATGACGAAGGCCGACGACCTCCTGATCCTCACGACGCTGGAAGAGGACGACACGCACTCCCACGAGGAGGCGTTGCTCAAGATCTACGGCCGCCTGCGCCCGGGCACGCCCCAGACGCCGGACAAGGCCAAGCAGCTCTTCTACGAGCGCTTCTTCGATCCGCAGCGCTACCGCCTGGGCCGCGTCGGCCGCTTCCGCCTGAACCGCAAGTTCCAGATGAACGTGCCCGAGTCGGAGATGACGGTCCAGAAGGACGACGTCGTCAACTCCGTGAAGTACATCATGAAGATGCGCCGGAACGAGGGCACGCCGGACGACATCGACCACCTGGGCAACCGGCGCGTCCGCACGATCGACGAGCTGGCAGGCGAGGAGGTCCGGAAGGGCTTCCTGCGCCTCAAGCGGTCGATCCTCGAGCGCCTGAACATGACGATGCAGGAGAACCTGACGCCGAAGAACCTGATCAACTCGAAGACGGTGTCGAGCGCGATCGAGTACTTCTTCGGGCGCAGCGAGCTCTCGCAGGTCATCGACCAGACGAATCCGCTCTCGCAGCTGACGCACGAGCGGCGCCTCTCGGCCCTGGGACCGGGCGGCCTGAACCGCAAGCGGGCCGGCTTCGAGGTGCGCGACGTGCACATCTCGCACTACGGCCGCGTCTGCCCGATCGAGACGCCGGAAGGCACGAACATCGGCCTCATCTCGTCGCTGGCGATCTACGCGAGCGTCGATCCGTACGGCTTCCTGACGGCCCCGTACCAGGTCGTGAAGAACGGCAAGGTGACGGACCAGATCGTCTTCCTCCGCGCCGACGAGGAGGTCGACAAGGTCATGGCGCCCGCGGACGTGGAGATGGAGAAGGACGGCAGGCTGCTCGGCCACAACGGCCGCGTCATGGGCCGCGTCAACGGCGAGTTCCAGTTCATCGACTGCGACAAGGTGGAGTATCTCGACGTGTCGCCGGCGCAGATCGTCGGCGTCTCGGCGGCGCTGATCCCGTTCCTCGAGCACGACGACGCCAACCGCGCGCTGATGGGGTCGAACATGCAGCGCCAGGCGGTGCCTCTGATCCACACCGAGCCGCCCGTGGTGGGCACCGGCATGGAGCGGTGGGTGGCCGAGAACTCGGACATGGTGGTGAAAGCGCAGGAGGACGGCGTGGTCCGCAAGGCCACGGCGACGGAGATCGTGGTGCGCGCCTCGGGCGGCCGCGAACTGGTCCACAAGCTGCGCAAGTACAGCGGCCTCAACGAGCGGACCTGCCTCAACCAGCGTCCGATCATCAAGGAAGGCGAGAAGGTCACGAAGGGCCAGGTCATCGCCGACGGCCCGTCGACCTCCTAGGGCGAGCTGGCGCTGGGCCGGAACGTCCTGGTCGCGTTCATGCCCTGGGACGGCTACAACTTCGAGGACGCGATCATCGTCTCGGAGAAGCTGGTCAAGGAGGACGCGTACACGTCGATCCACATCGAGGAGTTCGAGGTCGAGATCCGCGAGACGAAGCTCGGCAAGGAGGAGTTCACCCGGGACATCCCGAACGTCTCGGAGAAGATGCTCCGCAACTTGGGCGAGACCGGCGTGATCAAGCCGGGCACCCGGGTGAAGCCGGGCGACATCCTGGTGGGCAAGGTCGCGCCGAAGTCCAAGAGCGAGCTGACGCCCGAGGAGAAGCTGCTGCACGCCATCTTCGGCCGCGCGGGCGAGGACGTGAAGAACGAGTCCCTCGAGGTCCCGAGCGGCGTCGAAGGCATCGTGATCGACACGCGCACGTTCTTCCGCAAGACGAATCTTTCGCCCGCCGAGAAGAAGAAGGTGAAGGAAGAGTCGAAGCAGATCGAGAAGGAGATGTACAAGCGGATGAACGAGCTCATCGAGCATGGCATCGATGACCTCAAGGACGTCCTGGGCCGGGCGCCCGCCAAGGGCTTCGAGTACGGCCCGAAGGGCTCGGTGAAGGACCTCCGCTCTCTGAAGGAGAAGCTCTCGATCGCGGGGATGGAGATCAAGGGCCGCCGGCAGTTCGAGGAGGCCGAGGCCATCCTGCGCAACCTGTTCATGCAGATCGAGGCCCTCGAGAACGAGAAGGAAAAGAAGATCAACCAGCTGACCCGCGGCGAGGAGCTGCCCACGGGCGTCCTCGAGATGGTCAAGGTCTACGTCTCCACCAAGCGCAACCTGTCGGTCGGCGACAAGGTGGCCGGCCGCCACGGGAACAAGGGCGTCATCGCGCGGATCCTGCCCGAAGAGGACATGCCGTTCCTCGAGGACGGGACGCCGGTGGACATCGTGCTGAATCCGCTGGGCGTGCCCAGCCGCATGAACGTCGGTCAGATCCTGGAGGTCCACCTGGGCTGGGCGATGAAGAAGCTCGGGCTGCGGGCGATCTGCCCGCCCTTCGACGGACCGAAGGAGAGCGAGATCGAGGAGTACCTGGACAAGGCCGGCCTCTCGCGGCACGGCAAGATCAAGCTGTTCGACGGCCGCACGGGCGAGTCGTTCGACGAGCCGGTCACGGTGGGCATCATGTACATCATGAAGCTGCACCACTTGGTCGACGACAAGATCCACGCGCGCGCGACGGGACCGTACTCGCTGATCACGCAGCAGCCCCTGGGCGGCAAGGCCCGCGCGGGCGGCCAGCGCTTCGGCGAAATGGAAGTCTGGGCCCTCGAGGCCTACGGTGCGGCCAACATCCTCCAGGAGCTGCTGACCGTGAAGTCGGACGATGTCGACGGCCGCACGAAGATCTACGAGTCGATGGTCCGGGGCGAGAACATCCTGGAGCCCGGAACGCCGGTGTCGTTCGAGGTGCTGACGAACGAAATCAAGGGCCTGGGGCTGAACCTCAAGCTCGAGAAGTCGAAGGAAGCGCCGGCTTCGGCGTCGTCGTCTTAGAAGAATTCAGGGTTGGGCCATCAGGGCTGAACGCTGATAAACATAAAGGGGAACCGCAGATGGAATTGATGTACGACCGCATCAACGAGTACAGCGCGGTGACCATCAAGCTGGCCTCGCCGGAGGAGATCCGGAGCTGGTCCTACGGCGAAGTCAAGAAGCCGGAGACCATCAACTACCGGACGTACCGGCCGGAGAAGGACGGACTGTTCTGCGAGCGCATCTTCGGTCCGGAGAAGGACTGGGAGTGCTTCTGCGGGAAGTACAAGGGCATCAAGTACAAGGGCATCGTGTGCGACCGCTGCGGCGTCGAAATCACGCAGGCCCGCGTGCGCCGGAAGCGGATGGGCCACATCAACCTGGCCGCCCCCTGCGCGCACATCTGGTTCTTCAAGACCATCCCCTCGCGCATCGGCAGCCTGCTGGCGATGAAGACCAGCCAGCTGGAGCGCGTCATCTACTACCAGGACTACATCGTCACCGAAGTCCGCAGCAAGAAGTGCCCCCTGAAGGAAAAGCAGCTCCTCACCGAGGAACAGTTCCGCGAGGCGCGGGAGCGTTACCGCGAAGACTTCGAGGCGGACATGGGCGCGGCCGCCGTCCGCACGCTGCTCCAGAAGGTCGACCTGAAGGGCCTCTCCGAGCTGCTCCGCGTCGAGCTCGGCAAGACGACGTCGGCGCAGAAGATCAAGGACATCGTCAAGCGCCTCCGCACGACGGAGATGCTGATCGAGAGCGGCAACAAGGCCGAGTGGATGGTGATGACGGTCATCCCCGTCATCCCGCCCGACCTGCGGCCCCTGGTCCTGCTGGACAGCGGCAACTTCGCGACGAGCGACCTGAACGACCTGTATCGGCGTCTCATCAACCGGAACAACCGTCTGAAGAAGCTCCTCGAGCTCAACGCGCCCGAGGTCATCATCCGGAACGAGAAGCGCATGCTCCAGCAGTCGCTGGATGCGCTCTTCGACAACACGCGGTGCCGCCGCCCGGTGCTGGGCTCGAACAACCGCCCGCTGAAGTCGCTGTCGGACATCATCAAGGGCAAGCAGGGCCGCTTCCGCGAGAACCTGCTCGGCAAGCGCGTCGACTACTCGGCGCGGTCGGTCATCGTGGTCGGCCCGGAGCTCAAGCTCCAC